>NZ_CP166245.1:660324-990486 GCF_033597815.2 Staphylococcus sp. KG4-3
ACGGTAAATATAGCCTGAGTACAGGATTTATTAAGGAGAAATAGACTAACGTTTAAGCAATCTGTAAGAAAAGAATAAAAAGCTGATAAACATCTAAGAAATAGTGAGATGTTTATCAGCTTTAATGTTCAAGCATTTAAATTAGACTTTAAATTATTCTCCTGTGATACCTTGTCCAATACCAAAGCCGAAGTAAAGAATAGCGATGATAATGACCAATATAATTCTATAAATTGCAAATGGTATTAATTTAATTTTACTAATTAAGTATAAGAAAGTTTTGATTGCAATTAACCCAACAATAAACGCGGCGATAAAGCCAAGAATATAGAAACCAATATGATTTAATTGAATATATTCCAAATTTTTTACTAGTGATAAACCACTTGCTGCAAGCATGACAGGCACTGCCATAATAAACGTAAAATCTGAGGCAGCCTTATGATTCATTTTCATTAATACACCAGTAGAAATTGTTGAACCAGATCTACTAAAACCTGGCCACATTGCTATGGCTTGAGATAGTCCAATAACAAAAGCTTGGAAATAATTGATTTGGTCTACAGTTTGTGGATTTGTAACTCTTTTACTGTAGATATCAGCAATAATCATATAAATTGCGCCTATAAACAACCCAATCATTACTGTTGGTACACTGAATAGATATTTTTCGATAACATCATCAAATAGCAAACCTAAAACACCTGCAGGAATCATACCTACAATGATATGTAATAAATTTAAACGTTTTGGTTTTTGACCAATACCATCAATAGGTTCTGCTCTATATTTACCTATATGTAACATTTCGAAATAACGCTCACGAAATACCCAAGCGCCTGCGAATACTGAACCTAGTTGGATGACAATTTTAAACGTAAATGCCGATTCAGATCCTAAAAATTCACTCGATTTCAACCACATATCATCTATGAGTATCATATGACCTGTCGATGAAACGGGAGCGAATTCTGTTAAACCTTCAACGATACCTAGAATGATACCTTTAATCAATTCAAGTATTAACATAATTTACCTACTTTCATAGTACTTATAAAATTTTGTGTATTTTCATTTTTTAATGATAGCACAATAAAAATGTATTATGCCACTTAAAAATGTGATTTTAGACTAAAGATGTATATAATTAATAGATAATAGTCATTTTAAAGGACATGTGTAAAGTTACAGTAAATCCTCAATTAAAATTATAAAAATTAATTATGTCTAAAATATGAAAACTTCATAAAAAGTATATAAAACAATGAGCGAATTAATTTAACTTTTATACAGGCAGTCTATAATGTGAGGTAGGTGATATTTGTGAAAAGATTAACAAGTTTAGCAATGCAATATAAAATATATCCTATCTTTATGTTTGTAGTTAGTGCACTTTTAGCAATTACAGTTGTAGTACAAAATATTTCAATTGCAGAAATATTAAACGCAATGTTATTAAGCGCTAATCATGATTTATTAAATATTTTAATGTTTACATTAGTAGTTTTAATAGCACGTGCTACATTTAATACTATAAACCAAATGATAGGCAATCAAATGGCAGCGAAAGTTAAGCGCGATTTAAGAAAGCAACTTATTATAAAGCAATCCAAAGATCCAATTGGTGTGCAAATGAACACTTTAACTGAAAGTGTTGATGGCATTGTTCCTTTTTTTAATAGTTATTTTCCGCAAGTATTTAAATCAATGATGATACCGTTATTAATAATCATTGCTATGTGTTTTGTTCATTTAAATACGGCATTGATTATGATAGTCACAGCACCTTTTATTCCACTTTTTTATATCATTTTTGGTTTGAAAACCCGTGATGAATCTAAAGATAAAATGACTTATTTAAATCAGTTTAGTCAACAATTTTTAAATAAAATAAAAGGTCTAATAACGTTAAAACTTTTTAATAGAACTGAACATACAGAAAAAGAACTTTATGAGGAAAGTACTACG
Source organism: Staphylococcus sp. KG4-3 (assembly GCF_033597815.2). Taxonomy (NCBI): domain Bacteria; kingdom Bacillati; phylum Bacillota; class Bacilli; order Caryophanales; family Staphylococcaceae; genus Staphylococcus; species Staphylococcus halotolerans. The sequence goes on from NZ_CP166245.1 coordinate 662,293, forward strand.
TTTAGGGATTTAACGATGCGTATTTTAAGAAGTGCTTTTTTATCTGGCTTAATGCTCGAATTTATTAGTATGCTCGGTATTGGTTTAGTTGCGTTAGAGGCTGGTTTAGGTTTGATTTTATTTCATAATTTAGACTTTAAGACAGCGGCAATTGCGATTATATTGGCACCAGAATTTTACAATTCAATTAAAGACCTTGGTCAATCTTTCCATACTGGGAAACAAAGTGAAGGTTCTAGTGATGTGTTGTTTGAAGTGCTAGACAAAGAGAATAAAGATCCTAAACCTCAAATACAAATTAATTTAAATCAGAGTGCTTTGATTCGATTAGACCAAGTAGATTTTAAATATAAAGACACTTCTAAGTATGCATTAAAAGATATTAATTTAAGCATAAAAAGTGGTGAGCATATCGCTTTAATTGGAAAAAGTGGCGCTGGAAAGTCAACATTAGCGCAACTGATCGCACAAAATTTGGAAGCCAGTGATGGCACAATTACTTACAAACAGAAAAATTTAAATATAGGGTTTCTTAGTCAAGCTCCTTATATTTTCAATTCATCTATACGAGATAACATAACGATGTTTCATCAAGTTGAGGAAGCACAAATATTACAAGTTTTAGCAGATGTTGAATTAAAAGAAAAAGTGTTATCGCTAAAACATGGTTTAGACACAAGAATAGGTGAAGGTGGAGAGATGCTCTCAGGTGGTCAAATGAGACGTATAGAGCTATCAAGAATATTATTGGGGAGCCCAGACCTATTAATCTTTGATGAGCCAGCAACAGGCTTAGACGTGAAAACTGAAAATGTAATACAAAATGTTATTGAAAGACAGTTTTCTAATATCACAATGATTACTATTGCGCATAGAGCACATACGATTAAAAATGCAGACAGACGTATTTTGATTGAACAAGGAGTTTTAAAGTCAGGCGATACGCGTATATTAAACGACCCTCGACAAGGCGGTGATGAACATGAAACCACGGATTAAATTTAGTATAGATAAGGATTTAATATTATCTATTTTAGTTGGTGTAGTCGGTAGTTTAGTCGCATTAGGTATGTTCTTTTTAAGCGGTTATATGATTACTCAAAGTGCCTTAGGGGCTCCGCTGTTTGCGCTGATGGTATTGATTGTTTCAGTGAAAATGTTTGGATTTCTTAGAGCGGTAGCAAGATATATTGAGAGATTACTTTCTCATAGAACAACATTTACAATGTTACGCGATGTGAGAGTTCAATTCTTCAAAAAATTACTTCCAGTTGTACCTGATGTTTATAGAAAATTCAATTCTAGTGACTTAATTGCACGTATGATTGGTAGAGTAGAGGCTTTGCAAAACATATATTTAAGGGTTTATTATCCGCCAGTAGTCATCGGATTAACGGCAATCGTCACAATGGTTACAATATTTTATTTTTCATATATACATGCAGTGATTATTTGTTTGAGTATGCTAGCTACGTTAATTGTTATTCCTTGGTTAAGTGCTAAAAGAGCACGTATATTAAAAAGACAAGTAAATGAAGTCCAAGGTGAATTTTTAAGTCAATTTTATGACTATAAAGAAGGCTACGATGAGTTAACACGGTTTAATCAAACAGAATATTATAAAAAGCAAGTTATAGAACAATTAGATGCATATGAAAGTGTACAAGCTAAAGAGCAACGTTTTCTGTCACTTTATGAATATAGCTTGAATGTTGTAGCGATGATTGCATTATTTTTAACTTTATACTTAGGTGTTGTTCAAGTACAAAACCAACAATTAGATGTTGTGTATTTGACAAGTATTGTATTAATGATGTTAACGTTATTTGAACAAGCGATTCCAATGAGTAACGTGGCTTATTATAAAGCTGATACGGACCAAGCATTAACTGATATTAATGAGGTGATTGCCCATCCAATGACACAAGGTAACGAATCTATGCAAATAGGAACGTCAGATGCATTGCCTTTAATGCAATTAAAAGACGTTGATTTCAAATATTGGAACCAATCAACACCTGTATTATCCCAGATTCGCTTAGTCATTAATAAAGGAGAACATGTAGCGATAGTAGGGCCGTCTGGTTCAGGTAAAAGCTCTTTATTACAACTTATGCTAGGCCTATATCAAAGTGATGAAGGGGAAGTGCTTTTACATCAACAACATATTTCTAAAATATTAAATGAAGATAAATATAGTTATATCAACGCACTCTTACAATCCCAACAATTGTTTGATGGCACTGTAAGAGAGAATTTATTTTCAGAACAAGAAGACGATGTACTTAGAGAGGTACTAGACCGACTTGGATTAGCGCACATTAATTTAGATAGAGTGATTACACTTTCTGGTCAGACATTATCTGGAGGAGAAATACAAAGATTGGCTTTAGCAAGACTATTATTAAAACCTTCTTCACTTTGGATACTTGATGAACCAACAACTGCTTTAGATGTTCATCATACAAATGTAGTTATGGATTTAGTCCATAAGCACGCTGAAACGTTAGTTGTAGCTACGCATGATTTAAGGTTGTTACCAAACTTTGATAAAATTATTGTTATGCAAGAAGGTGCTATTCTAGAAGAAGGTAGTTATGAAACTTTAGCTACTAAAGAAAAAGGCTATCTACAAAAAATGATTAAGATTAATGCCTCATAATGAGAAGAATTATAAATTCTAAAATTATGTGATTGTAACTTGGCATAAAAATACAAAATAAACTCTTACTTTCAATTATATGCAGAGCATGAATTTAAGCGAGTTTAAGTCGAAAAATCATGGGAATTACGACCAGGTATTTTTAAGGTTTACAGTTCGCAGTTTGAAGTTTTAAAATAGTCAAAAAAGAGCTCAAACACAAAAGTGTTTGAGCTCTCTCTTTAAATCAAGTATATTTAAGGAATCATTTTGATATATCTTTAACCTTTAATATAGGTAGAAAAGCTTATTTTGCTTTTTCTTCAGTAAAGGCATCGATTACTTTTGCAAGTAATCTATTTAATTCTTTAGATTCATCTTCATCAAGAGAAGATGCAACTGCAACATCTTGACATGCAGTATCTAATTCTGGACGAATTGCTTCGCTCTTATCAGTCAAATGGATAAATACTTCACGTTGATCAACTTCAGAACGTTCACGTTTGATTAAATCAACTTGTTCCATTCTCTTAAGTAATGGAGATACAGTACCAGTATCAAGCGCCAATTCTGTAACGACTTTTTTGACATTGACAGGTGATTCACCCCAAAGAATAGTAAGTACTAAAAATTGTGGGTATGTTAGTTTGTATTTCTTAAAGACATTATTAGAGTAGTAGCGATTTACTTGTCTTTGAGCGTTATACAAACTGAAACAAAGTTGTTCCTTTAAATTAAGTGGTTCAGACATAAGTTCTCCTCCAGACATTCTATCCGTTTTCTTTACTTTGCATCGGACCTGAATCCGTCTAACGTTGTGTGTGACACTTCCTCAAATACACTTTTGCACTGTGCCATGCTAAAATATAGCGTGTATAAAGTTTAGAAGATATCTAATATTTTATCAAGTGAAAGATTAATTATACGAAAAAATTATCTTTTACACAAACATTTAAATTTATGAAATGAGTGAGATTTTTGAAAAATATTAAACAGCCTAAAATCGCTATTACCGTAGTAACAGGTTTTTTAGGTAGTGGGAAAACAACTTTTCTCAGTAATTATGTAAAATATTTACTAAATAAAAATGAAAACCCAAGTATCATCGTAAATGAATACGGCAATATAGATGTAGATAGCAATGCATTAAGCCATGATATAGAGGTTGCATCGATATTAAATGGTTGCATATGTTGTGACTTGCAACGGGATTTAATAAAACAATTAAAACATTTTATTAACAAAAGTGCAATGCACCATATTATAATTGAGGCTACGGGTATCGCACACCCAATTGAAATTATTGCGGCTTGCCAAGATCCTGAAATCGTTGAACACCTTGCCACACCAGTAGTTATAGGCTTAGCAGACGCACCGAGATTTTTGAATAGAGCCCAATGTACTGATAGTACAATACAATTAATGGAAGAACAATTAAAAGTAAGTCATGCAATTGTAATCAATAAAATGGATTTGTTGAAAAGCGTTGAGTACGATAAGATAAAAGAAATTGAAAAAATTAACCCACAAGCACTGAAATTTTATACATCATATGCTGATTTAAATATGGATAATTTAATTTTAACAACAGATGATAGTATGTCACATTTAGGTCAGCCAATGCATCATCATGGAATTAAGAGCTTACAGTATCAATTTACTGGGCCAATTGATCGTCAATTATTCTATCAGTTTATTTTACGGCTACCTGATAATGTTCTAAGATTAAAGGGATACGTCAAGTTTCACGATACGCCAAATGATATATATGAATTTCAATATGCATTTGGTTTGCCAGATTATGAAGTCATCGACACAGCGATGCCGTTAACAATTGTAATTATTGGTGAACAAATAGATGAAAACCAACTGCGCAATAAATTGGATATGCTACAGTTCACTTGATTATTGAATATAATAAAAAGGGTGTTGAAGATATATGAATAAAGTGAAAATTAATCAATACGTTTCTTTTTCGAATGTAATACAAGGGTTTTGGAGAGCGAAAGACTGGAACTGGACACCTCAACAATTAAATAGATATTTGAATGAATTGGTTGAAAGAGGTATTACAACTATGGATCATGCTGATATTTATGGCTCATACAGTTGTGAAAGTATCTTTGGTGAAGCGCTAAAATTATCACCACAACTTCGTGATCAAATTGAAATTGTAACTAAATGTGGTATTGTATTGCCATCAAGTCCACTTCATGAAACAAGTGGCCATCGCTATGATCATAGTAAAGAGCATATTGTTCAATCTGTTGATCGTTCGTTACAAAACTTACAAGTTGAGCAACTAGACTCTCTGCTCATTCATAGACCATCACCTTTAATGGACCCTAACGAAGTGACTGAAGCAATAAAAGCATTGGTTAAACAAGGAAAAGTTAAGTCATTTGGTGTTTCAAACTTCAATAAATCTGAATATGATTTACTAAGCAAATGTTTAGTTTGTGATAAATTGCATATCACTTTAAATCAACTGGAAGTGTCGCCATATACTTTAGACGCTATTGAAAATGGTATCATTAATCATATGTATAAAGATGATGTTAAAATTATGTCGTGGAGCCCTATGGCAGGTGGTAAATTATTCGATTTAGAAGACGAAAAATCTGCTAGAATCATGGCAGTTGTTTCTCCTTTAGCACAAAAATATAATGTAACCTTGAATGGTATCGTTATGGCATGGTTAAATAAACATCCTGCATCACTAATGCCAGTGCTAGGCACACACAAAATCGAACGTATTGATGAAGCGATTAATGGCTTGAAGGTGTCACTTACAGATCAAGAATGGTTTGATATTTATACGGCTTCTTTAGGTCATGACATCCCGTAGTTTAAAGTTTGAAGGAGTAAAGATAATGAATACAGAGAACGAACAACATCAATTAAAACAACATAAGTTTCAACGTAATTTTATTAATTTTCCGTTTTTAGGTTTTGCCTTAGTCATTGCAATATTAAATATTGTATATCCTGATATTAATATAATGATGACACTTTTTGGACTATTTTTCTTTTATAATGGTGCTATTTTATTCATAGCATTTATTAAACATTATAAACGTGTAATGGTTTTAGCATTGATACTAACAATTTTAAGTATGGTTCTATTTGGCTTATCAATGTATTTATATGCGTTAACAAATAATCTATTTTAATGCTTTGTTTTAACGAGCTTTAGGAGGAAATGAATGGAACAGTGGATAACGCATTTTATGGAGCAACATGGCTATTTAGGTATAGGATTATTAATCTTATTGGAAAATATATTTCCACCAATACCATCTGAAATCATTTTAACTTTTGGTGGTTTTATGACAACTAAGTCTGATTTAGGCTTTATTGGCGTGACAATCACTTCAACGCTTGGTTCTGTTATTGGGGCTATTGTTCTCTATGGTATTGGTGCCTGGATCGGCGAGCGGAACTTATATCGCTTTGTAAACCGTTATGGGAAATTTTTACGTGTGAAAATCAAAGATATAGATAGAACAATTAATTGGTTTGAAAAGTATGGATATTGGACAATTTTCTTTTGTCGTTTTGTGCCACTGTTAAGAAGTTTAATCTCCATCCCAGCTGGTTTAACTCGAATGAATATACCTTTGTTTATTTTGTTTACTACGCTTGGTACCTTAATTTGGAATATCGTACTGATTTATTTAGGACAAGCAGTGGGCGGAAATTGGCATGCAATTGTTTACTACATGAATATCTATTCTAAAATTATTTATTTCATTTTAATTGTTTTAGTCATTTTTATAATTTGGAAATGGATTAAAAGGCAAAAAACACATAAGTAAATTTGATAATTTAACTTAACGAAATGAAATCATTATCGGTGGCTAGAGATGATATAATTTAAGTAACGTGATCAAGAGATTGTATGAGGGAGTTGCTTTTATGACAAAACAAAAAGTTTCTATTATAGGTGGCGGCAATACGGGTGCAACATTGGCTTTTATTGTTGCTCAACAAGAGTTGGCTGACGTTGTACTGATTGACCGTCCAACAAATGAAGGCCAAGTTAAAGGTAAAGCACTAGATATTTTAGAAAGTAGTCCAGTCTATGGCTTTGATATAAATGTAAAAGGGTCCGTTGACTATACTGATACAAAAAATTCAGATGTTGTAGTGATTACAGCAGGTGTGCCACGTAAACCTGGGATGAGTAGAGACGATTTAGTACAGGTTAATGAGGCGGTTATGCATGATGTTACAAAAGAAATCGTAAAATATTCACCTGATTGTAAGATTATCGTACTTACGAATCCTGTAGATGCTATGACGTATTCAGTATTGAAAGCTTCTGGATTTCCAAAAGAGCGAGTAATAGGACAATCCGGTGTATTAGATACATCAAGATATCTAACGTTTATTGCTGAAGCCTTAAAAGTTTCTATTAAAGATATTAAAGGTTTAGTATTAGGTGGTCATGGCGATACGATGGTTCCGTTAGTAGATTCAACTAATGTTAATGGAGTACCACTTCATAAACTACTTGATGCACAACAAATTGAGACAATTGTTGAACGTACACGTAAGGGCGGTGCAGAAATCGTAGAATTACTGGGAAATGGCTCAGCTTATTATGCTCCAGCTTCAGCAGTATACAGTATGATTGAAGCTATATTGAAAGACCAACATAGATTACTGCCTAGTATTGCACTACTAGAAGGGGAATATCAATTTACAGATATATGCTTAGGGGTTCCAACAATTTTAAGTTCAAATGGTATTGAAAGTATTGTAGATTTAAATTTATCTAATGATGAATATGAGCAATTAAAAGTTTCTGCAGAGTCGGTTCAAGAAGTTAAACAAGCATTAAAGCTTTAAAATATATGGCATAATGTATTCATATAAATTAGTTTATATATATAACGCTTTAGTTAAGGGTTGGGGCATAGTAACATGTCTTAGCCCTTATCTTTGATAATGATGAGGTAGTAATAAAGATTTGTTAAATAAAGGTTTGCTTAGCTAATAAAAATATGGAAATCTGATAGAATATATTTGCTTTATTTAGGGAAATGAATCGATTTTTGATCACATTATCATAATGGATGAACCAATGTTTGTGCACATAAAAAGCTGTCGACAAAAGTTTAAAGGCTTGTCGACAGCTTAGTATTGTTTAGGGAAGTAAATAAATTATTACATATATTTATAGGGATGAGACCGTTTGTTTATACATATAATAATAAATGCTTCATAAATCTATTAAAATCTAAAGACACAAATATATAAAGTTACGTATTCAAAAAACGTTAATATATACATATATTTTAATCTTAATTTTATGTTGATGGGGACGCTCCAATTTGGAAAACGACGTTCATAATAAAATAGTTGTAGATAAAATAAACCAATACCTAATGGGAACAACATCAATATAATGCTGTGAAGATATGAAAAACCTACATCATGTAATAAATGTCCGATGATTAATTGACATAAAATTAAAACAATAATGAGAACTAAAATATTCAAAGTCATTTTACGCTACGCACTCCTTTCGCAAATAGGAAGATAATCACTTGTAATGCAATAAGTAATAAAATAAAACGTAACGTATCAGTATTTAAACTCGAAGATACTTCATTAAAAATATGAAGCGGTTCATGAATAAGATAAACTGAATGTAGACGTAAGAAGCGTCCAATAAATATACCGAGACCATTTAAGAACATCATAACTACAATAATTAATCTATTGAGCCAGAGATGTTGCGTGAATTGTTCCATTTCTAAAAACATTAGAATTAATAGGTAAATAGCTAGTAATACGCCAGATACAAGGAATGCAAAATACGCCCATTCACTAATTACTAAACCTTGATAGAAATTGAAATTAAACTGATTTAAATGTATTAAGTCAGTAATCATATACAAAGTATTTGGCACCATCAAGACAAAAATAAGTGTGAAAATAATGAATAGTGGCCACTCATATTTGTATTTTGGTTTAAATAGATTTAACAGTAAGCATAGTTCAAACGGCACATACGCTAGAAATAGATTAAGCGTCATAAATTGGAAATAATTATTGAAAAATATTGAAACTAATATCAATATAAGGAAAATGCTTCTAGCGATATAACGCGCTTGCATAAATACACCTACTTTCTTTTTAATTAAGCGCTAATATAATAGATTACTAATGAATTGTAATTTGATTGTGCATTAGTAAATGCAATCTAAAACTTCTTTTGTGCTAATAAACGAAGATAAATATTAACCTATGTTTTTGAAATATGAGACTACATGATACATTTTTTAAATATAAATTTCAATTATTAACTTAAGTTATACATGTTAAACACACAGACGTAACTCTGTAGTAGGGTATTAAAACATGTGATTTATAGGAGAATAAATACAAGTATAAAAGCAGAGATGCTCCTAATATATTGAAACATCTCTGCTTACTACTCATTTTGCTTTTTGAACAAAGTTTAATCTAAAGTCACGCTTTTTACTTTAACTAACAAATTATAAATCTAACAGGTTTAACCCAATTGTTTCATTGTATTTGCGGTTTATATCTAAATTTGTCATTGTGATTACAATTTCTGCTGTAGCAGAAACGACGGCTTTAGTTAAATGTCCGCTCAATGTGTCATATTGGTTAGTTCCGAATGTGGCATGTAAATGCGCAAATGGCTTTTCGTCAATATGAGAGATATTACCCATTAAACTGATGAGCTCTAAAGGTTCATCAATGGTTTTCTTTTCATAAGTTTTGGTTTCTAAATTATAGAAGTTAAGTTCTGCGCTAGCACATGCACCGATGCCACTAACTGTGCCAAATTGTCCACCTTGTTCTGTTGCAATATCTGTTACTGCAGATACAATGTCTTCACCTTGTTCTAATACTAAAACAATCGTCTTACCATCTACTTGATAAATCATAGGAAACCTCCATCCTGAAAATTAGATACATCTTTATTATACAAGTTATAATTACGATATTATATGATAGTGATTAGAAAATAAATTTTTTATTGTCATTTCTCATGAAACTGTTATAAAATATTCTAATATTAGGCTTGTTCTCGTATATTAGAGAATGGAAAGCCGCTTCAAACAATTTATAAAAAGAAAGGAGCGAGCAACGTGAAGAAGCAGTTTATTATTTTATATTTTAATATTTTTCTTGTCTTTTTAGGTATTGGTTTAGTCGTTCCTGTGCTCCCTGTTTATTTAAAAGATTTAGGTTTAAAAGGTAGCGATTTAGGCATACTGGTAGCTGTATTTGCTTTAGCCCAAATGATTATCTCACCATTTGGCGGTACACTCGCAGATAAATTAGGTAAAAAGTTAATCATCTGTATTGGCTTAGGCCTATTTGCGATTTCAGAATTCTTATTTGCTGCAAGTCATACGTTCTCACTTCTGATTGTTTCTAGAATACTTGGTGGGTTTAGTGCAGGTATGGTTATGCCAGGTGTCACAGGCATGATCGCAGATATCTCATCAGGTAGAGATAAAGCTAAAAATTTTGGATACATGTCAGCAATAATTAATTCTGGATTTATTTTAGGGCCAGGGCTTGGTGGTTTATTAGCAGAAGTTTCACATAGATTACCATTCTATGTAGCGGGTTTTAGTGGCTGTTTAGCCTTGATACTTTCAATTATACTTATTAAAAATCCGAAACATGAAACGCAAGATGGATTTACCAAATATCAACCTGAGTTGCTAACAAAAATTGATTGGAAAGTCTTTCTTACGCCAATCATTTTAACCTTAGTACTAGCTTTCGGGTTGTCTTCATTTGAAACACTGTTCCCACTTTATACTGCAGACAAAGCACAATATTCTCCTATTGATATCTCGTTTGCTATCACAGGTGGCGGTATTTTGGGTGCAGTATTCCAAGTATTCTTCTTTGATAAGTTTATGAACTATTTTAAAGAATTAACGTTTATTACTTATTCATTGCTATATTCAGCAATTATTCTATTAGCATTAACTTTTGTTCACAGCTATTGGTCAATTATGTTAATTAGTTTTATTGTTTTTATTGGCTTTGATATGATTCGCCCAGCTATTACAAACTATTTCTCGAATATAGCAGGTAATAGACAAGGTTTCGCAGGTGGATTAAATTCTACGTTTACTAGTATGGGGAATTTTATCGGTCCATTAGTTGCAGGTACATTATATGATATTAATTTTGAATTTCCATTATACATGTCGATATTCGTCATGGTTTTAGGTATGCTGGTCATCTTTATAGAGAGCCAGTTGAGATCACGTTTTAGAAAAACATAATTCAACATAAGAAAGAGCGAATAGATTATAGTGTGGTTGACATGTCTGAATCCTATATATGTTATAGACACTAGTGATATTTTTTGAAATAATTTTTTCTCTATTATAGAAGCGGAGCAATGAAATCTGATTACAGTAATTAGATTTCATTGTTCCGCTTTTTTACACGTGAATTTAATTGTGTCAACGGTGATATTTATATTATTTGTGTTGAATAAAGTATTGAATATGACACTTGTATTAAATAAAGTAGGTTTTACGTAATAAACATGTAACAAAGGTTACGATTCTTTTAAATTGTGTTCTATATAAGTTTTTCGTCAATAATCTGTGATAACATGATAGGAAATGTAATAATTGTAAGTAAGGGGATAAACTTGAAAAATTTAATTTTAACTATCATGGCTTTCCTTCTCGCTTGCTGTTTAGCGTTTCTTCTTTTTATAGCTACAAATCAACAAGCTCTAGCCAAAGTTCATGAAACCATTTCTAGTTTTTCTATTGTGGATGAAATTGCAGAAGCTAAGGATATAACTAAAGAAAAAAGTGAGAATCCAATAAAAGCAGCAACAAAAGAAGAAATAAATAATGAACCGTATAACGCTGAAAACTATAAACCGATTGCCAAATTGACTACACATGATTTAAAAGATGACGAAGTTGGAAAAGCAAATTTACCTCCATTTTCCGATGCATTAAAAAAAGCACAAACAGTAGTGAATAAAGATAATAACGATTCAAATGTCTATAATGATTATGGTATTGATACAACATGCCAAGGGGCTCATTATTACATCTTTACATTTGAAAATAAAAGTAAACCAAATACGTATTATAGAGTAACTGTAGATGAAGATAATAAAGCAAGTGTTTTTGATAAGTCTTATCAAATCAAACAGCAAAATGATAAACCTAATATCTCTCCTCAAGAATCTGAGGTTATAGCGCAAAAATACGCTATTGATGAACTAGGTCAAAATGCAGTATTAAAAAATGTAAAAGAATCGAAAGATGGTATGTTTTATACTTTCCATGAATATAAGAAGAAAAGAGACTATAAAGTTGTTGTAAATAAAACGGGAGATGTAATTCGCCAACCATCACTTAATTAATCATTAAAATAGAGCTACACAAACGTTAACCCATGACGTTTATGTGGCTCTTTTTTATAAATGAAAAAAGTATTAAGTGAAACGTTTCAATGTTATGATAATATTAACGGTTAAAATGAATAATGAAGCGTAGATTATATTCAATCAGTACGTAAATTTTGTTTAAGAAAAGGATGAGCGTTTTGAGAAAAATAAAGAAAGCAATCATACCAGCTGCTGGTTTGGGTACGAGGTTTTTGCCGGCTACGAAAGCTATGCCGAAAGAAATGTTGCCGATCTTAGATAAACCTACAATTCAATATATAGTTGAAGAAGCGGCTCGTGCGGGTATTGAAGATATCATTATCGTAACAGGTAAACATAAAAGAGCTATCGAAGATCATTTTGATAATCAGAAAGAATTGGAAATGATTTTAGAAGAAAAAGATAAGCAAGAGTTACTTGAAAAAGTAAAATACTCTACAGAGCTTGCTAATATATTTTATGTTAGACAAAAAGAGCAAAAAGGATTAGGACATGCAATATATTCCGCACGTCAATTTATAGGCACTGAACCTTTTGCAGTATTATTAGGTGATGATATAGTCGAATCTGACACGCCAGCGATTAAACAATTGATGAATGCATACGAAGAAACTGGGAAATCAGTGATTGGTGTCCAAGAAGTTGAAGAAAACTTAACGCATAGATATGGCATTATCGATCCAATGGAAAAGTCAGGTAGAAAATACGAGGTGGCGAAATTTGTTGAAAAGCCAAAACAAGGCACAGCACCTTCTAATTTAGCAATCATGGGACGTTATGTATTGACTGCAGATATCTTTGATTACTTAGCAACGCAAGGTAAAGGCGCAGGGGGTGAAATCCAACTTACAGATGCAATTGAACGTTTAAACACTGACGATCAAGTCTATGCTTATGATTTTGAAGGTGAACGTTATGATGTAGGGGAAAAATTAGGATTTGTGAAAACTACGATTGAGTATGCTTTGAAAGATGAATCGATGCGTGATGAATTAGTTGATTTTATTAAAAGTTTGAAAATAGATTGAATTCTTGCATTAAGATTATTCAAACATAATAGATAAGGGTAGAATTCTATCATTTGAACTGTTATATGTATCGACTGAAATGGTTGGTATACTATGAGGTGATGAAATGAAACAAAAGAAAACAAACGCGATGCGAATTTTAGACAGTCAAGCTATTGCTTATAGCGTGAATACATATGATATTAGTACACACCATATGGATGGGGAACATGTAGCACAAAAAGTAGGTGTTGATCCAGACCATGTATATAAAACACTTGTTTTAGAAAATGCAGCGCATGAGCACTTCGTATTTATTATACCAGTAAATAAAACATTAGATATGAAAACAGCAGCCCAATCAGTGACAGAAAAAAAGTTGAACTTAATGCCGCTTGAACAATTGAAAAAAGTTACTGGTTATATTAGAGGCGGTTGTTCTCCAATAGGAATGAAGCGTCAGTTTCCAACAGTGATTGACCAAAATGCTCAAGCATTAGATTCTATATATATAAGTGGTGGAGACCGAGGTGTTCAAATTAATATACGTGTAAAAGATTTAATCGCAGTAACGCAAGCACAAGTAATGCATATCATCCAAGAGACAAAGTAACAGGAACATGACATTGTGACTGAATATACATGTTAAAGTTTACTATCCAGAAATTAGTTGTTGCTACTATAAATGTATTAATGTTAAAAGTTTCATTAATAGTGTGTGCTAAGTCAATTTATAACCTTTATTTATAAGGCGCTTTGTTAATTTAGTTTAATCGTATTGATCAAATTATACGTAAGGGCCTTATTTTTTAAAAGTATTTTAATGTAAAATAACATAGGAACACGACGTGTTTTGATGAGACTCTTGAGGAAACAGGACAAGCTGGATTACAGGCTGAATCTGTCCTCTGAGAAAGCGAACCATCAATACGAAGTATTGAATAAAAAAAGAAGCACTCAGATGAATTGAATTAAATCATTTGAGTGCTTCTTTTTTCTGGGATTTATGCCCCTATCCTATTTTTTATAGTTTTGTTTGAGAGGGGGAGGCCCAAGCCTCTCTTGTTTAAAATTTAATATATACGAAATTAAAACAGGTGGATATATTAAGAATAAAATATGACGGAAAGATGAAATTTCCAACTAATAATTGACTGTTTTTGACTGTTTTTGACAAAAAATGATTGAAAAAAGAAAGCGGAAACATTATAATGACAATGAGCTGAGGTGAAGGTATGATAACGGAAAAGCGCCACGAGTTAATTTTGACTGAATTATCAAAAAAAGATTTTTTAACATTACAAGAATTAATAGATCGCACTGGCTGTAGTGCCTCGACAATTCGCCGTGATTTATCAAAGCTACAAAATTTTGGGAAATTAAAACGATTGCATGGGGGCGCGACACTCAATCAATCATCAGTGTTAGAGCCTAATTTGGCAGATAAACGGGGTACTAATTTAAAAGAAAAACAAGAAATTGGCAGAATCGCTGCGAGCCAAATTGAAGACTGTGACTGTGTGTTTTTGGACGCAGGATCTACTACACTCGAAATGATTCCTTTTATTAAAGCAAGTGACATAATCGTAGTGACTAATGGTCTAACGCATGTTGAAGAGCTCCTTAAATATGGGATTAGAACTTTGATAATTGGTGGGGAAGTTAAATCCACTACATTTGCTACAGTTGGTGCGAGTGCCTTAGAAACATTAAAGCGTTATCGCTTTGACAAAGTATTTTTGGGAATGAATGGTATTGATTTAAAATATGGTTTAACAACACCTGATGAACAAGAAGCAATCATCAAACATCATGCCATGGAATTAGGAACACAAGTTTATGTATTAATCGACCATGCTAAATATGAAAAAGTTTATTTTGCTCATGTCCCATTAGAAGCTAATGTATCACTTATTACTTCTAAGAAGGCAATGACAAATAAATATTTTAGATTATTTGCTGAAAAATATAATTTTATTGGAGGAACATTATGATTTATACAGTTACATTTAATCCTTCTATTGACTACATTATGTTTGCGAGTGACTTTGAACTTAATGGGTTAAATCGTGCCACAGAAACATATAAATTTGCAGGTGGCAAAGGTATTAATGTTTCCAGAGTATTAAAAACGTTAGGAGTACAATCTACTGCACTTGGTTTTGCAGGAGGCTTTCCAGGACAATTTATTGTAGATACTTTAACAAAAGCAAATATTTTTACTGATTTTGTTCAAGTAGATGAGGATACTAGAATTAACGTTAAATTAAAAACGGGTGAAGAAACTGAAATTAATGCGCCTGGTCCACAAATTTCGAATGTGCAGTTTGAAACATTATTATCGCAAATTAAAGATACAACTGAGAAAGACACAGTGATTGTCGCTGGTAGTATTCCTAAAAGTGTTCCTAATGATGCGTATGAACAAATAGGTAAGATTACAAAAGCAACAGGTGCACAATTAGTAGTAGATGCTGAAAAAGATTTAGTTGAATCTGTATTAAAATATAATCCGTTATTTATTAAACCTAATAAAGATGAATTAGAAGTGATGTTTAATACTACAATTGATTCTGATCAAAAAGTAATTCAATTTGCACGTGAAATTTTAGCAAAAGGTGCTAAATCTGTAATTATCTCATTGGGAGGAGAAGGAGCTGTATATGTCGATGAACAATACAGTTATAAAGCAAGTGTACCAAATGGTCATGTTGTAAATACTGTTGGCTCTGGAGATAGTACAGTAGCAGGCATGGTTGCAGGTTTAGAAGCAGGTCTGACGATTGAAGAAGCATTTAAACAAGCTGTGTCGGCAGGTACTGCTACAGCATTTAATGATGATTTAGCTACGAAAACTGCAATTGAAGACATTAAAACACAAGTTGTGATTACGACACTAGACGGGAGTGAATAATATGAGAATTACCGAATTATTAACAAAAGATACAATTGCAATGGATCTTTCTTCAACAGAAAAGAATGGTGTCATTGACGAACTAGTTAATCAATTAGATAAAGCTGGAAAACTAAATGATGTGACATCTTTTAAAGAAGCAATCCATAATCGTGAATCTCAAAGTACAACAGGTATTGGTGAAGGCATAGCTATACCTCATGCTAAGGTTTCAGCAGTTACAACACCAGCGATTGCTTTTGGGAAATCAAAAGCAGGTGTAGATTATCAGAGTTTAGATATGCAACCAGCACATTTATTCTTTATGATTGCTGCCCCTGAAGGTGGAGCACAAACACACTTAGATGCATTAGCTAAATTGTCTGGTATTCTGATGGATGAAAAAGTTCGTGAATCATTACTTCATGCCAATTCACCTGAAGAAGTATTACAAATTATAGATCAGGCAGATGATGAAGCAACTGAAGAAGAAGCAACTGAAGAAGCGACTCAAGGTGTTGCCACAGATAATGAAAATTCAAATGAACCATACGTTTTAGCAGTAACAGCATGTCCAACAGGTATTGCTCATACTTATATGGCACGTGACGCTTTGAAAAAACAAGCTGAGAAAATGAACGTTAAAATTAAAGTTGAAACAAATGGATCCGGCGGCATAAAAAATCATCTTACAGACGAAGATATTCAACGTGCATCAGGTATTATTGTAGCCGCTGATGTACATGTTGAGACAGATCGTTTTGATGGTAAAAATGTCGTTGAAGTACCGGTTGCAGATGGTATAAAACGACCAGAAGAATTAATTAACTTGGCACAAGATACATCTCGTAAACCATTTGTAGCACGTAGTGGCAATAAGGCGAGTGGTCAATCAACAAGCAATGAAAAACAAGGTGTCGGCAAAACAATATACAAACATTTAATGAACGGTGTATCTAATATGTTACCGCTTGTTATTGCTGGCGGTATTTTGATGGCAATTGCGTTCTTATTTGGTGCTAACTCTTTTGACCCAAAAAGTTCAGAATATAATGCTTTTGCTGAACAATTATGGAATATAGGTAATAAGAGTGCATTCATGTTAATTATTCCGATACTTGCTGGTTATATTGCCCGCAGTATTGCAGATAAACCAGGATTTGCAGCAGGTCTTGTCGGTGGCGTCTTAGCAAGCACAGGTGATTCAGGATTTATTGGTGGTATTCTTGCAGGTTTCTTAGCAGGTTACTTAACATTAGGTATTAAAAAATTATGCTCAGGTATGCCTCAATCATTAGAAGGTTTAAAACCAACTCTTATTTTCCCAGTACTTTCAGTTACGGTCACAGGATTATTAATGATTTATGTCATTAATCCACCAGCATCATGGCTGAATAATACATTATTGAACGGATTAGAAAGTTTATCAGGTACAAATATAATGTTACTTGGTTTAGTTGTTGGTGCAATGATGGCCATTGACATGGGTGGTCCATTTAATAAGGCTGCTTATGTATTCTCTGTAGCAGCGTTAACAAGTGGCAATGCTGCTCCGATTACGGCAGCAATGATTGGTGGTATGGTTCCTCCAATTGCTATTGCAACAGCAATGCTAATATTCCGTAAGAAATTCACAAAAGAACAAAAAGGTTCTGTACTACCGAACTACATCATGGGCTTATCATTTATAACAGAAGGTGCTATTCCATTTGCAGCTGCTGACCCAATTCGAGTTATACCTTCAATGATGGTTGGATCTGGTGTGGCTGGAGCTATTGCGTTAGGACTTGGTTCTGCAATTCAAGCACCACATGGTGGTATCATTGTTATATTAGGTACAGACTTTGGTCATGTACTTCAATCATTAATTGCAATTATTATCGGCTCATTAGTTGCAGCAATTATCTACGGTTTATTAAAGCCTAAGTTAACACAAGACGAAATTCATACTTCTGAAGCTATGAATGATTAAAATATATGCTATATAGCAATTAAGAAAAGCCAGAAAAGCTCATCTAATTGAGTTCATTTTCTGGCTTTTTATATTATATGACTAGAAGTAAAAAGTTTTGAATATAATTAAGTGTTTGAATTTGGTAAAATATTAATAAAGTGTCAGGTAAATAAAATAGATTAAATTAGCGTAAAGAAGGTAGAAAAATGAATAAATATGTTATTGCAAATGGACGCATTTATACTGAAAACGAAACGATAGAACAAGGCCACATTTTGATTGAAGATGGCAAAATTGTGCAAATTGCCGAAGGTGAATATCAAGGAGGCTTAACAACCATAGATGTAAAAGGGCAACATGTGTTACCCGGTTTTATTGATATACATATGCATGGTGGCTATGGCGAAGACGCTATGGACGCTTCATTTGAAGGTTTAAAACATTTGTCAGAATCATTATTATCGGAAGGTACAACGAGTTTCTTGGCTACAACAATGACGCAGTCTGATGAAAATATTATCAAAGCTTTAAAGAATATTGTGAACTATCAAGAACACCAAGATTCACTAAATGCAGCTAGTATTGTAGGAATACATTTAGAAGGACCATTTATATCTGAGTATAAAGTAGGTGCTCAAAATCCAGCCTACGTTCAACGTCCTTCAGTTGAAAAGGTACAACAATTTCAAGAAATTGCTAACAATCAAATAAAAGTAATGACTTTTGCACCAGAAGTAGAAGGTGCAGATGAAACCTTATCAACATTACATGATCAAATTAATTTTTCTATTGGTCATACAGTGGCAACATTTGATGAAGTTAATGAAGCGGTAGCGCATGGCGCGAAGCATGTGACACATCTTTATAATGCCGGTACAGCATTCGAACATAGAAACCCAGGTTTATCTGGTGCTGCTTGGGTTAACGATGGGCTTAGTACGGAATCAATTGTTGATGGCATTCATTCACATCCTGCATCTGTAAAGGTTGCATATAAACAAAAAGGGAATAAACGTTTCTTTTTGATCACTGATGCTATGAGAGCAAAAGGTATGCCAGACGGTGAATATGATCTAGGTGGACAGAATGTTGTAGTTAAAGGTTCAGAAGCGAGACTGGCATCTGGTGCTCTTGCAGGCAGTATCCTGAAAATGAATGAAGGCTTAAAGAACCTAATTGAATTTACAGGAGCGTCATTAGATGACTTGTGGCGTGTTACAAGTTTAAACCAAGCAATTGCATTGAAGATTGAAGGTGACAAAGGAAGTATAGCCGTAGGGAAAGACGCAGATATTGTAGTTGTTGATAATGATATTCAAGTTTTAACAACTATTAAATCAGGTAAAGTTCACAACTTCAACTCATAATTACTAAAGTTAAAAATATTTTTTTAAATTGACTTTAACACTGATTTACGTTTCAATAATAAATTGACTTAAAGAAATTATTGATTGTAAAAATTACAAGAAATGTTCATTTTGTGATAAGATAAAAGAAATGCGTATTTTTAGGGAGGTGTCACAATGGGAAGGATGTAGTAAGTCAAAAAGTAATCATTAATAATATAAATACTTATGTTCGGTCACCTATTGTGACACGATATTTTGGAGGTGAATCCCTAGAAATAGGGAACTAATTGGAAACTGTGACCATAATGAATTTAGTAATATTTTTTCTTTTAATAGCATTAACAACGGTATTCGTAGGCTCGGAATTCGCTTTGGTGAAAGTCCGCAGTTCTAGAATTGATCAACTTGCATCGGAAGGTAATGGCAGTGCACGTGTAGTTAAAAAAATGATTAAAAATCTGGATTATTATTTATCTGCGTGTCAGCTCGGTATCACTGTAACATCTTTAGGATTAGGTTGGTTAGGTGAACCGACTTTTAATAAACTATTACACCCGTTATTCGAAGCGCTCCACTTGCCAGACCCGTTAACGACAACAATATCATTTATTGTCTCATTTATAATTGTAACTTATTTACATGTAGTACTCGGTGAATTAGCACCTAAAACGTTAGCAATACAACATACTGAAAAATTAGCATTGGTCTATTCAAGACCATTGTTCTATTTTGGTGTAATTATGAAGCCACTGATTTGGTTAATGAATGGTTCAGCGAGAATGATTATTCGTATGTTTGGTGTTGATCCCGATGCTAATAATGACGCAATGTCAGAAGAAGAAATAAAAATAATAATCAACAATAGCTATAATGGTGGAGAGATTAATCAGACCGAATTAGCTTACATGCAAAATATCTTTTCATTTGATGAAAGACAAGCTAAAGATATTATGGTGCCGCGTACGCAAATGATAACGATGAATGAACCATTTAACGTGGATGAATTGTTAGATACAATCAAAAAACATCAATTTACTCGTTATCCTATTACAGCTGATGGCGATAAAGACCATGTAAAAGGGTTTATTAATGTGAAAGAGTTTTTAACTGAATACGCTTCAGGTAAACAAATGAAAGTTAGTAATTATGTACATGATTTACCTATGATTTCAGAAACAACACGTATTAGCGATGCACTAGTTCGTATGCAAAGAGAACATGTCCATATTTCTCTTATCATAGATGAATATGGTGGTACAGCTGGTATATTAACAATGGAAGATATTTTAGAAGAAATTGTTGGTGAAATTCGAGATGAATTCGATGATGATGAAGTCAATGATATTGTAAAAATAACAGACAGTAGATATCAAATCAATGGTCGTGTATTATTAGATGATTTACAAGATCAATTAGATATTGAATTTGAAGATTCAGAGGACATTGATACGATTGGTGGTTGGTTACAGGCACACAATACGAATCTACAACAGAATGATTATGTTGATACTGAATATGATAGATGGGTTATTTCTGAAATTGATAACCATCAAATCATTACTGTTATTTTAGAATTAGAATATCATAAAAATAGACCAACACTAGAAGAAGAAGCCGAGGAAGAAGAAAACAACTAAAATTTACCTATTAATGTAGAGACATAACATTAATGATGAAGTGGGAGAGAAATCAATTTTAATAAAATGATTTCTCTCCTATTTTTTGTATTAATAATATAACTAAAAATGGATTAATCGAAGGTGTTTTGGTTAATTTTTGAAGTTCCGTATTTCAATAGACTTTTATTAATAGAAGAACTAAATATACAGTAAGTAATCACTTTCAAAAGGCTAATGCGTTATGCTTCGTTAAAGATAAAAGTGTGAGATAGTATATTTTTATATCTACACGTATTAAAATAAAGACATTACTTATAAAAATAAAGTAATCAGAAAGGGGATTAACAATGATAGAAGACGTATATTATTTAAATAATGGTTACCCAATGCCTAAAGTGGGCTTAGGTGTTTATAAAATTACAGAGGAAGAGATGGAACAAGCTGTGACAGCAGCATTAGAAGTTGGATACCGTGCATTTGATACAGCTTATTTCTATAAAAATGAAATTGCATTAGGTAATGCATTGAAAAAATCAGACGTACCTAGAGAAGATCTATTTATTACCTCTAAATTATGGAATGATTATCAAGGGTATGATCAAACGATTGAATTCTTTACCAAATCTATTGAAAACCTTGGCACTGATTACTTAGATCTATTCTTAATACATTGGCCATGTGAAGCGGATGGGTTGTTTATTGAGAGTTATAAAGCAATGGAGAAATTATATGAAGAGGGACGTATCCGTGCCATTGGCGTATGTAATTTTAACCAACATCATTTAGAAAAGCTCATGGAAGCAACTGAAGTTGTGCCTGCTGTGAATCAGATAGAAGTGCACCCTAATTTCAATCAACAAGCATTACAAGAATATTGTGACAGCCATGATATTGCAGTTACTGCTTGGATGCCGTTAATGAGAAATAGAGGATTGCTTGAATATGATGTTATTACAAAATTAGCTAAACGCTATAATAAAACACCAGCTCAAATTGTACTCCGTTGGCATCTAGCGCATAATAGACTAGTGATTCCAAAGTCTAAGACGCCTGAACGTATTAAAGAAAATTATGATATCTTTGATTTTAATTTAGAACTTACTGATATTGCTGAAATTGATAGCTTAAATAAAGATGAGCGACAAGGCAATGATCCTGACAAGGTTCGTATAGGAACATTAAAATAACTTTGAAAGAGACTATGTGTTCAATTAATTTCTGAATAGATAGTCTCTTCTTTATTGTGGTGATGGTTTTTATTTTCAAATAATGGAAATAATTGATAGACTTAAAGTAACAATTTATAATTTTTATAAGTTTATATTTCAGTCAATATTAGCATTTTGATTAAAAATTCAATAGATGAATGATTTTGTATTTTTTTAAACAATCTTAAAATTAATTCATTTTTAAAAATCTTCGCTTAAAAGTTAAGTTTTAATATTTAGTATTAAGGCTATATAAAGATTATGTAAATCTAAATGATTTATATAGCATAATGATGGTGGGAATTGATAAAGTAAAAATTGAAGTAATTGAAATGAAGGTGTTTATATATGCAAATAAGAGTTATAGTACCTTGTTATAATGAAGGTGAAGTAATAGTAAAGACGTATGAACGATTGACTGAAATATTATCGAAAGATAGTCAGAATCATCATTATGACTATGATTTATTATTTGTAGATGACGGAAGTAAAGATAAGACCATTAATTATATTCAAGATATGGCCACGAAAGATGAACATGTTAAATTTATCTCCTTTAGTCGTAATTTTGGCAAAGAGTCAGCAATGATTGCCGGATACCAACATAGTGAAAATTGTGATGGCGTAATTATGATTGATGCAGATTTGCAACATCCACCTGAATTAATACCTCAAATGATAGAAGGTTATATGGATGGTTATGACCAAGTTATAGCCAAAAGAGATAGAACGGGTGAAAATAAATCTAGAAAATTGATGACAAAAATTTATTATAAATTAATAAATCATTTTGTAGAAGATATTAAATTAGAAGATGGCGTTGGAGATTTTAGATTGTTAAGCCAACGTGCAGTACAATCTTTGACTCAATTAGATGAATATAATAGATTTTCTAAAGGTTTATACGAATGGATAGGCTATAACACCAAAGTCTTTACCTATGAAAATGTTGAGCGTGAGGATGGGGAATCTAAATGGTCATTTAGTAAATTATTGAATTATGGTATTGACGGTCTGATTTCATTCAACAATAAACCTTTACGTGCGATGATTTATCTCGGACTAATGGTATTCTTTATTAGTTTGTTATATATCGGTTATATATCAGTAGGTATTATGATCAGAGGCGTTGAAACACCTGGTTATTTCTCTACAATTGCTGCTATATTATTACTTGGTGGCATCCAACTCATTTCAATTGGGATTGTCGGTGAATATATCGGCCGTATATATTACGAAGTGAAACAACGACCAAAATATATTGTACAGGCTTCTAATTTCAAATGTGCTGATGAAGCAAATTATAAAAATATCACGCAAGATATCAATGATGATGTAGGAAATAGTGAGCGTAGAAAATCTTCAAAAACACAAGATAAAAAGAAAAAAGAACTAATTAAAAATAGATGAATTTTAATTAACTCTTGATTAAAACAAAGTACAATGAACTTATAAAAGGAAAAGCAATAAGTAAGCGTCCGAGACATAACAATTGTCTCGGACGCTTTTGTCTTGGCAGCCACAAAATCTCGAGTTGATTTCTGTGAACCGCCCCATATTAATATTAGTAAATCATTACGTTTCATTATGATTGATTATTTTTTACGTAATTTACCAAAAATGAATGAAACCACTGCAACTAAAATAATTGTACCGATTAATGCTGGGAAGATTGCGATGCCACCTAAGTGCCAACCCCAGTCACCAAAAATCCATGAACCTAATGCTGCACCTACGATACCAGCAATAATATTACCTAAAATCCCGCCTGGGATATCTTTACCGACAATGCCACCAGCTATCCAGCCGATTAAGCCGCCGACAATTAACATAAGTATAAATCCAAACATAATTTAACCTCCTTTAAGAAATTATTTAACTGTTTATTTATACCACAAAATATAATATGTTAATCATTTATGTGAAAAAAATATATTCTGCCATAATAAGAAAAATATAAATAGCAAATGAACTATAATAAAGGCATACCAGTAAGGCGTTAATAGCATCATTATCGTAAAAGCACCGATTATACATATTTGGCCTATTAAAATTGGATGCTTGATACGTTGTAATAGCTTAAGTTGCTCTTTTTCCTTTGGTTGAAAAGTACTATAGAAAAGTAATATTGCACCAACTAGGAATATAGCAGGGGCTAAATATGGGATAGACATATAATACGAGTCGTGACTAGTACTATATGTAAGAATTAATGATGTACTCATGATAATTGTTAAAATAACTGCAATGAATTTTTGATCTGTAATTTTATAAGCAGTTATCTTACGATTTAAATAAAGTTGTAATAAAGTCCAAATAAATAATTGTGTGATTGTATAAAAAGCGATGTAATCATATTCACCGACTAAAAATAAATTAATAATACCATTGAGTGTTATTGCAATCAGTATAGAGCTAAACTTTAGTTGTTTGAAATTCTGACGATATAAATCAATGCCGAGCACAATTAATACCGTAGCTATATTTATAATTATATTAATTAGCATGCTGCTCTCCTAACCTAAATACTTCACTGCAACATTATATCAATTAAGTGAAAGTTAATCATTTAATTACATAATTTCTTCAAAGCATCATCATTCAAATGTGATTAAAAATGATGTTAAATGCATAATAAAAATAATTTTACAGTGATGACCAACTATATATTTTTGCATCACTAAAAAGCGATTCGTTATATAGACAAAGAGCATTATACAACGGATCGCATAGATTACACAATTTAAACACCTTTTTTGTTACTCCAAAGCAATGTGTGTAATTGAGGTAGAACATATACATTGTTCATATCACTACTGACCATTACGCGGTCTACTAACGTTTCATATAACGTTAATAACTTTTTAGTGTGTGATTCTACGTATTCACCATCTAAGTAAGGATTGCCTACTTGTAAGTAAAAGGGAATAGCAGGGTATCTGTGATGGATTTTTTTAGCAAATTCATAGTCTTCGTCATCGAAAATAACAACTTTTAGATTTAGTGATTCTGGTACACATTGTTCAATGACTTCATCTAATATAGGCAAGTTTGGTTTCATTTTTGAACTTGGTGGTTTGGGACTTATCGTTAAGTCATCTATTTGAGTCATCCACGGTTGGAACTTACTACCTTGCGTTTCTAAAGCACTTTGTATGTGTTTTTCATCAAATAAATCAACTAATTGTTGAATCCCTTTAATTAGGGCAGGGTTACCACCAGAAATTGTAACGTGGTTAAAAGAGTCTCCAGCAATCTCATATAAAGCATCATAAATTTCTTCAGCAGTCATCATACGAATATCTTCTTTAGCGCTACCGTCCCAAGTAAAACTAGAATCACACCAACTGCAACGATAATCACAACCGGCAGTTCGTACAAACATGGTCTTGCGGCCTATGACACGGCCTTCACCTTGAATTGTTGGACCGAAAATTTCTAATACAGGTATTTTACTCATGATTATGTTGCTCCTTTGGTCTGTATACGACATAGCTTGTCGGCGTTTCTCTTACATAGACTTGAACACATTTAGGTTGATTGCTACGCTGGTTTAAAGATGTTTGAACCATTTCGTATATAGTTTGAGCTACAATTTCAGTAGAAGGGCTTTTTCCTTCGAATTGTGGTAAATCATTAAGTAAGTGGTGATCGAATTGACCGTGAACTAATTTCTTTAGCTCGCTAAAATTTACTAAAAAACCATTGTGATCTAATGAATCGCCAACAATCGTTAAATTAACAAAATAAGTATGACCATGTGTGCGCATGCATTTGCCTGCATCTTCACTTGGTATATAATGCGCTGCAGAAAAATTAAAGTCTTTATTTAGTTCGAAAGTATATGGATGTTGTACGCTTGGATAATTTTGTTGGAACATAATTAATTCTCTCCTTTTTCAGCTAAATAGGTATTTAAACCATGCGCTCTTAATTCGCAAGCAGGGCATTCTCCACACCCTTCGCCAACGATGCCGTTATAGCAAGTAAGCGTGTTGTAACGAATATAGTCTAGCGCTCCGAGTTCATCACTTAATGCCCAAGTTGCTTTTTTATCTAACCACATTAAAGGTGTATGAATTACAAAGTCTTTATCCATGGATAGTGATAACGTTACATTCATTGATTTAATAAAACTATCTCTACAATCAGGGTACCCTGAAAAATCCGTCTCGCATACACCGGTAATGATATTTTTAGTGTTTGTCTGGTATGCTAAGGCACCAGCAAAAGATAAGAATAGTAAATTTCTTGCAGGAACAAATGTATTAGGGATACCATCTTCTCCTACTTCGATATCCATATCGTGTTGCGTAAGAGCATTAGGTGTTAGTTGTGAAAGTAAAGACATATCTAAGATGTGATGTTTAACATGTTGTTCTTCTGCAATACGTTTTGCTACTTCAATTTCTGTATCGTGTCTTTGGCCGTATGCGAATGTAACTAGTTCTACACTTTCAAAATATTTTTTAGCCCAAAATAAACAAGTCGTACTATCTTGTCCTCCGCTAAATACTACGATAGCTTTGTCATTGTCTAAAGATTGTTGCGTCATATTGCTTGCACTCCTTCATATTGTCAAACTAGCTGTTATAACTCATGCTATGACGGCATAAAAAAACGTCCATCTCTATAAAAAAGACAGACGAAAATCATGTGTCTAGTTTTTTATAGAGGGTATCAGCTAGGAACCTCTTTGTATTCATTTATAACGTGATTTAGAATAATATATTTAAACTGTAAAATCAAGTTAATATTTGTGATAATAAGTATAACAGAATAACGAAGATATTTAAAAAGAGGCGACGAAATGATACTAATTATAGATAATAAAGATTCGTTCACTTATAACATCGTAGATTATATTAAGCAAAGTTATCGAGGGCAAGTTAAGGTTATTGATGTAGAAACGGTGACAAATGAACGAATTCGTTTACATCAACCTGATGCAATTATAATTTCACCGGGACCAGGTTCTCCTAAGGACTATCCTATATTAAATGAAGTAATTCAAACATTTTCTACAGAGGTGCCCATATTAGGCGTTTGTTTAGGGTTTCAACAAATTGTGACTTATTTCGGTGGAAATATAATAAAAAGTGATAAACCTATTCATGGTCATACAACACGCATAACACATAAAGGTATAGGTATCTTTGATGGTTTGCCTGAATCATTCGATGTGATGCGTTATCACTCTTTAAAAGCGGAGCGATCATCCTTTCCAGAAACATTAACTGTTACAGCTACAAATAATGAAGACATTATAATGGCTTTGGAACATAAATTATTACCTATTTATGGAGTACAATATCACCCTGAATCCATATTAAGTGAATATGGTCTTAAACAGATTCAAATATTTATAGATATAGTGGAGGTCTACCATGCAAATACACTTTAATTACCGTTACATAACTGATGAAACAACGCATGAGACGCATCGTTATTTATTCACGCAATGTATTGCTAAAAAAGTTGCATATACAATAGAAGAAGTCGGTGATGTCGTGTGCTTTGCAGAAAGATATCAAAATGATGGCTATTACGCAGCCTTGTATTTACCTTATGAAGCGGCAACTTACTTCAATAAAGACATGGCAACGGTGCCGACTGAAGAAGACTATGTATACGCGGCAGTATATGTTTTTGAGAATATATCAGAAACTGAAAATGACGTTGAGGATACAATATATCAACAACAATGTAGCTTCCAATTTCAATTAAATAGAGCTGAGCTTATCAAACATATTCGGACAATTCAATCAGCTATTGTGGAGGGAAACACATATCAAGTAAATTATACAACGAGATTAGTAGATTCAATTCATCATTCTATAGCGACTTTATATTATCATCTTTTAAATGATAATCACGGATTTTATTCTGCGCTTATTGAAACAGATGAGCTACAAGTTGCTTCATTATCACCAGAATTATTCTTCCAACGAGGTCCATTTAAAGCTAATGAAGATATATTATTAAGTAAACCCATGAAAGGTACGATGCCAAGAGGTAGTAATGAAAAAGAAGATAGGCAAAATCTAAACACTTTAAGTCACTCAAGCAAAGATAGAGCAGAAAATGTAATGATTGTAGATTTACTACGTAATGACATGAGTCGAATTGCAAAAACCGGCAGTGTTAATGTATATAAACCGTTTCATATAGAACCATATCAAACAGTATTTCAAATGACGTCAACGATTACTGCCACTTTACATAAAGATACAGACTTAAATCAGATACTAAGTGCACTATTCCCTTGCGGTTCAATTACAGGAGCCCCAAAACTTAATACGATGAGCTATATAAAAGAATTAGAACAAACACCACGAAATATATACTGCGGTGCGATTGGCTTATTACTTCCAAATGGTAAATCAATCTTTAATGTGCCGATTCGAACAATACAATACTTAAATAACCAAGCCATTTATGGAGTCGGTGCAGGTATTACAATTGACTCTATACCTGAGCAAGAAGTTCAAGAATTTATAGACAAAACAAAGATATTGGAGCGATTATAATGCAACTTTTTGAAACGATGAGGTTAGAGTCAGGTTTATTTCCAAGAATTTCTTATCATAAAAAAAGAATGAAAAACGCTTCTGAACAATTAGGGTTTTTGTTTGATGAGTCTACTTGGTCAGAGCTTATAATATCAATTAGCGAGCAATATGCAACAGGTGTTTATCGAATAAAAATTTTGTTGAATAAAGATGGAACAATGCATTACGTTACAGCGCCTTTGCCAGAAAAGTCAACATTTACAGCAAAGCTGTTACCCTTATCAGCTGATGTGAATAACCAAGTCATAGTTCACAAGACGACACAAAGAGAACATTTAGAGCATAATCATCAAACTGATATCGTTCTATTATATAATGAAGAAGGTAAAGTATTAGAATTTGATATAGGTAATATAATGATAAGAGAAGGTGGCTATTACTATACACCGTTTTATAATGAAGATTTTTTGTGTGGCTGTATGCGTCAAGAATTATTAGATAAAGGTGAGGTAATAGAAAAAGATTATGATATACATGAATTAAAAGATAAAATAAGTAGTAATATGATACAGATTTTTCTAATAAATAGTTTGCGAGAGGTTGCCGAGGTAGAAATTTATCTATAGAATATAGAAAGTATAATCATGGCGTCATTGATAGCGCATACGCAATTTAAAATAATCAAATTTTATAAACAAAATAGTAAAGACAAAATTTATAAACAGTGAGTGAGGAAAAATGATGATATTGGTTTGGGCATTTACAATTATTATAATTTCTATGCTTACCAAATGGGGCGTAAATCAATTGTTGAAACGACAAAGTGTTTATTTAACACGCTTCGTCATTACAGTATCTTGCATATTTCAATTTATATTTGTCTATTTCCTAGTAAAAGAACTCGTACATTATTTGATACAAGTATTTGATGTATTTTATCGTTAGTAACAATTTATGAGGTGAAACTATGAAGATATATAGTCAAGGAGACCAAGCAATAGTGGTTTCTATAGAAAAAGAAGTCTCTAAAGATTTGACTGAAGATCTGTTGGCTTTGAAAAAATACTTAGCAGACAAACAGTATCCTTTTATAACAGAAATTGTACCTACAGAATCAGACATGATGATTTGTTATGATGCAAGGGACATGATTAAGCATCATCATATCCAATCTCCATTTTTATATATGAAAGCGTTAATGCAAACGGTACAAATGGAAATTAAGCATGACGAAGAAACAGTTGAACCTATTGAAATTCCAGTCGTGTATGGTGGGAAATGTGGACCTGATTTAGACGCTCTACTGACTTATTATAAAATGGATTTTGAAAAATTTGTGAAATTACATACGGAACAAAATTATTTTGTGTCAATGATGGGCTATACACCAGGATTTCCTTATTTAACTGGCATGAATAAGCGTTTATTTGTAAATCATACAGGTGGGAAAAAGACATTTATTCCTGCGGGTTCTGTAATTATTGAAGGTAAAAAGACAGGAATCACTACAACTGATACATATGGTGATTGGTTAGTCATAGGGTATACACCTGTTCGATTGTTTAATCCGGAATTAGAAGATTTCACAAAATTAAAATTAGGAGACAATGTTAAATTTTGTGCGATTCAAGAGGAAGCGCTGGATTTAGGAGGGTTTCAACCATGTCAATCATAATAGAAGGTGAAGGACTATTTTCAAGTTTTCAAGATTTTGGTCGTAAAGGGTATGAGCACGATGGTGTAATCCCTGGTGGTGCTTTAGATCCTCTATCTCATGAAATAGCAAATAGACTTGTAGCTAATGATAAGAATGAAGCTACTTTAGAAATGACAAATAGAATGGCGAGTTTTCGTTTTACTGAACCGACGCTTATTGCATTGAGTGGAGGGAATTTTAAAGCTAAAACTGAACACATGAAAGTGCTACCCAATAAGTTATATTTGATGGAAAAAGGTGATGTACTTGTGTTTACTGAAACGAATCGTACATCCAGAGTTTACTTGGCAGTAGGCGGAGGATTTGAACTTAGTGAATGGCTAGGGTCAACTTCAACGGACTTTAAGTCGAAAATTGGTGGCTTCCAAGGTCGTAACCTACAAAAAGGTGACGAAGTTAACATGAAACGAAATTACACTGAGCGTCATCATAAATTATTTGAAAACTTAAAAGAAACACATCAAACAGATTGGGGTATCGATGGTTACGCGCTATCTTTCAATTATATGTCCGATGTTTTTCATGTGATAAAGAATAAAGGAACAGAAGATTTTAAACCTAAAATATTGAATCGATTTACTTCTGGAGAATATAAAGTGACAAGTAAAGCAAATAGAGTTGGCATGTATTTAGAAGGAGAACCTGTAAAAGCATTTTACGAAGACATGCCAGAACATCAATCAGTACAAATTGGTACGATACAAGTAAAACGAGATGGCACACCAATTATTTTATTAAATGATCATTATACTTTAGGCAGCTACCCACAAATTGGTACGATTGCAAGTTATCATTTAACAAAACTAGGACAAAAACATCAAGGAACTAAATTGAAATTTCAATTTATAGATGTGGAAAGTGCGGAGAAGAATTTAATTAAATATACAAACTGGTTGAATCAGTTATTTCACGGCATTGAATATAGAATGCAATTAGAGATGTTGAAATAGCGACTATATAAATAATTAAAAGCAGTAACGCCAAAAATAAGCCTAGGTTTTGGGTTACTGCTTTTTATATTTTATTCCTTTGAATTTTTGGGATGATTTCAAAAATATATAATGACATAGAAGTTAGAGAGTGTATCAGCAAAATTGCTAATACGACCATAGTCCGATTAATATACTATCCAATAAAGGTATAATTAAAAAACATATAAATACTTAATAGTAAGTTAATGACCGTTTAACAAGGCGTTAATAAAGCTTTTGTTTGATACCAAATTACATAAAAAAGTGTCTTTTTACTTGATATTTAGCTATGATTGCTTTATATTTATTAATTGAACTATGTGCGTTTTATTACGAGCATATTACAAAAAGATAAAAATTGTAAATATAATTTTAACTTATGGTTATGAGTAATAGTGATTGGAATAACTATAGTTAACTATCAATGATTCATAATAATAGATATCAAATAAAACTTAAAAACTGAAACATATGAATGCTTGTAACAGTGTACTTTAAATTAATGATTAAAGATGACACTAAAGCATAATTCTAAAACAATTTGCCCAAGCCAATAACGACTTTCGTTTATTAGAGATACTAACATCGCTAATAAGTGTTTAAGATAGTAACTTTGCCACTTTTTATAAGGTTAGGTAAGCGTTCTAGCCTATATTAATTTATATCGGGGGATAAGAACATGAGTATACACAAAAAGAAATTAACTCTTTTTGGGTTTTTTATTTTAACGGTGCTAACAGTCACCTTAAAAACATATTTTTCATATTATGTTGATTTTTCTTTAGGCGTTAAAGGATTAGTTCAAAACCTAATCTTGTTAATGAATCCATACAGTTTAATTGCATTAGTATTGAGTATTTTCTTGTTTTTCAAGGGTAAGAAAGCTTTTTGGTTCATCTTTATTGGTGGCTTTTTATTAACTTTCTTATTATACGCAAACGTTGTATACTTCAGATTCTTTTCTGACTTCTTAACATTTAGTACATTAAACCAGGTTGGAAATGTTGAATCGATGGGTGGCGCTGTAACAGCTTCATTCAAATGGTATGATTTCGTTTACTTTATAGATACTATTGTGTATCTGTTTGTTTTAATTTTTAAACAAAAATGGTTTGATAAGCGTGTATTTAGCAAAAAGTTTGTGCCAGTAGTAATGGCTGCGTCAGTTGCATTATTCTTTTTAAACTTGGCATTTGCTGAATCAGATCGCCCAGAATTATTAACACGTACATTTGACCATAAATATTTAGTTAAATATTTAGGCCCATATAATTTTACTGTATATGACGGTGTTAAAACAGTTCAAAATAATCAACAAAAAGCGTTGGCTAATGAAGATGATTTAACTAAAGTATTGAATTATACGAAACAAAAGCGAACTGAACCAAATAAAGAATATTTCGGTGCCGCTAAAAAGAAAAATGTTATTAAAATTCATTTAGAAAGCTTCCAAACTTTCTTAATAAATAAAAAAGTAAATGGTGAAGAAGTTACACCATTCTTAAATAAACTCTCGTCTGGTAATGAAGGATACAGATATTATCCAAACTTCTATCATCAGACAGGACAAGGTAAAACTTCGGATTCAGAGTTTACTATGGATAACAGCTTGTTTGGTTTACCACAAGGTTCAGCTTATTCATTGAAAGGTGATAACACTTACCAATCACTACCTGCTATACTAGATCAACAGCAAGGTTATACATCTAGTGTTATGCATGGTGACTACAAAACATTCTGGAACCGTGATCAAGTTTACAAACACTTTGGCGTAGATAAATTTTACGACGCAACTTATTACGATATGTCTGAAGAAAATCTTGAAAATTTAGGTCTTAAAGATAAAGAGTTCTTTAAAGAATCTGCAGATTATTTAGCAAAAGAAAAAGAGCCATTCTATAGTCATTTAATTACGTTAACTAACCACTACCCATTCACTGTGAAACCAGAAGATGCATCAATCGATAAACCAAACACAGGCGATTCAACAGTAGATGGTTATGTACAAACAGCAAGATACCTTGATGAATCATTAGAAGAGTTTGTCAATGAACTTAAGAAAAAAGGTTTATATGATGATTCAGTAATAATGATTTACGGTGACCACTATGGTATTTCTGAAAACCATAATAAAGCCATGGAAAAATTATTAGGTGAAGAAATTACACCTGCTAAATTTAATGACTTAAATCGTACAGGTTTCTGGTTGAAGATTCCAGGTAAAGAAGGTACTGTAGATAAAACTTATGCAGGACAAGCTGATGTAATGCCTACATTATTACACTTAATGGGTATCGATACGAAGAACTATTTAATGATGGGTACAGATTTATTATCTAAAGATCACAATGATACAGTACCGTTTAGAAATGGTGACTTTGTAACGAAAGACTATAAATATGTTAATGGTAGAATTTATGATAATAAGAATAATGAACCTATGACAGAAAAGCCTAAAGACTTCGATAAGCGTAAACAACAATCTGAGAAAGACTTACAAATGAGTGACGATGTCCTCAACGGCGATTTATTGAGATTCTATGATAATCCTGATTTCGATAAAGTTAAGCCTTCAGATTATGAATATAAATCAGGTCCAAAAGGACAAGAGAAAAAATAAATAAAAATACCGACGATTCTAATTTAGAGTCGTCGGTATTTTTATTTATTATAGATGCCTATTGGGGATAGTTTGTTTTAATATAATCATAAAATAGAGGCGTTGACCATATCTTGTATATTGCTTAAAGTATCAATTTGATAAATGTTTGACTAAACGTAAGAAACAGTCCGGGACATTAATATACGTCTCGGACTGTTAAATCATGTCGTCTTGTTTAATGTTGAAATTTAAAATACATCAATCGCATAGTTTGTCCTTATCCAAGTGCAACATCTAAAATCATCATAATAGTGAAACCTAGCATGAGACTCATTGTTGCAAGGTCAGTATTATTACTAGCTTGGGAATCAGGAATAAGTTCTTCAACAACTACAAATATCATCGCTCCTGCAGCAAATGCTAGGGCATAGGGTAACATTGGAGTAACAACTAATACAGCGGCTGCGCCAATTGTAGCAAATATAGGCTCAACGATAGCAGACGCTTGCCCATAGTTAAATGCTTTCCATCTAGAAGCGCCAGCTGCTCTTATTGGCATAGACAAGGCTGCTCCTTCAGGAATGTTTTGAATACCGATTCCTATAGCTAAACCAAGGGCTCCTAAAAATGTAGCTTGCCCATTGCCAGCTACGATACCACCAAAAGCAACACCAATAGATAAACCTTCGGGTATATTGTGTAGCGTTATAGCTAAAACGAGTAACGTATTCTTATTGAGTTTTTTTGTGCCTACACCTTCTTGGTATTGGTTTGTGTCTTGGGTGTTTGGGTGTATATGAGGAATAACTAAATCTAGTGCACGAATAAATACTCCACCCAATAGAAAACCGATAGCAGCTGGTAACCAAGGTAATGATGTACCTTCGCCATAATTAATAGCTGGTTGTAAGAGTGACCAAAAGCTAGCTGCAATCATTATACCTGCAGCGAAACCTTGCATTGAATTTAGAATCTTATCATTTACTCTCTTGAAAATAAAAACAGCTGCAGCTCCTAATGCAGTAAGTAGCCATGTAATAATACCTGCTATTAATGCTTGGATATAAGGAGGCAAGTTTTGGAAAAATTCCGACATAAGCATTGCTCCTTTGTATCATTTGAGTTAAAAAAGGTGTATAATATGTAGAACTGAAATTAAGTTTAACAGAAATAATTATAATTTTCGATATTAAAAAGGATGTTGGGCAATGGAAGCATATAAAATTGAACATTTACATAAATCATATGCCGATAAAACCATTTTTGATAATTTGCAGTTGTCAATTTCTGAAGGTGAGAAAATAGGACTTGTAGGTATAAATGGTACGGGTAAAAGTACACTATTGAAAGTGATCGCTGGATTGGATGAAGACTTTGAGGCAGAAGTATCACATCCTAATGCTTATCGCATCCGATATTCTTCTCAAAAACATGATTTTGATCAAAATATGACGGTGTTTGAAGCTGTATTAACTTCAGAAACTGAAACGATTAAGGTTATAAGAACTTATGAAAATGCTTTGGCGCAATATACAGCGACCCAAAGTGATGAAGATTTTCAGAAAATGATGCAAGCACAAGAAGCAATGGATAATTACCAAGCATGGGATTATAGTGCTGAAATTAAAACGATTCTTTCTAAATTAGGTATCTATGACATAAACAAAGAAGTGAGTGAACTTTCAGGAGGTCAACAAAAACGTGTTGGTTTAGCTAAAACACTTATTGAACAACCTGATTTATTACTATTAGATGAGCCAACAAACCATTTAGATTTTGAATCAATCAATTGGCTAATTAACTATGTGAAACAATATCCGCATACAGTATTATTTATCACACATGATCGTTATTTCCTAAATGAAGTATCCTCTCGTATTATTGAATTAGATAGAGGCAAGCTTACTACCTATGTAGGAAATTACGAAGATTATATAGCTCAACGAGCAGAAAATGAAATTATAGAGCAAAAACAACAAGCGAAACAGCAATCCTTATATAAGAAGGAACTTGAATGGATGCGTGCTGGTGTTAAGGCACGTACGACTAAGCAACAAGCTCGTAAAAATAGATTTAATGACTTGGAACAAGATGTGAAAAATCAACACCAACAAGAGAAAGCATCTTTAAACCTTGCTTATTCTAGATTAGGAAAACAAGTTTTCGAATTAGATGGCTTAACAAAACGTATTAACAAAAAAACTTTATTTGAAGATATAACTCAAATTATCCAAAGTGGGCAACAAATTGGTATTGTTGGTCCTAATGGTGCAGGTAAAACAACGTTACTGAATATCCTAAATGGGGAAGATAAAGAGTTTGAAGGTGACCTTAAAATCGGACAAACGGTAAAAGTCGCTTACTTCAAACAAACTGAAGAACGGTTAGATCGTGATATAAGAATGATAGATTATCTGAGAGAAGAAAGTGAAGTTGCTAAAGAAAAAGATGGTACATCGGTATCTATAACTCAATTACTAGAAAGGTTCTTATTTCCAAGTGCAACTCATGGTAAAAAGATTTATAAATTATCAGGTGGAGAGCAAAAAAGATTATACCTTTTAAGGTTATTGGTACACCAACCGAATGTTCTTCTGCTAGATGAGCCAACAAATGATTTAGATACAGAAACACTTACAATTCTTGAAGATTATATTGAAACGTTTGGTGGCGCCGTCATCACAGTTAGTCACGATAGATATTTCTTAAATAAAGTAGCACAAGAGTATTGGTATATTCATGATGGACAGATGGAGCGCATCATAGGTACGTTTGAAGATTATGAAGCTTATAAAAAGGAACAACATCAGTTAAACGAGCAAAAGAGTCAACAGACTAAAGTTAAACAGCAACCTGACAAGAAAAAAAGAAGAGGTTTATCTTTTAAAGAAAAACAAGAGTATGAAATGATTATTGAACGTATTGATACAACTGAAGAACGATTAGAAACTATAGAAAAAGAGATGATTGAGGCAACCTCTGATTATGCCAAGATTAAAGAACTAAGCGAAGAACAACGAAGATTAAATGCGTTGTATGAAGAAGACATTGCAAGATGGAGCGAACTTGAAGAACAAAAAGAACAATGAGGGATTTTATAACATGGAGTCAACTTTATCGCATTATTTTGGCTACGACACATACCGTCCTGGCCAAAAAGAAATCATATCAAAAGTATTAAATCATCAAAATGTGCTCGGCGTTTTACCTACCGGTGGGGGGAAATCAATTTGTTATCAAGTACCAGGATTAATGTTGGGTGGCACAACAATTGTTATCAGCCCATTAATCTCATTGATGAAAGACCAAGTTGATCAATTAAAGGCCATGGGTATTCGTGCAGCATATTTAAATAGCAGTTTAACGCAAAAACAGCAAAAAGAAATTGAAACGCAATTAAGAAATGGTGAAATTCAATTCTTATATGTTGCACCAGAACGTTTCGATAATGCTTATTTTATTAGTTTATTACAACAACTATCAATTCATTTAGTTGCTTTTGACGAAGCGCACTGTATTTCTAAATGGGGTCATGACTTTAGACCAAGTTATCAAGATGTAATCCACAAAGTATTTGCATTACCACAAGACTTTACGATTGTTGCACTAACTGCCACAGCAACTATTGAAGTACAAAAAGACATAATGGAACGTTTGAATATAGGAAAAAATGATGAGGTAAAAACGAGTACAAAAAGACGAAATCTTGTGTTTCAAGTCAATCCTACTTATCAACGTCAAAAATTTGTAATGGAATATGTGAAACAACATAAAAAGGCAGCTGGTATTATCTACTGCTCTACACGTAAACAAGTTGAAGAATTACATGAAGCTTTAAAGAGCAATGATATTAACAGTACGATTTATCACGCTGGATTAACAAACAAAGAACGTGAAGCAGCACAAAATGATTTTGTGTATGATCGCGTACGTGTTGTTGTCGCAACTAACGCTTTTGGTATGGGTATAGATAAATCCAATGTGAGATTTGTTATACATTATAATATGCCGGGTGATTTAGAATCATATTATCAAGAAGCAGGACGTGCGGGTCGTGATGGCTTGAACAGTGACTGTATCTTATTATTTAGTGAACGAGACATTGGATTACACCAATATTTTATTTCATCGTCAAAAGCCGATGATGACTACAAAGATAAAATGGGTGAGAAACTAACGAAAATGATTCTCTATACTAAAACGAAAAAATGTTTAGAGGCGACTTTAGTTCATTACTTTGAACCGAATGAAAAACTTGAAGAATGTGAACAATGTAGTAATTGCATCATTGAGAATAAGACTTATAATATGACAGATGAAGCGAAAATGATTGTAAGTTGTATTGCTCGTATGAAGCAAAAAGAGAGCTATAGTGTCATTATACAGGTGTTGAGAGGTGAAGATTCTGATTATATTCGTTATTGTGATTATAACGAATTATCAACACATGGAATTATGAAAAGTTATACAACTTCAGAACTTAGCCATTTGATAGATGAATTGAGATTTAAAGGATTTTTAAATGAACACGATGAGATTTTAACGTGTGATCAATCTGTGAAGAATTTGCTCGGTGGACAAGTTGAAATATTTACAACGCCATTCAAACGTAAAACAAGAGAAAAAGTAAATATAAATACGGTAGAAGGTGTGGACCGTGCGTTATTTGACGAATTAATTGGTGTCCGTAAAGAATTAAGTGAGAGCTTAAGTATTCCACCGGTTAGTATTTTCTCAGATTTTACACTAGAAGAATTTGCTAAAAGAAAACCAGAAACAAAACAAGAAATGATTTTAATTGAAGGTGTAGGTAGTTATAAATTAAAACATTATTGCCCGATGTTTTTGGAAAAAATTCAATCTTATAAATCTAAAATTTAATAGAATTAAACAACTGATATGGACAAAACCAGCAATAGAACGAGTCACTTATATGCTAATAAGCTAATCACGATAGTATGTATACTAAAAATATGATTTACAAATCTCTTTTTCAAGTGATTTCTTAAGTATTTAAGTTTATAGCTATCTTATTATTTAGAAAATAGATAGCTTTCCGTCTGCTGATTATCATAAGTGAATAACAAGTAAACTAAAGTTATCAAGCGAAGTTAATTTGACAATAATTAATATACTATGCAGAATCTTGAGTCATAGATATAATTTTATTTCGAATTAACTTCGTTTTTTTAATGATTAGAATGATGACCTGTAAGTTAAATACTATGAACAAATTAATTGAATTATACATGAAACCAATAAAAATAGGGAATATGTCATTTGATTGAAAATCTAATTTTTTGTTAAATGAATATATGATAATGAAGGTGACAAAGTGATAGAATTTAAGAATGTAGTTAAACGCTACGGTGATAAAGTAGCTGTAGATGATATTAGTTTTAATATTAAAGAAGGGGAATTTTTTGTTTTAATC
Source organism: Staphylococcus sp. KG4-3 (assembly GCF_033597815.2). Taxonomy (NCBI): domain Bacteria; kingdom Bacillati; phylum Bacillota; class Bacilli; order Caryophanales; family Staphylococcaceae; genus Staphylococcus; species Staphylococcus halotolerans. The sequence continues at coordinate 701,630 of NZ_CP166245.1, forward strand.
GGGCCGTCAGGTTGCGGTAAGACGACTACGTTAAAAATGATAAATCGATTAATTTCTCTTTCTGAAGGTTATATTTATTTTAAAGATAAACCGATAAGTGATTATCCAATATATGAAATGCGTTGGGACATTGGCTACGTTTTACAACAAATTGCATTATTCCCACATATGACAATTAAAGAGAATATTGCGCAAGTGCCACAAATGAAAAAGTGGAAAGATGAGGATATAGACCAACGTATTGATGAATTAATGGATATGGTAGGACTAGAACCTGAAATATACAAAAATCGTAAACCGGATGAACTCTCTGGTGGACAACAGCAACGTGTAGGGGTTATTCGTGCACTGGCAGCTGATCCACCAGTCATTTTAATGGATGAGCCATATAGTGCCCTAGACCCAATTAGCCGTGAAAAATTACAAGATGACTTAATAGAGCTACAACAAAAAATAAAAAAAACAATTATATTTGTAACTCATGATATTCAAGAAGCAATGAAGATGGGCGACCGTATATGCTTGTTGAATAAAGGTCATATTGAACAAATAGATACACCAGAAGGCTTTGTCACAAATCCTAAAAATGACTTTGTTAAACAATTTATGGGTGATAAATTAAACCGATCAGTTAATGAGTTAAAACTTTCCGAAATAATAGATCAGTTATCTATAAAAGAAGGAGAGACAAAAGAAAGTTATCCAATCGTTGAAAGCAATTTATATGTTAAAGACGTATATACAGATTTGATAGACAACGAAGCCGTTATTATTAATGATTCAGCTACCTCAACACAACGCGTGTTGAAACGACAAGATATTTTTCAAATTTTGTCAGAGCGTAAAGGAGGTCATAATGAATGAATACCTTCATTAATACACTTATAGAGCGTAGAGGACAATTAATAACAACCATATTTGAACATATACAATTATCTTTTATAGCACTTTTGATTGCAGCACTAATTGGTGTGCCGTTAGGTATATTTTTAACAAAAACACGTAAACTTTCTGAAATTGTTATGAATATCGCGGCGATACTTCAAACAATACCTTCATTAGCATTGTTAGGGCTAATGATACCGTTGTTCGGTATTGGTAAAGTTCCGGCGGTTATAGCATTAGTTGTATATGCGCTATTACCAATTTTAAGAAATACATATACTGGTATTAATGAAGTAGATGCATCCTTAGTAGAAGCGGCAAAAGGTATCGGTATGAAACCGGGTAGAAGATTGACTAAAGTAGAATTACCAATTGCTATGCCAGTCATTATGGCAGGTATTCGTACGGCAATGGTATTAATTATTGGTACAGCAACATTAGCTGCGCTTATTGGTGCTGGCGGTTTAGGTGATTTAATTTTATTAGGAATTGATAGAAATGATTCATCACTTATTTTAATTGGTGCCATCCCAGCGGCATTATTAGCTATTTTATTCGATTTAGTGTTACGTTTTATGCAAAAGCTATCATATAAAAAACTTTTGGTGTCACTCAGCGCGATTGTTATTATTTTATTGTTAGTAATTATTGCACCATTGTTAGCTCAAAAAGGTGACAAAATTGTTTTAGCTGGGAAATTAGGTTCAGAGCCATCTGTAATAACTAATATGTATAAAATATTAATTGAGGAAGATACGGACAATACAGTAGAGGTTAAAGATGGTATGGGTAAAACTTCATTTCTTTTTAATGCGCTAAAATCTGATGATATTGATGGCTATTTAGAATTCACTGGCACTGTATTAGGTGAATTAACTAAAGAAGATTTAAAATCTAAGCAAGAATCAAAAGTATATAATCAAGCGAAATCTAGTTTGGAAGATAAATATGATATGACGATGTTGAAACCTATGAAATACAATAATACGTATGCATTAGCAGTGAAAAAAGATTTTGCTGAAAAACATAACATCAAAACAATTGGAGATTTGAATAAGGTGAGCGATGAGATTAAACCAGGCTTTACATTGGAATTTAATGATCGTGGAGATGGTTATCCAGCTGTTAAAAAAGCCTACGACCTAGATGTAGGTGATGTGAAAACAATGGAACCAAAACTACGTTATCAAGCGATAGAGAATGGAGATATTAATCTGATTGATGCTTACTCAACGGATGCTGAATTAAAACAATATGATATGGTTGTGTTGGAAGATGATAAGCATGTGTTCCCTCCTTATCAAGGAGCACCTATGTTTAAAACATCTTATCTAAAAGAACACCCTGAAATTAAAAAACCACTAAATCGCTTATCTGGGAAAATTTCAGACGAAGATATGCAGGCTATGAATTATGATGTAACAGTGAAAAAGAAAGACCCATATAATGTTGCAAAAAATTATTTAGAGGCACATAATTTAATCGATAAATAATGGAGACTATAATGATACATTGATTTTAGCCTGTTATAAGGTTTATAATAGTTACTAAGTTTTGAAATTTCTGTAAATTTAAGGAGGACCGAAGCAACTATGAAGAAACAAATTGAACAATTATCAGCTTACGAACCAGGACTATCGCCTCGAGCGTTAAAAGAACAATACGGAATTGAAGGTGAGTTATATAAATTAGCTTCTAATGAGAATTTATATGGTCCAACACCAAAAGTTAATGAGGCAATTCAAGCACATTTAGATGAGCTACAATTTTACCCTGAGACGGGTTCTCCATTATTAAAAGAAGCAATAAGCAAACATTTAAACGTAGACGCATCACGTATATTATTCGGCGCTGGTTTAGATGAAGTTATCTTAATGATTTCACGTGCAGTACTGACTGCTGGAGATAAAATTGTGACAAGTGAAATGACATTTGGACAATATTATCATAATGCGATTGTAGAATCTGCAAACGTAACACAAGTGCCACTCCAAGAGGGTCATTTTGATTTAGAAGGTATTTTGTCGGAAATTGATGAAGATACTAAGTTAGTTTGGCTATGTAATCCAAACAATCCAACCGGAACTTATTTTTCACATGATGAATTACAGCGCTTTTTAGAACGTGTACCGAGTGATATACCGGTTATTATTGATGAAGCATATGTTGAATTTGTAACTGCCGATGATTTTCCAAATACGTTAGCATTACAACAACAATTTGCAAATGCCTTTTTATTACGTACATTTTCAAAAGCATATGGTTTAGCGGGTATGCGTATTGGATATGTTGTAGCCGCTAAAGAAGCTATTGAAAAGTACAACATCATACGTCCACCATTTAATGTTGGCCGTCTATCAGAATATGCTGCCTTAGCTGCATTAAAAGATCAAGACTATTTAGCTTCTATACGTGATCGCAATGCTCAAGAGAGAGCAAAGTTCTTTGAATTATCTCAAAGTGATGCGTTTTATCCTAGTCAAACGAATTTTATTTATGTTCAAACAGATAAACCACACGATTTGTATGAAGCATTGTTAAATGTAGGATGTATTACAAGAGAGTTTCCTAAAGGTGTGCGTATCACAATTGGATTCCCAGAGCAAAATGCAAAAATGATAGAAGTACTTAAAGAGTTTAACTTCTAAAAATAATTCTTAATGAACGTTCAACGATACAAAGTTTAGCATTTGATTAATATAAGTAGTGTGTTTATTATATGGCTATCCTATTGGCCTAGTAAATTACTTGAAAGTGATAATATTAATGCTATGTTCAATTTTGGTTTAGTTGAACGTGTTTTGCTATAATTGAGGTATATAGGGATAGATTTGTTACGTGTTATATAGTACGTTACAAATTAAAGTATATTAAGTAGGAAAAGGGAGTAGAGTAGTACATGACTAGAAAATCAATAGCGATTGATATGGATGAGGTACTTGCGGATACAGTGGGTGCATTAATTGAAGATGTAAATAAGCGTACAGACTTAGGTATTTCTATAGATATGTTAGATGGTATTAAATTAAGACATGCAATGCCTGAACATGATGGCTTACTGACTGAAATTTTACGCGAACCTGGATTTTTCAAAAAATTAGAAGTGATGGCTGATGCACAAGAAGTTGTGAAGAAGTTAACTGAACATTATGATGTATTTATCGCGACTGCTGCGATGGATGTACCGACGTCGTTTCATGATAAATATAATTGGTTAAGAGAGTATTTCCCGTTTTTAGATCCTCAACATTTTGTGTTTTGCGGTCGAAAAGATATTGTTAACGCAGATTATTTAATTGATGATAATCCAAGACAGTTAAGTATCTTTACTGGAACACCAATTATGTACACAGCAACACATAATATCAATGATGATAGATTTGCACGCGTTAATAATTGGAAAGATGTAGAGCAATATTTTTTAGGTGATAGTGAATACAAAATTTAAATACTTTTTTTAGCAGTGAAGAGGGGGAATCTTGTTGCCTTCTTTGCTGCTTTTATTTATGGATTTATTGAGCTCGGTTCAAGCATTAAAAATAAGATTTTATTAATGACATCATAGTCAATAATAAAATCTTATTTACATATGCTATTAGGTTGTAAATCAGTATTTGTACTAATCTTCGTCTGTTTGTTGTGTATCTATATTTGAGTCTGGTAGAGTTAGTATATTAATTGCACTAGGCACAATTTCAATGTTAAGTGGCGTGTTTAAGGCAATTTCTCCATCTATATCTATTTTCATTTGTGGATTAGCTTCAATAGTTATTTCTTTAGCTAAGATGTGTTTAATACCATCCGTCATGTTATTCCAATTCATACTATCACGTTGTTTAAATATATCAGCTATTACACTTGAACTGTGCTCCTCAAAAATGAATATATTTAAATAGCCGTCACTAGGTGAGAGGTCTGTTAACGGAATACGACTACCGCCTATAAATGGACCATTTGCTACAACAATCATTGCTGTATTGCCATTGATTTCTTTTCCATCTACGGTCATTTTGTAATCAAAGTGCTCTGGATTGAGTAATGTTTTAACAGTAGAACCGACATAGCTCAGTTTCCCGAAAACATCTTTATTCCCATTTTGCACATTTTCTGCATTTTGAACTATAAGACCTAATCCGGCGAAGTTAAGTGCGTATTGATCATTTATTTTCATTACATCATAGGGGCGCAATTCTGAATTGATTAATTGCTGGCTTGCCGATTTATGACGTGGATTAAAGTTTAATGTCTTTACGAAATCATTAAAGGTACCGCCAGGAATAATACCAATAGGGATATCTAATTCACTTTGCATCAGTCCATTAATAAGTTCATTTACTGTGCCATCTCCACCAAGAATGAAAATAATATCAACATCATCACTATAGCTTTGGTTTTTTATTTTTTTACAGAAAGTGATGATATCACCTTCATTTTCACTTAGTTGGATTGATAAATGTTTACAAAATGTTGTTAAAGAAGAGGCCACATCCCCTAAACCTCTGTAAATATCTTTTATACCTGAGTGTTCATGATAAAATAACACACCGTGTTTGTATTTTGTTTTAGTCAATCTATTCACCATATTTCTTTTGATTTTGCGTTCTATTTTATTATGTACCCAATTTTCTTATGAAATAAAGACATAATATTTAGAGACTAAATTATAGATTTTAATCATCTAGTAAGCAAATAGAAAGTCATATTCATAAATATAAGCTAGTAGTGAGATGACGTATTATGTGCTTTTTATGAACATATAATAAGATATTCTAAAGTTAATGCGTAAATTTGATATTGGTTTATGTTAGGAAAATGAGAGCTGGTATGTATTTTGTTACTATAGAGTAGTAAAAAATAACCCAAACGCTTAACCAAGCGTTTGGGTTTATTTCAGACTTTCGACTTTGTTGGTAGATTTTTGTGCATGAATTCCGTGGGAACTGCCTCAGCCTGTAACCTTTGGCTAGTACTATTTCCACAGGAGTCGTCGGTCCAAAGCACTATTAATTTTACACTGAAAACATTATAATATATCAATTAAATAGTTTGGTGGTTGTTATGTTGAATATATCAATTGATAAAAGACCACTGTTATTTTGAAAAAACTATACGAACATAAATAAACCCCAGGCACTATCACCTGAGGTTTATTTATGTTCGAATTGAAATTATTTAATGCCTCTCATGCCTTTAACAATTTTTGGTACAAAAGCAAGGACAATAAGACTTATGATAATTGCGATAACACCTAAGAATAAGAAATAGTTTTTATAGCCTAGTGGTTCGATTAAATGAACCAGTGTACCATTAATAGCTTGTGCACATGCATTTGTTAATAACCATAAACTCATCATTTGTGTGTTAAACGCTTTTGGAGCTAATTTAACAGCGGCACTATTACCAGTTGGTGATAAGCATAGTTCGCCAATTACACAGATAATATATGAAAGGATAACCCAGTTAACACTTAACATTGAACCATCTGCGGAGTGCCCAATTAAACCTATCATGATATATGAAGCACCAGCTAACAATGCACCTAAAACAAATTTTGTCGCTATGCTTGGTTGGCGTCGAGCCATTTTTGCCCATATGATTGAAACAACTGGAGCTAATAATACGATAAACAATGGATTAATAGATTGGAAAAGTGTTGGACCAAAATCAGTCTTCCATCCAAAAATATTTAATTTCATATCACTGCTTTCAAAGGCGAATAAGTTAAGTACATTTGCCCCTTGTTCTTGAATAGACCAGAATAAAACACCTAAAACAAACAATGGTATAAAAGCAATAACACGTGAACGTTCATCGTCTGTTACTTCTTTGCTGCGTATCATTATTGTAAAGTAAATAATAGGTAATGCTATACCGAGTACTAAAACAGTTGTACTTACAATGCTAAATGAAAGTGTACCTGTTAAACCAGTAATAATTAACACAGCGGCAATAATTAGCGTTATAACCGCAAATATTAAACCGTATTTTTTCTTTTCTTGTTGATTTAATGGATTAGTAGGTTTTGTACCAACATCGCCAATATTTTTCTTGTTGAAAATCATGTACCAAATTAAACCAAGTGCCATACCAATGGCTGCAATTAAGAAGCCGGCATGGAAATTCCCACTATTTACAAATTGATTTAAAATTAATGGTGAAAGTAATCCACCTAAGTTTACTGACATATAGAAAATAACAAAACCTGCATCTATGCGTGTGTCATTCTCTGGATATAATCTACCAACAATATTTGAAATACTTGGTTTCATTAAACCTGAACCAATTATAATGAAAAACATTGAGATAAATAGTCCGATAACATCTAATGGTAAACTTAAGAAAATATGACCAATAATAATTAATACGCCACCATAAAATGTGGCTTTACGTGTGCCGGTAATTCTATCTGAAATCCAACCTCCAAGCACTGAAGTCATATAAATTAATGCACCATACACAGCCATAACTGATTGTGCAGTGCTTTTATCCATACCAAGGCCACCGTCTTTGATAGCGAAATACATATAGAAGATTAATAATGCACGCATACCATAGTAGCTGAATCTTTCCCAAAATTCTACGAAAAATAAAACACCGAGTCCTTTAGGGTGACCAAAAAAACCTTTTTGAGGAATTGATTCGACTGTTGGATCTTGTGATGTATACTTATCTTGCATAAAACATTCCCGTCCTTCCTTACTCCCAATAAAAATGTATAAAAAAGATTTTACGCTTAATTAAATTTAATTGCAATAATATTCTCAAAATAGCAATATTGTGAATATTCTGATAAATTATAGTTAATATATCGTTATATTTATATTCCGGTAAATATAAAATACAGTGTTCACAGAATGGGTAAAATTGGTAATGTTTGCGATGGATTATAGTTAAGAATAGTATGGTCATGTTAAAAGGGGGTAGCGTTGAGGTGAGAAGTAATTCAGTTAAAGGGTATATGTGTAAGGATCACCGATGTGTTAGTGGAATAAAGATATAAGGTAAGGATATTTTTAAAACAAGTACTTTTGAAGGTAGTCAGAATTAAGAGTAAGATAAAACAGCCCAAGACAATATTGTCTTGGGCTGTTAATCAAGTTAAGAATAGATGAAGGAAGCGAAATTATACCGTATATTTTAAATTATTTCTCCTAGTCATCTGTCCAATTAATTTAATTAATAAACGCCTTTCATCGCGCGTTTAACTTTTGGTGAAATGAGTAATAATAACACACCGATTACTACTGCAACAAGACCTGAATACATAAAGTAATCACTTTGATTCATCCTAGTATAGACAACAACGAGTTGTGCGTTGAGTCCTTGTGCAGTTGCGTTACTAAGCATCCATAAGCTCATCATACGTGCTGTGAATGTAATAGGAGCTAATTTTGTAGTTGTTGATAAACCAACAGGTGAGATACAAAGTTCACCAATTGTTATCAATAAGAAACTTAGTACAAGCCATAATGGGTTAATTAATTCATTCCCTGTAGCTAACGGAATAATCATTACTAAATATGATAAACCGGCAATAATTGCACCAAATGCAAATTTGTATACAGTAGGCGGGTTGTGTTTGCCCAATTTCATCCATAACGTTGCAAATACCGGTGCTAAAACAACTATGAATATAGGATTTAATGATTGCGCCCAAGCTGCTGGGATTGTAAAGTCAAATAACCCATTGGTAAGCACTGACATCTCTAATTGTGTTTTTTTATCTGCAAAAGTTGCTAAAATAGTTGATCCTTGTTCTTGAATCATCCAAAAAGCTACAGACGTTATGTACAGTGGTACGTAACTATATACACGTGAACGCTCATCTTTAGTTACATCTTTACTTACAATCATGTTAATAAAGATGTAGATAGGTAATACGATACCTAAAATAGTAATTAAGAAACTGAAGTTCTCAAGCGTCAGTGCATTGAATAAATGTAAAACTAATAAATAAATTAAGAATAATAAGATGAAACCACCAGATATAAAACCGAATTTCTTAAGTTCTGGTCTTGTTAATGGATTTGGGACATTGCGTCCAGCAAAACCTAAGTTTTTCTTACGTTTAATCGCATAGACAACTAAACCACAGAACATACCGATTGCAGCAGCTAAGAAACCTGCGTGGAAACTAATTCTAGTTTGTAAGAAACCAGTTAATAACGGTGCAAGTAAACTACCTAAGTTTATTCCCATATAGAATAATGTGAATGCAGAGTCTCGGCGTACATCATTACGATCGTATAATTCACCAACTGTAGTTGAGATATTTGGTTTTAACAAACCAGTCCCTGCAATGATGACGGCTAATGCAATCATGACTAATGTTAAATTATTTGGTAATGATAGCAATAAATGACCAAGCATGATGAGGATACCACCATAGAAGACGGCATTTTGAGTGCCGGTAATCCTATCAGCAATCCAACCACCAATCACGCCCGACATGTAGATTAAGGTACCGTATATTGCAACGATTTGCATCGCGACGGCTTGGCTTAACCCGAAACCACCTTCGGCTACACTATAGTATAAGTAAAAGATTAAAATGGCTTTCATACCATAGTAACTGAATCTCTCCCAAAATTCAGTGAAGAAAAGTGTACTTAGTCCTTTTGGATGTCCGAAGAAACCTTTGTTTGGAATACTTTTCATTATTTCTTCGTGTGTGTAATCAATCTTTTTCATAAATTCCCTCCCCTTAAACGGTTGGATTTATTCTATACTGATTTTACAAAAATAACAAGTGTATATATGAAAAGTACAAAATTTAATGAATAATCAGTTAATTGATGATGGAAAAGTATAAAAAAATAAACTATCAAAGATATAATGTAGTCAAATTTCTTTGATAGTTTATAGGAATAGAGTATTAACGGTTATCTATTTTTTCAGGATATAAATCGTGATTCATTAAACGATGTTCTGCCATCTTTTCATATTTAGAATCTGGGCGACCATAATTCGTATAAGGATCAATTGAAATACCACCACGAGGCGTAAATTTGCCCCAAACTTCGATATAGTGAGGGTCCATTAATTCAATTAAGTCATTCATAATGATATTCATACAATCTTCATGGAAGTCACCGTGATTTCTAAAACTAAATAAGTAAAGTTTTAATGATTTTGACTCAACCATTTTTATATTTGGTATATAAGAAATATAAATTGTCGCAAAATCAGGTTGACCCGTAATTGGACAAAGTGATGTAAATTCTGGACAATTAAATTTTACAAAGTAGTCACGCCCGGGATGTTTGTTATCAAATGATTCTAAGACTGCTGGGTCATAGTCGAATTCATATTTATTATTTTGATTGCCGAGTAAAGTAATATCCTGTAAATCTTCTGTTTTACGTCCTTCGCTCATAATTGAAAACTCCTTTAAATTTATGGTTTTTGTTCTGACTTTTGAATTGTAGTAGGTTGTCTTCTTGCTTTTTCAAACATATAGTAACTAGACCCAATGATAATCATATAGCCAAGCACTGCATAAAAGTCTGGTGATTCACCAAATAAGATAAAGCCAAATAAAGCGGTAAAGATAATAGATGCGTAAGTAAAGATAGAAATATCTTTAGCGGGTGCATAGCTATAAGCAAGCGTAATACCGATTTGACCTGCGGCAGCTGATAGACCAGCACCGATTAAATACCATACCTGAGTCATCGTCATTGGCTCAAATGTAAATATAGTAAATGGTATCAGAACTATAATGGAAAAGAATGAAAAATAGAATACAATTGTATAGGGAGCTTCACGTGTACTAAGTGCCCTGACACAAGTGTAAGCACTTGCTGCAAATATACCTGATAATAACCCTGCTATAGCTGGAAACATAGATGAAGAAAATTCTGGTTTCACCACAAATAACATCCCTGCTATAGCTACGATCATAGCTATAAATTGATAATTACGAACCTTTTCATTTAAAAATATTAAACTAAGTAAGATAGTCCAAAATGGATTTAACTTCATTAAAGTATCAGCATCGCTTAGAATCATATGGTCTATTGCATAAATATTTAGTAAAACACCAATCAAACCTAATGTTGAACGTGAAATTAACAGGGGTTGACTGCTGAGTTTACCAAATAGGGGTTGTTTATATTTGAAAATAAAATACATAGGTATAAACATTGCTACTAAATTTCGAGCAAGTGACTTTTGGTAGACTGGTAAGTCACCAGCTAGTCTGAAGAAAACAGACATAAAGCTAAAACCAACTGCTGAAATAAGTATGGCAATGATACCCTTAACTTTAGGATTCATATGTATCGCCTCAATTGTTAGTTTTTAACGTATATATATTAGCATATATTTCTAGAATATGTATATATCCTTGAAAGTTTGATGAAACTATATTATGATTATAAAAAGCGAACAAACGTTCTGTAATCAGGTGTGGTAATTTACAATTTATCTAAATAGAATTTATAGTTTGTGTGATATGTGTTGTGGACAATGTGAAGGGGTTTAATAGCTAAACCACGCTAAATCAAGCGTTACAAGCTTTTCAAAAAAAGCAAATGAAAAAACCTTAAATTCAGAAAAAAATTTTTTTGTGATCAAAAATAGCAGTTTAAAGTTGAATTGGTGCCATTTACCTCTGCTCTTCAATATTTTGTCAAAAACAAAGGCCTTTAAATAAGGTTCTGAATTATGTATAATGAAACACATAATATAGTATTGATGATCAGAACGAACCACAATATATTGTGTTTTATATGCAGGGTCACTTTATTTATAATAAACCAAATTTTAAGTAAAATAACACTATTAAGAGCGTTTAATAATGACAAATCAAGCATAAATACTTAATTAATGATTTTTTACATACCAACATATAGATAACAAGCTTACTATATATAGTGGTTAACTCCAAAAAGTTAATACTAGTTATCATTCTTTAAGTACGAAGTGAAATAGTTCGATTTTATAATTGTGATTTTTCATTAATAAAATATTAGTTAAATTAAGAAAGAAGGTGGTCCAATGAAGGTTGTCTATTTTTCATTTTCTGGCAATGTGCGCAGATTCATCAAAAAAACTGAGCTTACGAATGTGATGGAAATTACACAAAGTAATTGTTCTGAGAAAATTGAAGAACCATTCATATTGGTCACTGGAACGATAGGATTTGGCGAAGTACCACAACCAGTTCAGTCATTTTTAGATGTAAATAAAAATTTTTTAAAAGGCGTTGCAGCGAGCGGAAATCGCAATTGGGGTCAAAACTTTGCGAAAGCTGGACGGTCTATCTCAGAAAAATATCAAGTTCCTTTATTAATGAAATTTGAAGTACAAGGAACACAAAATGATATTAGCGAATTTAAAGATAAGGTGGGGCATTTCAATGAAGATTATGGACGAGAAGAAATACAATCATATTGAGTTAAATAACGAGGTTACTAAACGTAAAGATAATGGCTTTTTCAATTTAGAAAAAGACCAAGAAGCATTAGCAGTATATTTAGAGGAAATAGAAGACAAGACTATATACTTTGATACTGAAATCGAACGCCTTCACTATCTCGTTGATAATGATTTCTATTTTGACTTATTTGCAAAATACTCAGAAGCAGATTTGATAGAAATAACAGATTACGCTAAAAGTATTCCTTTTAAATTTGCGAGTTACATGTCTGCAAGTAAGTTTTTCAAAGATTATGCTTTAAAAACAAACGATAAAAGTCAATATTTAGAAGATTATAAGCAACACGTAGCAATCGTTGCATTATATCTAGCAAATGGTCATAAAGCGACAGCTAAACAATTTATTTCAGCAATGGTTGAACAACGTTACCAACCGGCAACACCTACATTTTTAAATGCTGGTCGTGCTCGTCGTGGTGAACTTGTATCTTGTTTCTTACTTGAAACAGATGACAGCTTGAATTCAATTAATTTCATTGATTCAACAGCTAAACAGTTAAGTAAAATTGGCGGCGGTGTTGCTATTAATTTATCTAAATTGCGCGCACGTGGTGAAGCGATTAAAGGTATAAAAGGCGTTGCCAAAGGCGTACTTCCAGTTGCAAAATCACTTGAAGGTGGCTTTAGCTATGCAGATCAACTTGGACAACGTCCTGGTGCGGGTGCAGTTTATTTAAATATTTTCCACTATGATGTTGAAGAGTTTTTAGATACGAAAAAAGTAAACGCTGATGAAGATTTACGTTTGTCTACAATTTCAACAGGATTAATTGTGCCATCTAAGTTCTTTGATCTTGCAAAAGAAGGCAAAGATTTCCATATGTTTGCGCCTCATACAATTTATAAAGAATACGGTGTCACTTTAGATGATATTAACTTAGATGAGTATTACGATGAACTTGTTGCTAACCCAAATGTTGATAAAAAGAAAAAAGATGCACGTGAAATGCTGAATATGATTGCACAAACACAATTACAATCAGGTTATCCATATTTAATGTTTAAAGATAATGCAAACAAAGTGCATGCTAACTCTGACATTGGACAAATTAAAATGAGTAACTTATGTACTGAAATTTTCCAATTACAAGAGACTTCTATTATCAATGATTATGGCACTGAAGATGAAATTAAACGTGACATTTCATGTAATTTAGGTTCATTAAATATCGTTAATGTGATGGAATCAGGTAAATTCAAAGACTCAGTACACACTGGTATGGATGCTTTAACGGTTGTTAGTGATGAAGCGGATATTCAGAATGCACCTGGCGTTAGAAAAGCTAATAGGGAGTTACATTCAGTAGGATTAGGTGTAATGAATCTACATGGCTACTTAGCTAAAAATAAAATTGGTTATGAATCTGAAGAAGCGAAAGATTTCGCAAACATTTTCTTTATGATGATGAACTATTATTCCATTGAACGTTCAATGGAAATTGCTAAAGAAAGACAAGAAGTATATAAAGACTTCGAAAAATCTGATTACGCAAACGGTAAGTACTTTGAATTCTATACAACTCAAACTTTTGAAGCGAAATATGAAAAAGTTCGTAAATTATTTGATGGTTTTGATGTTCCAACAGCTGAAGATTGGAAAGCTTTACAAAAAGAAGTAGAAGCACATGGTCTATTCCATGCATATCGTTTAGCAATTGCACCTACACAAAGTATTTCATATGTACAAAATGCAACTAGTTCAGTTATGCCAATTGTTGACCAAATTGAACGCCGTACTTATGGTAACGCAGAAACATTCTATCCAATGCCATTCTTATCACCAAAGACAATGTGGTACTATAAGTCTGCATTTAATACAGATCAAATGAAATTAATAGATTTAATCTCAACTATTCAAACTCACGTGGATCAAGGTATTTCTACAATTTTATATGTAAATTCTGAAATTTCTACACGTGAACTATCTAGACTTTATGTTTATGCACATCATAAAGGATTAAAATCTTTATATTACACTAGAAATAAATTATTGAGTGTTGAAGAATGTACAAGTTGTTCAATATAATTTAGCAATAAGAGCCAAGTTAAGTGATTATATAGAACAGTCTAGTCTAAGAATTAGATTAGGCTGTAAATCACTGCTTTAATTAAATTTTTACTAGATAGGGGACATTATCTAAATGAAAGCAGTTAATTGGAATACACAAGAAGACATGACTAATATGTTTTGGCGACAAAATATTTCACAAATGTGGGTAGAAACAGAATTTAAAGTATCTAAAGATATTGCAAGCTGGAAGACATTATCTGAACCTGAAAAAGAAGCATTTAAAAAAGCTTTAGCAGGATTAACAGGCTTAGATACTCATCAAGCAGACGATGGTATGCCGCTTATCATGCTACATACGACAGATTTACGTAAGAAAGCCGTTTATTCATTTATGGCGATGATGGAACAAATCCACGCTAAAAGTTATTCGCATATTTTTACTACATTACTACCTTCTAGTGAAACAAACTATTTATTAGACAAATGGGTTATTGAAGAACCGCATTTGAAATATAAATCAGATAAAATTATTGATAATTATCATAAATTATGGGGTAAAGAAGCTTCAATTTATGATCAATATATGGCGCGCGTATCAAGCGTATTCTTAGAAACATTTTTATTCTACTCTGGTTTCTATTACCCATTATATCTTGCAGGACAAGGTAAAATGACTACATCTGGAGAAATCATCCGTAAAATATTATTGGATGAATCTATTCATGGCGTATTTACTGGTATGGATGCACAAAGTTTACGCAATGAACTTTCAGAAAGTGAAAAACAACAAGCAGATCAAGAAATGTATAAATTATTAGAAGATTTATATAGAAATGAAGTTGCTTATACGCATTCACTTTATGATGCTATTGGTCTATCTGAAGATGTACTTAACTATGTTAGATATAATGGCAACAAAGCTTTGTCTAACTTAGGATTCGATCCATATTTCGAAGAACGTGAATTTAATCCAATCATTGAAAATGCTTTAGACACTACTACTAAAAACCATGACTTCTTCTCTGTAAAAGGTGATGGCTACACATTAGCTTTAAACGTTGAAGCGTTAAAAGACGAAGATTTTGTTTTCGAAGACTAAGCCAAAGTATAAATATAAGAACAGTCTAGTGTGTTAATGATTATTATAAAACTAATAAGCCTTCTAAAAGTTTAACTTTTAGAAGGCTTATTTTATATGGTGTTAGTAGTTAGTTTTAATCCATTAAATATTTCAACAAGAAATCGATAGAAAAACTGTTCAACTAAATAGTTAAACAAGTATTAACAATATAACTAATAAATAGTGAATTTAATATTTTTGTATATAGTTTACAATTAAATAATTCTATTTAAATCACTGATTACTATTGAATTTACGTTTAAAAATGGTAAAATTTTATTATAACCACTGATAATGATTATCATAACCATTGGTTAACATCATGAATAATTCACAATTATGAAAGGATTAGAGGTACATCATTATGAAATTCTTATTAAATGGTATAGTTTTAGCTATCATTTTATTATTACTTACTATCCTTTCTCTTTTTATAGGTGTGAGTAAGGTTTCTATTACTGATATTTTCACACTTTCTAAAGAGCAAATGAATATTATTGTCTCAAGTAGAATTCCAAGAACTGTCAGTATATTAATATCAGGTAGTACGCTAGCACTTGCTGGCTTGATTATGCAACAAATGATGCAAAATAAATTTGTAAGTCCGACTACAGCTGGAACTATGGAATGGGCGAAACTAGGTATCTTAATATCAATGATATTTTTTCCTCAAGAAAATATCATGATTAAATTAGTTTTTGCAGTAGTCTTGAGTATTGCGGGCACTTTTTTATTTGTAAAATTAGTTCAATATATTCGATTTACCGATGTTATTTTTATTCCACTTTTAGGAATCATGCTCGGTGGTATTGTTTCGAGTTTTGCAACTTTTATAGCACTTAGAACGAATACAGTTCAAAGTATCGGTAACTGGTTAAATGGCAATTTTGCGATTATTACGAGTGGAAGATACGAAATTTTATATTTAAGTATTCCGTTACTAATATTTACATATATTTTTGCGAATCATTTTACAATCGCAGGAATGGGGAAAGATTTCAGTAATAATTTAGGTGTTAACTATGAAAGAATTATTAACATTGGATTATTTATTACAGCAACGATTACAGCTTTAGTTGTTGTGACTGTAGGAACATTACCTTTCTTGGGGCTTATTGTCCCAAACATTGTCTCAATCTTTAGAGGAGACCATTTGAAAAATGCTTTACCGCATACAGCGATGTTAGGTGCTATTTTTGTTATGTTTTCAGACATTGTCGGCAGACTGATTGTTTATCCATATGAGATTAATATCGGTTTAACAATTGGTGTCTTTGGCACTATTATTTTCTTAATCTTGCTAATGAAAGGAAGACATAACTATGCAAATTAGCGCTAAAACAAAAATGTACATCTTAATTGCATGTACAGTCATAGTAGCAGCGATTTACCTTGTAATAGGTATTGATTTTGAAATATTCCAATATCAATTTACTAGTCGCTTGAGAAAGCTCATACTTATGGTTTTAGTAGGTGGTGCAATAGCATCATCTGTAGTTATTTTCCAAGCAATTACGACCAATAGGTTACTAACACCTTCTATTATGGGATTAGATGCAATTTATATGTTTGTAAAAGTTCTTATTGTATTTGTATTCGGTGTACAATCAGTATTTGTTACAGACATATACTTAAGCTTTTTAATTTCTTTAATAGTTATGATTGGATTTTCTTTATTACTATTCCAAGGTATTTTTAGAATTGGCGATGTATCAGTGTATTTTATATTACTGGTTGGTATCATTTTAGGAACTTTTTTTAGAAGTATTACAGGTTTTTTAGAATTAATTATAAATCCAGAAGATTTCTTAGCAGTCCAAAGTGCAATGTTTGCAAACTTTGATGCTTCTAACAGTAAGCTTGTAACCCTATGTGGCATTATACTTATTATTCTTATCCTAATTACGATTTATGCAATACCGTATTTAGATGTACTGTTATTAGGTCGAGACCAAGCGATTAACTTAGGTATATCATATAAAACTTTAACACGATTATTATTAATTCTAGTGTCTGTATTGGTATCAATTTCAACAGCTTTAGTTGGCCCTATCACATTCTTAGGATTACTAACAGTCAATTTAGCACATGAATTAATGAAAACATATCAACATAAGTATATTTTGCCAGCAACGATTTGTATTAGTTGGTTAAGTTTAATTTTAGCGCAAGCAATCGTTGAAAATTTCTTTGAAGCAACTACACAAGTTAGCATAATCATCGATTTAGTGGGTGGAAGTTACTTCATTTATCTGTTAATAAAAAGGAGACATGCGCATTGATCAAAGTTCAAGGCCTTAATAAGACGATACAAGATAAAGCGATTTTGCAGAATATAAACGTTGAAATCAACAAAGGGAAGTTGACAACCATGATAGGTCCAAATGGTGCAGGGAAGAGTACACTCCTGTCAACTATAACAAGGTTGATAGATTTTGAAACAGGTACGATTGAAATTGAAGGAAAATTAATTACAGACTATAAAAGTAATGATTTAGCTAAAAAATTAGCAATTTTAAAACAATCTAATCATACAGAATTAAATATCACTGTTGAAGAACTTGTGGAATTTGGACGTTTTCCACATTCAAAAGGTCAATTAAAGCAAGAAGATAGAGATCAAGTTGAATATGCATTAGATCTATTACAATTAAATGAAATAAGAGATCGCTATTTAAAAACACTTTCTGGAGGCCAACGTCAACGAGCTTATGTAGCCATGACGATTGCTCAAGATACGGAATACATATTATTAGATGAGCCATTGAATAATCTTGATATGAAACATTCGGTTCAGATTATGCAAACACTGCGTAGGCTCGCACAAGACTTGAACAAAACGATAGTCGTTGTGATTCATGATATTAACTTTGCATCTTGCTATTCGGATGACATCATTGCATTAAAAGATGGTCAACTTGTAAAGGCAAGTACGAAAAATGATGTTATACAAACAGATGTGTTAAAAACATTATATGATATGGATGTCAGAATTGAAGAAATTCGTGGACAACGTATATGTGTTTATTACGATGAGTTAACAGCCCATCAAGATTTAGTATTGGCACATTCAATGTAATTAATAATGACTTTGAGGGGAGTGATGCAACTGTAACGTTGTTAACTTTTAGGGACATAAAAAGGAATACATCATTTAGAAATCCAGGAGGAGTTAAGTACATGAAAAAATTAGGTTTATTATTAGTAGTAGGGTTAATGTTTTTATTAGTAGCATGTAGTAATGGCGGATCAGACGATAAAAAGAATTCAGAAGCTGATTCAAAAGGTGAAAGTTCAAATAAAACTGTAAAGGTTGAAAATAACTATCAAGCAAGTGGAGAGAAACGTGATGGTAGTGATGCTAAAGCAGTTAAAGAAACTGTAGAAGTTCCTAAGAACCCAAAAAATGCAGTTGTTTTTGATTATGGAACATTAGATACAATGAAAGAAATGGGACTTGAAGATAAAGTTAAAGCACTTCCCAAAGGTGAAGGTAATAAATCATTGCCAGATTTCTTAAGTGATTTCAAAGATGAAAAATATTTAAATACTGGAAGTCTAAAAGAAGTTAATTTCGATAAAGTTGCTGAAGCTAAACCAGAAGTTATCTATATTTCTGGACGTACAGCGAACCAAAAAAATCTAGATGAATTTAAAAAAGCTGCACCAGATGCAAAAGTAGTTTACGTTGGTGTAGACGATAAAGATGAAGTGAATTCATTGAAAAAGAATACTGAAACTTTAGGTAAAATTTATGGTAAAGAAGACAAAGCAAAATCACTAACTAAAAAATTAGATGATAAAATTGCTGGTATCAAAGATAAAACAAAAGATTTAAAAGATAACAAAGCATTATTCTTATTAGTAAATGAAGGTGAATTATCAACATTTGGATCAGGTGAACGTTTCGGTGCAATGATATTCGATACAATGGGCTTCACACCAGCTGATGATAATATTAAAAATAGTAAACATGGTCAAAATGTCACTAATGAATATGTAGCAGAGAAAAATCCGAGTATTATCTTTGCAATGGACCGTGGACAAGCAATTGGTGGCAAATCAACAGCTAAAAACGCATTAGGTAATGATGTGATTAAAGATGTAGATGCAATTAAAGATAACAAAGTGTATGAGTTAGATCCTAAACTTTGGTACTTTGCAAGTGGTTCTACAACAACAGCAATTAAACAAATTGAAGAAGTTGAGAAAGCTTTAGAAAAATAAAGTTAAAGGACGTCATTTGTGGGGGCACGTCTAAAAAGAGAGTCTGGAGTATACCAGGCTCTCTTTTCAATTTACGAAGCTAGTCTAATGTATTACTAAGAAGTAATAGAATTGCTAAGTTAAATCAGATTTATCACAATACTGAAATTGATAATTGAATATGCGTTTTATATTGATTTTAAGTGAAATCAATATATTATTAAACTTTAAGGTAGGAATGTTATAATAAGAAAACGAATACAAGTGATTTTTAGAAAACAAACCTCTAACATCAACTTGTACAAATCAAAACAACGAATGTAGGGGGATTGAAATTAATGATATTAGACAATGTTAATCCAAATGATTTATATCCAACTGAGAAAAAAGGACCTAATGTATTAGGAACAATAGAATATTCTATACAAGGTTCTTCAGAATTTGAAGGTGCTTTTATAGCTACAAGCGAAAGAGTTATCTTGAATGTTGATATGAATGGTGAATTTTATTATAGAAGTATCGCGTATAACGAAATAGAATCAATTAATTACGATGGCGAAAAGATTAATTTTAAATTTAACATTGGGCCAATGCCTATGAAAAATATTCAAAAAGGTGATGTAGAGACCTTCGTTCAATTTGTTAGTGATAAAATAGATCATTAATTGACTATCTGAAAAATTGGCAATCAACCAAAGGGTGAAATTGTGAATTTAATAATTGAAGTTATAACAAATGAAATAGTTTGATACATAAATATTAATACTTAAAATAAACAGCAACTTCAACTTTTGTGGAGGTGCTGTTTATTTTAAATCAAAAAATCAAGAGAAAGTATAATAAACAAAGTGTATTTATTAAGATTTTGAAATCAAAGAAACTGTAAATATAAAAAAACGTGTTACATCTTCTGTATAATCAATAAGATGTAACGCGTTTTTTAAATGGTTAATTAAACTGAAAAATATAAATGATAGTGATACTTACAACGATTGTTAAAATGTGCATCACACTCGGGACAAGCTTCAATCATCATATAATCATTTATAGTCATTTCATGATGACAAACGCCACATAAAATTGCCTTTTCATTAAATTCATCTGAATCCCACCGCTGTATGCTATGGTTTTCGTGTTCGTTGTGACATTTGTAGCAAGGGTAGTATTTGTTACAACATTTGAATTTTATCGCAATGATGTCTAATGGTGTTTGATAATGTGTACATCGAGCTTCGTTATCTACTGTAGAACCATATACATTAATCATAGTCTTTACTCCTATTAATCAACAGGGTGGTCTCCAATGATTCTCACTTCAGGATGGAGATCAACGTCAAATTTTTCTTTTACAACTTCTTGAACGTAGTGGATCAAATCTTCGTAATCAGTAGCCGTACCTTTATCAACATTTACCATAAAGCCAGCGTGTTTTTTAGACACTTCAACTCCGCCTATACGATGACCTTGTAAATCAGAGTCTTGAATCAATTTGCCTGCAAAATGGCCAGGAGGACGTTGGAAAACACTGCCACACGACGGATATTCTAGTGGCTGTTTTGTTTCTCTTCTCTCAGTCAGATCATCCATAGTCGCTTGTATCTCGTCAAAATTGCCAGGCGCAAGTGTAAATGCAGCTTCTAAGACTACTAAGTGTTTTTGTTGCACAATACTATTACGATAATCTAATTCCAACTCTTTATTCGTTAATGTAATTAATTCGCCTTTATCATTAACACAAAGTGCATAATCAATACAATCTTTTACTTCTCCACCATAAGCACCTGCATTCATAAATACAGCACCACCGATGGAACCAGGGATACCGCATGCAAACTCAAGTCCAGTTAGGGCATGATCTCTTGCAGTACGTGAAACATCTATGATTGCTGCGCCACTACCAGAAATAATTGCATCATCTGATACATCGATATAATCAAGAGAAAGTAAGCTAATAACAATTCCGCGAATACCGCCTTCGCGAATAATAATATTAGAACCATTCCCTAAATAGGTCACAGGAAGATCTTTAGTATAGGCATAGTGAACAATGGCTTGAACATGTTCGTTTTTGGTAGGAGAAAGATAATAATCAGCCTTACCACCAGTCTGTGTATATGTATACTTTTTTAAAGGTTCATCAATTTTAATAATTTCTGATGGTACAATTGCTTTTAATTCCTTTAAGATGTTATCTTTATGCAACTATAGAACATCCTTTCTTGTTGAATTCATTTATTTATTATACCAATGATTTGTGCGCTTGGCTAAAATCTTAGGAAAATATTCATGATTTTTTTAAACTTTAATTAAACATTAAAGAGATTTCCTATGGAAACAGGAATTTAGTTAAAATGACTTAAAATACACATGTACGTTATAAAAATTTAAGTTATTCAATTCTATATTGATATTTCAGTTTTTAAGCTTAATTAATTACATATCAGTACTTTTCATGTCGCCACTTAAATGTTTTATTAAATTGTCAAACAGTTTCTGCTTCTGGTTTTCATAGTCACGTATATTTGTAGCAGTAATTGCAGCAGATTGTTTTGCTTCGCCAAATGTTGTGGTTAAATGGTCATTTTTACTGAGTAAAAGGTTTGTTTGCAAGTAGTCATTATAAAGTTTTGAGTTCTTTTGTATAATATGTAAACGAGCTACTTGTTTTAATTCTATTAAGTTATTAAATTGTGCCATAACTACTTTTTTCTTATATGGATGGTGTAAGCGGTAGAACCCTTCATAATTCAAACGTTTTTCATCTAAGGATGTAATGTCATGTAAATTATTTACACCCACTAATATATCTAAAATAGGCTCGGTTGGATAATTAAAGTGTGAAGTTCCACCGAGATGATGTGTTGATTTAACAGGTGTATCAAGCAAGTTGAAGAGTATATCGCTTAGTTCTTGGTATTGCTGTCGATAAATATTTTTATGGTCTTCTGTTACTAATGGTTGGATATGAGAATACATGTAGGTTGTCCACGCCTTTCAATGTTATGATAGAACTGTTAAACTGTAAATTCTGAAACAATATATCACATATCATTTTCAAGTTAAATAAGTTTCTGTATAATACTGAATGATAAGGAGTGCAGAAATGAAAAAAATAATTTGCATTGTTTTATTGTTTTGTTTTTCAATTACACTAAGCGCATGTGGCAATGAAGGAGCTACCGAATTTAAAGACTTTGATAGCACGCTTAATGACGTAAAATCCAAAGAAAATGAACTGAAAAAAGTCATAGATGATATTCACTTAAAGCGTTTAGATGATTTAAGCAAGACAGATATGACAGACAAAAACAAAAAAGAATTTAACGAATTGCAAAATAAAGTAAATAGTAAATTGGTTCCTAAGCTCGACAATTATGAAGCGGCTGCGAAAAAACTACCTACTGATTCTGAAGAAACAAAAGAATTAAAATCAACATATTTAAAATCAGTGAAAGATAAAAAAGCTGCTATTAATGACTTGAAAAACTTCATTGATTTATGTAATCAAGCAGTTAAGGCAAATGAAGATATTTTAGACTATACTAAGTTATTTGAAAAAAATAGATCTCAGGTTGAAGCACATATGCAAAAAGCAAGTGACGCTGGTTCTACAACAGATGTAAATAATTTTAAACATAAACTAGAGCAAAATAATAAAGATTTGAGAAACACGGCTGAGAAAGAAGCGGACTCAACGAATACTACCAAAGTAAAACAGTCTATAGAAACACAAATTATGCCTTTAATTGATAAGCAGATTAAAGATTTGAATAAAACAGCAATTACAAATAATTATGTCAATGATGCACGTAAAAATGCCATAGAAATGTATTACAGCTTACAAAATTATTATGAAACTCGAAAAGAAACGATAGATATTAGCGAACGATTAGATAAAATCAACGCTAAAGATTTACCGAAAAAGGGTGAAGATTTAGAGAAGTTTGACGCTGATTTTGACAAAGAATATAATAATGTCAAAGAAGACTTTAATTAAAAAGGTTTTTTACCAAAGTTATAAAATTTTAAATAAACAGTTAACAACAAAAAGAGAGTTGTGTATAATTGGAAACAATGATATGTGTATATCGTGTAAATTTCACACTTTTTGAAACATCACTGTGTGTTAAATATTTTTAGAGGTGAATAGAATGGCTATAAAGCTGAGTTCGATTGACCAGTTTGAGCAAATTATTAATGAAAATAAATATGTATTTGTACTGAAACATAGCGAAACATGCCCAATTTCAGCAAATGCAATTGACCAATTCAACAAATTTTTATATGAAAGAGATATGGATGGTTACTATTTAATTGTACAACAAGAAAGAGAATTATCTGATTATATAGAAGAAAAAACAAGTGTGAAACATGAATCGCCACAAGCATTTTATTTTGTTAAGGGACAAGCGATTTGGAATGCGAGTCACGGAGATATTAACGTTTCCACATTAGCAAGTGCTGAAGAGTAAAAACAATAAAATACAAATTTAAACGCTTGTTAAGCGCTTATCATTGAGGTAGGTGTTTAACAAGCGTTTCTTATAATGTGAAAAATTTTCGCCTGGCATGTATAATAAATAATTGAATAAGAAATGTAGATTACGATTTTATCGTTTACACATATATAGTCAAAACATGAGGCATTCATATATGAACTGATGTATAAAAATTTAAAAGTGGTTACGGACCTAATTTTTTACATTTATCAATTAAAAATTTAAAATAAAAATACTAGAGGTGTCAAAATGAAAGTTTTAGTTGCGATGGATGAATTTAATGGAATTATTTCCAGTTATCAAGCGAACCGTTATGTTGAAGAAGCTGTAGCTAGCCAAATTGAAAAAGCAGACATAGTACAAGTTCCTTTATTTAATGGGCGTCATGAGCTTATGGATTCTGTCTTTCTTTGGCAGTCAGGCACTAAATATAGAATGACAACACATGATGCTGATATGCAAGAGGTAGAAGCAGTGTATGGTATCACAGATAGCGGTATGACTGTGATTGAGGGTAATCTGTTTTTAAAAGGTCAAAAGCCAATAAATGAACGTACAAGCTATGGTCTGGGAGAAGTTATAGTAGATGCTTTAGAGAACGACGCGACGCATATTGTTATTTCACTTGGCGGTATCGGTAGCTTTGATGGCGGTGCTGGTATGTTACAAGCACTGGGAGCTAAGTTTTACGATGATGAAGCACAGGAAATTGATTTACGACAAGGTAGTCATAAGTTGAAATATATCCGCAAAATTGATATTTCTGGGTTACATCCAAACTTAAACAATGTACGTTTTCAATTAATGTCAGATTTTGATAGTAAAATTTACGGTAAGAATAGTGAGATAATGCAAACGTATGAAGCTTATGGGGTAACACGTGAAAAAGCTGCCGAAATTGATAATTTAATTTGGTATTTAAGTGAAATGTTCAAAAGTGAATTAAGGCTTGTACTTGGCCCAGTGCAAAGAGGTGGCGCAGGCGGTGGCATTGCTGCAGTATTAAATGCGCTCTATAATGCAGAAATCATGACTAGCCATGAACTCGTAGATCAAATAACACATTTAGATGCATTAATAGAGCAAGCAGATTTAATTATTTTTGGAGAAGGTATAAATGAAGCAGATCAAATACTTGAAACAACAACGGTACGTCTAGCAGAATTAGCTACAAAATATAATAAACCATCAATAGCAATTTGTGCCACTGATGATAAGTTTGACTTATTTGAATCTATAGGTGTTACAGCAATGTTTAATACATTTATAGAAATGCCAGAAAGTTTTACTGATTTTAAAATGGGGATTCAAATTAGACATTATACTGTCCAAGCGATTAAGTTATTGAAAACTCAATTTGATATAAACAAATAGTTTAAGTGATTAAAATGTATTGCTAATGTTCTTTGTGGAGTGTATCTTAAGCCACTGACATGATAAATAGTTTTTGGTAACTTTATTCGTTATGCCGTTATCATTTTAGTGAAAAATATGTTGTTAAGCATGATAAAAATTAAGAGCCTGGGACATAAATAGATGTCTCAGGCTCATTTTCAATTTGGCAGTAGGTGACTGAATTGAAAATACGCTTATATCAAGATTTTTTCAATGCTAGTCACCATTGCTGGGGTGGGACTACGAAAGCTATGTTAGAAAATTTGATTTCTGTCCCACTCCCTATTTTAATATAAATATAATTATTTTTGATATGTTTGTACGACTTCTTCTGTAATACCAACAATAACTTCAATAGCTTTCTCCATTACATCAATAGATGCATATTCGAAAGGGCCATGGAAATTATCACAGCCAGTAAAGATATTTGGTGTAGGTAATCCCATATATGAGAGTTGTGAACCATCTGTACCTCCACGAATTGGTGCGGTATTGGCTGGGATATCTAATTTAGTAAAAACACGTTTTGGTATATCAATAACATGTGGATTTGCCGAAATTTTTTCACCCATATTATAATATTGGTCATTGATTTCAATTTCAATAGGATTATCTTCAAAATGCGTGTTGATATCATTTTTAATTTCGACTAAACGTTTCTTCCGTAAGTTAAATTGATTACTGTCGTGATCTCGAATAATATAATGAAGTGTTGTTTTTTCAACGTCGCCATTCATTTTCATCAAATGATAAAAACCTTCATAACCTTCAGTTCTTTCAGGGACTTCGTTTGGTGGAAGTAATGAATTAAATTGCTGGCCTAATAATACAGCATTAATCATAGCATCTTTAGCTGAACCTGGATGTACATTGACACCATGACAAGTTACGATTGCTTCAGCAGCATTAAAGCTTTCATATTGTAATTCACCATATTCGCTGCCATCCATTGTGTACGCAAAGTTAGCGTTAAAGCGTTCGACATCAAATTCATGAGGGCCTCTACCGATTTCTTCATCTGGCGTAAATGCAACACGGATACGTCCATGTTTAATTTCAGGATGTGAAGTTAAGTATTTTAAAGCTTCCATAATCTCAACTACACCAGCTTTATCATCAGCGCCTAATAATGAAGTTCCATCTGTAACCATAAGTGTATGGCCTTCGACATTTTTCATATTTGGAAAAACATCTTGGCTTAAAACGCGGCTCGTATCTCCAAGTTTAATCGGTTTGCCATCATAAGCTTCAATTATTTGTGGATTGACATTAGTAGCGTTAAAGTCTGGTGATGTATCGACGTGTGCTAAAAAACCAACAGTTGGTAAATCAGCATCTACATTGCTTTCTAATGTGGCAAATAAGTAGCCTTGTTCATCGATATCTGTCTCTAATCCAAAATCAGTCAATTCATCATTTAATAAGTTTAATAAATTCCATTGTTTCTCTGTAGATGGCGTGGTATTAGATTCTGGATCAGATTGTGTGTCAATAGTTACGTATCTTGTCAGTCTTTCTATTATGTCTTGTTTCATAAAAACACCCCTTTAAGCTCTATTGTTCATATTGTAAGATTTTTTATAAGTTTTGCCATTCATTTTACCATAATGTTGTTTTATCCGTGTATAGATATAATAAATAATCTCTGCACATAAAATACCAAAAGCAATTGCACCTGAAATTAGAGTTACTTCTAAAAATGTATTAACGGCGTGTGTGTATTCATTACTTACTAAAAATCGTGTAGCTTCATATGCTAAGCCACCTGGTACAAGTGGAATAATACCAGGTACAATGAAGATAATTACTGGTCGCTTGTAACGTCTACTCATGACGTGGCTCATTAAAGCTAAGATAAAACTACCTAAAAAAGAGGCTAGGACTTTACCTAAGTCAGCATCAAACGTCAACTTATAGATGATCCAGCCCATTGCGCCTACAAAACCACAAGCTAAAAGGAGGCGTCTTGGTGCATTGAACAGAATTGAAAATAGCATTGTTGCAAGAAAGCTAATTATAAATTGTGAAAAGTAATAGACAATGGCCATAATGTTAGCACTCCTTTTTAAAATATTAATAATACTATGGCAACACCAGCTCCAATTGCAAATGAAGTTAATGCCGCTTCAACACCACGTGACATACCAGCAAGTAATTCACCAGCCATCAAATCACGTATGGCGTTAGTAATCAAAATGCCTGGTACAAGAGGCATAACACCAGCAATGGTTATGATATCTTGATTATGTGACCAGCCTATTTTTGTGAAAGCAGAGGCTATCATAATAACCACTGCTGCACTAATAAACTCAGAAAAGAATTTAATCTGTATGTAACGTTGTACATAATTAAAGGTTAAAAAAGCGCCCGCTCCAGCGAGGATAGCGAAAATAAAGTCTTGGATGATTCCACCAAACATAAATAGGAAAAAACCACATGCAATCGGTGCGGCCAAGAAATTAGTTAGGGATGAATATTGTAAAGAAGCGTGATGCAAATGTATCAGTTCAGATTTTGCTTGATCTATATTCAGTTCATTATTAGAAATTTTTCGTGAAAGACTATTAGTCAAAGCAATTTTTTCTAAATCTGTTGTACGTTCGCGAATTCTGATAAGTCGTGTATTAGTACGGTTATTTAGTGAAAAAATGATTGCAGTAGATGTCACAAAGCTATATGTATCATCTAAACCAAAACTCGCAGCTATACGTGTCATCGTGTCTTCAACACGGTATGTTTCAGCGCCGCTTTCAAGTAAAATTCTTCCTGCAATAAGCACGACATCAATGACTTTATCCTCATCAATAATCGTAATTGAATCTGACATAGCTTTGCACCTCCTGAAAAGTTTTTAGAACAATTGAAAGTTTACAGTGTACAATTGAAACTTTCAATAGCAATTCATACGCCGTCATAATTTTTTAATATTCCATTATATATTGTAACAAACTCAATTGTATAACTATAACGGTTTATAGAAATGAAAGTTTTAGATAAAGATTTTAAGGTTAGAAATTACCGCATTACATTAACACTGTTTGTCATAATAATTTGATGAATTCTAAATATAAGAAAGCTTAAAGTTTTTTATGAATTAAGTAATTGATAGTTTGATTCAAAATATTTGTCCAAAATTGAGGTGTAGTTCATTTTAAGTAGTGATAAGATTTGATAGGGATTTACATATCGATAAAAAGACAAACACCCTCTGCTGAGTGTTTGTCTTTTTATTGATATAAGTCATGTTGTGAGGCGCCAGGGAATTAGTTTAAACTGGAACATCTAATAAATTATGCTTAACGTAAGTTATATGAACTGAGCTTATATAGACACAATTAAACATGGATATGTTTTAAAGTTTAACAATAGGATTAAACATCACTTGATTACGGCCTTCATTCTTAGCCATATGCAACATATCATCTGCTATTTTAAATACTTTACGTTGTGACTTGTAATCATCAGCAGTTAAATAACCCACACCTATTGAAACAGATAATTTAATAACCTCTTTATTAGGTAGATGGAAAGTTGATTGTTCTACGCCCCCACGTATACTCTCACTTAATTTAACACATTGGTCTAATGTGTAATCGTATAAAACGATCGAGAACTCCTCGCCGCCATTACGATAAATACTAAATTCTTGTGGTACATAGTTTTTGAGAAGTTGAGCAACTTGTCTTAGTACTGCATCACCAGATTGATGTGAAAATTTATCATTTACATCTTTAAATCCATCGATATCGATAAGTAACAGCCCGATACTTTGGTTATTTTTTTCAGCAATGCTTGTCGTTTCATTAAGGTGTCTATCGAATTCTTTAACGTTACCTAAACCTGTTAAATAATCAAATTTCTCTTCATTTTCATAACGATTTACTAAAGAGAAAAAATACCAAATATCAACAAATGTAATTGACGAAGTAATCATTAATATAAATGATATAGGTATTAAGAACAATACCTCTGTAATTTCGTAATATGGGCTTATTAGTGATAAAATAAAGAAAATAACAAGTGTAATCGCGTTAAGAATTTGTAGTGAAATAATATCATTTTGTTTTAAAAATGGACCAACAGCACCAACAATCACAGCGATAACGATAAGTATCATAGCGGCAATGATAGTATAATCACCAATTAAAACATTTACTAACCCTACGATTAATGCTGAAAGCACAGTGTAAAACATGTTCGTATATCTACCTAGGAAGAGTATAGGTATGAAGGTTAAGTAAAGTGTGTATTGGTTAAATAATGGCACGGGATAAGCAGATAGTAAAAGTGCTACTATGGTCATTAAAACTGTAACATATTCTTTAGAAAACACCATGTTCTTATTCTCTGAATACTGTAAGCGGTGAAATAAATAGATACCTGCTACTGTAACAGAAATATTGTAAATAATAGCTTCAAACATTTAACTTTACACTCCTCTTTGGTTAGCACTTTGTTATTGTAAGTGAAAACTTACAATTTGTCATCTTTATGAAAATAGAAATTTATAACATTCACTTAATATTCATGTTAGAATAATTTTTTGAGTGAATATACAATGATTCACTCTGAAATTTAAATATTTAAGAAATAATCCTGAGACTTATCAATTATCGCATTTCAAGTTGTATAAGTAAAAGCGTATAGGGTATTATAGAATTATGTAACATATCAGACTATATAACGACTGCAATTAATTTTCAAATTTGCATGATTCGATAAATTAGATGATGATTAGCTTACAATTAATTTTAAATAATTATTTTCAACTTAGGATTTTGAAATTAAAAATAAAACAGAATTACATTAATGAAGGTGAACTGATGTATACATTATTATTAATCATTTTTTCAATGATTGTCAGTTTGATACTTACACCAATAGTCATAAAGGTTTCACATAAATTAGGGATTGTAGATCAACCGAATTTTAGAAAGGTACATACTAAACCTATATCCGTACTTGGTGGAACTGTTATACTCATATCATTCTTAGTAGGGATATGGCTTGGACATCCTATAGAAACGGAAGTTAAACCTCTGGTTATTGGGTCAGTGTTAATCTACTTGGTTGGACTCATAGATGATATTTATGATTTGAAACCAATAATTAAATTATTTGGTCAAGTAATTGCAGCACTTGTTGTTGTTTATTATGGTGTGACTATTGATTTTATTTCTTTACCTATTGGGCTCACGATTCATTTTGGTATTCTAGGTATACCAATTACAGTTATTTGGATTGTGGCAATTACCAATGCAATTAATTTAATTGACGGACTAGACGGTTTAGCATCCGGTGTTTCGATGATTGCATTAATGACGATAGGTTTTATCGCTATCTTACAAGCAAATATATTTATTATGATGATTTGCAGTGTTTTGATTGGAGCGCTTCTGGGATTCTTATTCTTTAATTTCCACCCAGCAAAAATCTTTTTAGGTGATAGTGGTGCTTTGCTAGTCGGTTTTATCGTAGGTTTCTTATCACTGCTCGGGTTTAAAAATATTACCTTTGTATCTTTATTCTTCCCGATTGTAATTTTAGCTGTACCATTTATTGATACACTGTTTGCCATGATTCGTCGTGTGAAGAAAGGTCAGCATATTATGCAAGCTGATAAATCGCATCTCCATCATAAATTTTTAGAACTTGGCTATTCACATCGTCAAACTGTATT
Organism: Staphylococcus sp. KG4-3; assembly: GCF_033597815.2. NCBI lineage: Bacteria > Bacillati > Bacillota > Bacilli > Caryophanales > Staphylococcaceae > Staphylococcus > Staphylococcus halotolerans. Next base: position 732,868 of record NZ_CP166245.1, read on the forward strand.
ATTAATATATTCTATAGCATTACTGTTTAGTCTTGCTAGTATAATATTATATCTATCTCAACCGTGGGGCGTACTCATGATGTTTATTTTGATTTTAATCACAATAGAGCTTATCGTTGAATTTACAGGACTGATTGATGATGATTATCGACCATTATTAAAATTGATTGAAAATAAAGAACAGCATGACGATTATCACAAATAATATTATAAAATATTAATCATAGTTATAGAGATGCACCTCCATATTATAGGAGGTGTATTTTTTATGTTTAAAATGTAAGGTAATATATTAAATGAAAGTTAATTTAACATCACAAAACGTTAATTTGTAGGTATATCGAAAGGAAGACGAACTGTTTCACCCTCAATTAAATTATAATTACCTGAGGTAGTGCGATTTAAAAATGTTAGAAAGTTATCGTAATCGGAAGCTACAACATCAATGCTATAACTTACTTTGTCTGTGTAAGTTTGCTCTCGCAATAAGAAAGGCGTACTTTCTAACTCGTATTCAAATTTACCAGTTAAATCATAGCCTATAGTTACAGTAGTAGGTATAGCAGGGCGTAATGCGACACGTCCGATATCAAATATGACATCTCTCACAGCGCCACTATAAGCGCGGATTAAGCCACCACCGCCTAGTTTAATTCCACCGAAGTAACGTGTAACCACCACACATGCATTATGAATCTCAAGCTTTTTAAGAATTTCTAACATTGGCACGCCCGCTGTGCCACTTGGTTCACCGTCATCGTTTGCTTTTTGAACATTCATTTGATCACCAATTGTGTACGCCGAACAGTTATGGTTAGCTTCTTTATGTTCTGCTTTGATAGCTGAAATAAAATCTTTTGCTTCATCTTCTGTTTCAACAGGTTTAATATGCGCTATAAAACGCGATTTACTGATTATATTTTCAATCGTATGTTCTTGTTTAATCGTTTTGATTGTGTTATCCATTATGGTCACCTCGAGTATGTATTATACGTTTAGTTATTTACAGTGAAGCAGTTATTAACTAATATTATACACTGTATTTAATTATAGATTAAATATTAAAATAAATTTTCTTTTAAGCAAAAGTAAGGTATTATAGTTGTGAGTATAATTGAGGAGGATTATGATGAAAATCGCTGTCTTGACAGATTCAACGAGTTATCTATCTCAAACATTAATTGAAAAATATAATATAAAAGTAGCCCCATTAAGTGTCACTTTTGATTCTGGAGAAAATTTTGTTGAGAATGCAACAATATCAACGGATGAATTTTATAAACGCATGAAAACATCGGATACTATTCCAACAACTAGCCAACCCGCGATTGGAGATTTTTTAAAGAATTTCGAACAATTACGTGAAGAAGGATATACAGATGTTATTTGTGTATTCTTATCTGGAGGTATTAGTGGTTGTTATCAAACAGCTACTCAAGCTGGCGAAATGGTAGAAGACATCAATGTTTACACATTTGATTCAAAATTAGCTGCAATGGTTGAAGGTGCATATGTGCTCAAGGCTATTGAAATGATTGAACAAGAATATGAACCACAAGCAATCATTGATGAGCTATATGCAATGCGAGAAGATACTGGTGCAGTATTAATGGTAGATGACTTAAAAAATCTACAAAAAAGTGGACGCATCACAGGCGCACAAGCATGGATTGGTACAATGCTTAAAATGAAGCCAGTATTGAAATTTGATGATGGTAAAATAGTACCTGACGAGAAAGTAAGAACAAAAAAGCGCGCATTGCGTAAAATGATTGATAAAGTTATTGCAGAAGTAAAAGATTTTGAAGAAGTAACATTATTTGTTATTGAGGGCGACATTACGGAAGACTCAGATTGGATTCAACGCGAGTTAGAAGAAAAATATGCGCAATATCCAATCTATCGTTCAAGTTTTGGACCTGTAATCGCAGCTCATCTAGGCTCAGGTGGAATTGGATTAGGTTATGTAGGACGTACTATTCGTACAAAATAATATTTGCACACTAAAGACATGTTTGGCTTTGTTGCCACATGTCTTTATTTGGAGGTGAAGAGCGATAAAATACTATGGTAGATTAATTATAGATAAATCACTTTTAACAAATGAAATAATAAGTCATGTATCAAAAGGTATAATTATAAAAAATAATAAGTGGTATTGCATACAATGTCACACTAATCAACCAAGCCATTACTATAAGTACTATTCAGAAATTTTAAAAAAGTATATTATTTATTGTAGAAATTGTATTAATTTGGGAAGAATGGATAATATTCAATCTGTTTTCATCACAGCATCACATAATCAGGTTTCGTTGGGCACATATCAATTGCAATTTAATCTTTCGGAACAACAAAGCTATGCATCAAATGAAATTTTAGCAGCTACAAAGGCATTTCGCTCAAAGTTATTATATGCAGTGACAGGTGCAGGAAAGACGGAGATGATATTTGAAGCTATTCAATATGCACGTAGCCAAGGATATAATGTTGCTATTGTTTCTCCTAGAGTGGATGTAGTTATTGAGGTGAGCATGAGAATTGCAGAAGCCTTTCAACAAGAAAATATTGATGTTTTATATCAAGGACATGCACAAAAATATAATGGGCATTTCATTGTAGCAACGATACATCAGTTGTATCGCTTCAAAAAGCATTTTAATTTAATTATTGTTGATGAAGTAGATGCTTTTCCTTTAGACATAGACTCCTCTTTATTTGAAGCCGTTAAACACGCTTCAAATAAACATTGTTCCCACATTTATATGACTGCTACGCCATCGAAAAAATTACTCCAACGATTCAATTATAGCGATGTGATTGTCTTACCTGCACGTTTTCATAGACACTCACTTCCGATACCTCATTTTAAATACTTCAACTTAAAGCCTCACAAAATACAAAGAAAACTATTAAAAATTTTAAGAAAGCAAATTACTAATCAACGCTATACGCTTGTATTTTTTAACAATATTAAATTAATGAAGGAAGCTTATAACCAATACAAAAATCTATTCAAGAGAATAACTTATGTTCACAGTGATGATGTTTATCGCTGTGAAAAAGTGAAGTCCTTAAGAGATGGAAAGTATCAAATTGTTTTTACGACAACAATCTTAGAACGTGGTTTTACGATGGCTAATTTAGACGTCATAGTCTGCAATAGCCATAATTTTTCAACCAATGCATTAATTCAAATAGCAGGGAGAGTTGGACGCAAGAGAGAAAACCCAAGTGGGCTTGTTTTGTTTTTACATGAAGGTATCACATTTAAAATGTTACAGGCACGTAAAAACATTAAGCGTATGAATCAATTGGCCCGTGAAAAAGGGTGGATAGATGACTAAATGTATACAGTGCCAAAAAACATATATTGAACCGTTTAATGCTAAGACATTTTATAAAAAAGCGTCAAAATTCTGTGATAGTTGTTTAGAACAGTGGCAAAAGGCTAAACTTTCATCAGAAAACCGGTGCCCGCGATGTTTGAAACTATTAGCAATAACTGAAACAGCTTGCTTAGACTGTAAATTTTTGATGTCAAAATTTAAACTGATGCATCAACTTTATTGTAATTACCAATATCAAGGTATGGTAAAACAATTAATACATCAATATAAATTTATGAAAGATGTGGCACTTGCTGAAGTGTTAGCAGCACAAATGCAACTGCCTAAAACCCAATATGATTATATCGTACCTATACCTTCATCGAGAGAAAAAGACCAAGCACGTACGTTTAATCCTGTGACGTGTGTCTTAGACCAGATGGGCGCATCGTACAAATCTTTATTGATAGCAAAAGCGAGACCGAAACAATCATCATTAGGTAAATTACATCGTTTTGCGCTTACTAACCCATTTGAAATTGTACAAAATATAGACTTGAAAAACAAAAATATATTACTTGTAGATGATATATATACTACAGGATTAACGGTTCACAATGCATCATCAATACTACTTATTAGAAAAATCAGAAAATTAGATGTGTTTACGTTTGCACGATAACATAAAAGTGGTATTATAAGAGTAAGCAATATTACCAATATAGAGGTTTTAAAGGAGTCGATTATTATGATCAGATTTGAAATTCACGGGGAGAACCTCACTATTACTGATGCGATTCGCAACTATATTGAGGAGAAAATTGGTAAACTTGAACGTTATTTTAACGATGTGCCAAATGCAACTGCACACGTTAAAGTAAAAACATACCATAACTCAGCTACTAAAATAGAAGTAACTATTCCATTGAAAAACGTTACATTACGAGCTGAAGAACGTAACGATGATTTGTATGCAGGCGTTGACCTAATTAATAGTAAACTTGAAAGACAAGTTAGAAAGTACAAAACACGTGTAAATCGTAGAAATAGAAATCGTGGTGAGCAAGAAGCATTTGCATCACTACCAGAAGAAAATGAAGCAGTAGAAATTCAAAATGACGAGTCTGAAAATGAAATCGAAATCATTCGTGCTAAAAATTTCAGCTTGAAACCTATGGATTCAGAGGAAGCAGTATTGCAAATGGATCTATTAGGGCATGATTTCTTCATTTTTACAGATCGAGAAACAGATGGAACAAGCATTGTTTATAAAAGAAAAGATGGCAAATATGGATTGATTGAAACAACTGAATAACATTTTGATTTAGTTTCATATTAGATAACAGTAGCGTTCATGATTATGTTAAATCGTGGACGCTCATTTTTTGCTATGTTACTATAAAATAATTTGAAAGTTGTACATGTATTTGTGTATATTTTTAGTGAAGAAGGTTTCAAAGACGAATTAAAAAATAACTAAAGTTTATGTTTGGTATCAGAATTAATAAATATATTGAAATCAATAAGTGTAAATTTAGGCTTATTAATGATAATATAAGTTGTTGTAAGCTAAGAGTTATTAAGCTAAAGGAGCGAACAAAATGGGTTTTTTATCAAAAATTGCAGATGGCAATAAAAAAGAAATAAAACGCCTTGGTAAATTAGCCGACAAAGTTCTTGCATTAGAAGAGGATATGTCGATATTAACTGATGAAGAAATTAAAGGGAAAACAAAAGCATTTCAAGAACAATTACAAGCTGAAGAAGATATAAAAAAACAAAATAAAATATTAGATGATATTTTACCAGAAGCTTTTGCAATCGTACGAGAAGGGGCAAAACGTGTATTCAATATGAGTCCTTATAAAGTACAAGTTATGGGCGGTATCGCAATTCATGGTGGCGATATTTCAGAAATGAGAACTGGTGAAGGTAAAACATTAACAGCAACGATGCCAGTTTATCTAAATGCTTTAACAGGACGTGGCGTACACGTTATTACGGTCAATGAATACTTATCTAGTGTTCAAAGCCAGGAAATGGCTGAGTTATACGAGTTTCTTGGCCTATCTGTTGGTTTAAATTTAAACAGTAAAACAACAAATGAAAAAAGAGAAGCTTATGCATGTGATATTACGTATTGTACAAATAATGAGCTAGGTTTTGACTACTTGCGTGATAACATGGTGAACTATGCAGAAGAGCGAGTTATGAGACCATTAAACTTTGCTATTATTGATGAAGTTGACTCTATTTTAATCGATGAAGCACGTACACCATTAATAATTTCGGGTGAAGCAGAGAAATCTACTTCCCTTTATACACAAGCAAATGTTTTTGCAAAAATGCTAAAAACTGAAGATGACTATAATTTCGATGAGAAAACAAAAGCAGTACAATTAACAGAACAAGGTATTGATAAAGCAGAACGTATGTTTAAAATTGATAACCTATATGATGTGAAGAACGTTGATATTATTAGTCATATTAATACTGCATTACGAGCTCATGTAACACTACAACGAGATGTAGACTACATGGTCAATGACGGCGAAGTGCTTATTGTCGATCAATTCACAGGTCGTACAATGCCAGGCCGTCGATTCTCTGAAGGGTTACACCAAGCTATTGAAGCCAAAGAAGGCGTTAAAATTCAAAATGAATCTAAGACAATGGCATCCATTACATTCCAAAACTATTTCAGAATGTATAATAAATTATCAGGTATGACGGGTACTGCAAAAACAGAAGAAGAAGAGTTTAGAAATATATACAACATGACTGTAACTCAAATTCCTACGAATAAACCGATACAACGTATAGATAAACCTGATTTGATATATATTAGCCAAAAAGGTAAGTTCGATGCAGTGGTTGCAGATGTAATTGAAAAACATAAGCAAGGTCAGCCTGTACTTTTAGGTACCGTTGCAGTGGAAACCAGTGAATATATTTCTAACTTGTTGAAGAAAAATGGCGTACGTCATGACGTATTAAATGCTAAAAATCACGAACGTGAGGCAGATATTGTTGCCAATGCCGGTCAACGTGGCGCTGTTACGATTGCTACGAATATGGCGGGTCGTGGTACAGATATCAAACTGGGCGAAGGCGTTGAAGAAATAGGCGGACTCGCAGTTATTGGTACGGAAAGACATGAATCCCGTCGTATCGATGACCAATTACGTGGTCGTTCTGGTCGTCAAGGAGACAAAGGTGATAGCCGCTTCTATTTATCGCTTCAAGATGAATTGATGGTACGTTTCGGCTCAGAGCGTTTACAAAATATGATGAATCGTTTAGGTATGGATGACTCTACACCAATTGAGTCTAAAATGGTTTCACGTGCAGTGGAATCTGCACAAAAACGTGTTGAGGGTAATAACTTCGATGCGCGTAAACGTGTTCTTGAATATGATGATGTATTACGTAAGCAACGTGAAATCATTTATAATGAACGTAATAATATTATCGATAGTGATACAAGTGGTGATCTAGTCAATCAAATGCTTCATTCAACATTAGAAAGAAGTGTTCACTATCATGTGAATGAAGAAGCAGACGAACCTGATTATGAACCGTTCATTAATTATGTCGATGATGTATTTTTAAATGAAGGCGACTTAAAAGTTGCAGACATTAAAGGGAAAGATAAAGAAGACATAGTTGAAATTGTTTGGAATAAAGTTGAAGTAGCGTTAAAAGATCAAAAAGAAAAGATTGGTACGCAATTTGACGAATTTGAACGTATGATTCTACTTCGTTCTATTGATACACATTGGACTGACCATATTGACACAATGGATCAACTTAGACAAGGTATACATTTACGTTCTTATGGCCAACAAAATCCGTTGCGTGATTATCAAAATGAAGGTCATCAATTGTTTGATACAATGATGGAAAACATTGAAGAGGACGTAAGTAAATATATTCTTAAATCAGTTGTTTCAGTCGAAGATGATGTAGAAAGAGATAAAGCTACAGACTTTGGTAAAGCTGAGCACGTTTCTGCAGAAGATGGTAAAGAAAAAGTTAAATCATCACCATATGTTAAAGACGAACATATTGGTAGAAATGACCCTTGCCCTTGTGGTAGCGGTAAGAAATATAAAAACTGTCACGGTGCGTAACACATGTGATTATAAATTAAACCGGGAGCATTGATAGTCGTATCATTAACTTCCGGTTTTATTTTTGTTTTATAACATTACAAGTCACATTGAGGAGATTATGGGTAAAGTTGAAATGTTAACCCTGAGTTCTGTAGAATAGTGATATTGGATAAAATAAATAAGTATGTTGTGTAAGTACTTCATTTAAATGATAATAGGAGAGATGCAAAATGGAATTATCAGAAATTAAACGAAATATTGATGCTTATAGAGAAAGATTAGAACAACTTAGGGGGTCTCTTTGACTTAGAAGAAAAAGAGACTAATATTAAAGAATTCGAAGAGATGATGACAGATCCTACTTTTTGGGATGACCAAGATAAAGCGCAAGAGATAATTGATAAGAACAATGCTTTAAAATCAATTGTGAATGCTTATAGATCACTTGAATCAACTCTGGAAGACATGGATACGACAAGAGCATTATTATTAGAAGAAAACGATGACACAATGAAGCAAGAATTGGAGCAAGAAGTTCATACGTTTGAAAGTCGGTTAGACAACTTCGAATTACAATTATTGTTAGATGGTCCATATGATGCGAACGATGCCATTATGGAGTTGCATCCAGGTGCAGGTGGTACTGAGTCACAAGATTGGACTAACATGTTATTGAGAATGTACCAGCGTTACTGTGAGCAAAAAGGCTTTAAGGTAGAAATTGCTGACTATTTACCAGGAGACGAAGCTGGAGTTAAAAGTGTAACGATAATCGTAAAAGGTCATAATGCTTATGGCTATTTGAAAGCTGAAAAGGGAGTGCACCGTCTTGTTCGAATTTCTCCATTTGATTCTTCTGGACGTAGACATACATCATTTGCATCATGTGATGTAATCCCACAATTTAATAATACCGAAATAGAAATTGAAGTTAATCAAGACGATATTACAATTGATACTTTTAGAGCATCGGGTGCAGGTGGACAACATATTAATAAAACAGAATCGGCCATTCGAATCACTCACCATCCAACTGGCATCGTTGTAAATAACCAAAATGAACGTTCTCAAATTAAAAACAGAGAAGCTGCCATGAAGACTTTGAAATCTAAGTTATATCAATTAAAAATTGAAGAACAAGAACAGGAAATGGCAGAAATTAGAGGAGAACAAAAAGACATAGGATGGGGGAGTCAAATCAGATCTTATGTATTCCACCCGTATGCCATGGTCAAAGATCATCGTACTAATGCTGAAACTGGCAAAGTCGATGCGGTAATGGATGGAGATATTAATTCATTTATAGAAGCATATTTACGTAGCCAGATGGACCATAGTGAAAAATAAGTATGAATGATACTAAAATAGATGATGTAAAATAGCAAGCTAAGTTTGATATATATGTGGGGATGAGATAGTAATCAATTTTAAAATGTTGAGCGCTATCGCATCCCTTTATTTTTGAAGTTTTACACTAAATGCAAATAATGGGTAGGTGAATTTCAACGAATAAAGAGGTGGACTATACTTTGGATAGAATATAAATACAAGGTTATATATTTTAAATGATTTTAAAATATTAATCATTGAATGTAAAATGCATTTTTTAATGTTACATAGTCTGTTATTCGCAGAATGATGATCTTTAATTAAATTTAGTTTTATCAAAGGATTGGACGTATTTTAAATGATATAAAAGAGTTCGTTAAAATTGAAAGTTGACTGTTGTATTACAGTATAATAACAAAGACAAATGTCTAAGAGTTATGTGCTATATTATTCTTGATTAAAATTAAGATAGCAAAGGATGAAATATGTAATGAAGAAAGGCTTAACATTTTCTATAACAACGGCAGCAATGTTTTTTGGTATAAATGGTATAGCATCAGCAGACCAAATCCATACAGTGAAGGAAAATGCTAAATTAACAGATATAGCTCAAGCATTTGCAACAACAACTACGGAAATTCAAAATTTAAATCAAATAAATGATAGAGAGTATGTTCAAGCAGGAGAAAGATTAGTACTTCCAGATAATGATATTGTAGAAGTAAAAGTTGGGGATTCAATTCAAAGTATCGCAGATGCATATCAACTGACAGTTGAACAACTTAATCAGTTGAACCCAAATTTAGGAGAAATGATATATCCTGGTCAACTTATCGCAGTTTCTGAAAAAGGTTCAGCACATTTAAACAATCAAATACAACAAATGTTTAACGAGCAAATCGAAGGGCAAAGCAATACCTCAGATGGTAATTACAATGAAGTAATTAATGAACAATCAACGCCAAATCGTACTACAACATCAACAAATGTGACATCTATTGCACCACAAACATGGCCAAATGTTAACGCACATGACGTAGCTGAAAACAATCAACAAATGCATGTTGATAGTAATGTGGAATCTAAAGAACACTATAGACCAGTACAACAAGCTTCAAATGGCAATAACTATTACACATGGGGACAGTGTACATATTACGCTTTCGATAGACGTCAACAATTAGGAAAATCTGTTGGTAATTTATGGGGAAATGCGAATAATTGGGCTTCAGCAGCTCGTCAAAATGGCTATCAAGTAAATCACACGCCAGAAGTTGGAGCTATTTTCCAAAGTAATGCTGGTAACTATGGTCATGTAGGTATAGTGGAATGTAAAAATTCAGATGGATCAATTCTTGTGTCAGAAATGAACTGGCAAGGAGTAGGGCAAAAATCTTATAGAACAGTACACAACACAGGACAATACAATTATATTCACTAATTAATACTAGAGTTTTTAGTTTGATTTAGAACAAATATGTTGATATCTTGTTTTATAAGATAATAAGTGAAATTGTAAATTAACTATATTAATTTAATAAAATTAACGTAGAAGAAATGACTAACTAAACTGAAAGCTATGTTCATGGGAGTGGGGCGACGAAATCATTGTAGAATAATATGATTTCGCTGTTCCACTCTCTCGTTATATTAATTAAAGTAGTATGTTTATAATACAAATAAATAATTATTTTTAAGGATATTGGTAAGACATTTTATTTGTTGAGTGATATTATAAAAACAAGTATAATGATTCATTAAATAAACTAGGAGGCGATGTCATGGGAGTACATCAATATTTTAAACGCTTATCTGATTTAGAAAAATTAATTAGATTGCCAGGTAAATTTAAGTATTTCGAGCATAACGTCGCTGCCCACTCATTCAAGGTGACTAAAATTGCTCAATATTTAGGTACAGTTGAAGAGTATCATGGGAATGAAGTGGATTGGAAAAGCTTATATGAAAAGGCATTAAACCATGATTTCGCGGAAATATTCACAGGAGATATTAAAACGCCTGTAAAGTATGCTAGCGGAGAATTAAAGAAATTATTCTCACAAGTAGAAGAGGAAATGGTAGATCATTTTATAAATGAAGAGATTCCAGAACCATATCAAGATATCTATAGAGAAAGATTACAAGAAGGTAAGGACGATTCGTTAGAAGGTCAATTACTTTCAGTAGCTGATAAAATAGATTTATTATATGAAACATTTGGAGAAATTCAAAAACGTAACCCGGAACAACTATTCTTTGAAATATATGAAATGTCGTTAGAGACAATAATGCAATTTGACCACCTTAGCTCAGTTCAAGATTTTATAGAAAATATTATTCCTGAAATGTTGACGGAAAAGTTCATTCCAAAATCTGAATTACGAGAAACAACCATGGCTATTTTAAATAATAGGAACGGGTGAATTGAATGATTTGGTATGCGCTTGCGGCCTTTTTTCCTTGTATATTTGTTGTGTTATTTAGTGTATTAACGAGAAGTAAATGGGTAGGAACAATCCTGACATTAGTTATTATAGGTGCCTCTGTACAAAAAGGATTCTTCCATAGTGAGTGGATTATTTTTATAGATGTAGTGTCTATGTTGGCAGGATATCTCATTATTGATCAATTAGAATTGCACAAAAAAGAAGACGATTGAAAAGTAAGTATTGAGCAACCTAATTGCTATAATTTAATAAGCGCTTTATAATTATATGACTTGAGATAATTAAGAACATGGTTATAATGCAAATTTATGCAAACATGGTAGAGTGACTATGTTTGTTTTTTATTTATATAGAACAAGATTAATTAAAACGAACAAATGTTTGCTTTTGTGTTTGTTAATCTGTTAAAATATGTAACGAGTATAAGCACCTTCGGAAAAATATTACGCCAAAAAACAATGTATATAGCCTAATAAAAAGATTTAAAATAGGTTCTAAGCGTTAGAAATGATATAGGAAGTAGGGGTTATAATATGGAACATTATCCGTTTAAACTGCATTCTGATTTTGAGCCTCAAGGCGATCAACCAGAAGCCATTAAAAAAATTGTCAATGGTGTCAATGAAGGAAAAAGACATCAAACGTTACTTGGGGCTACAGGAACCGGTAAAACTTTTACAATGAGTAACGTTATTAAACAAGTGGGTAAACCTACGTTGATTATCGCACATAATAAAACACTAGCAGGACAGTTATATAGCGAATTTAAAGAGTTTTTCCCTGAAAATAGAGTGGAATATTTTGTCAGCTATTATGATTATTATCAACCAGAAGCTTATGTGCCATCGACTGATACTTTTATAGAAAAAGATGCTTCTATTAATGATGAAATAGATCAATTACGACATTCAGCAACTAGCGCATTATTTGAAAGAGATGATGTTATTATCATAGCTAGTGTCAGCTGTATATATGGCTTGGGTAATCCAGAAGAATATCGTGATTTAGTCGTAAGTGTTCGTGTTGGCATGCAAATGGACAGAAGTGAATTACTGAAAAAATTGGTTGACGTGCAATATACAAGAAATGATATTGATTTTAGACGTGGTACGTTTCGCGTTAGAGGTGATGTAGTAGAAATCTTTCCAGCCTCAAGAGAAGAAATGTGCATAAGAGTAGAATTCTTTGGTGATGAAATAGACCGTATTCGTGAAGTTAACTACTTGACAGGAGAAGTATTAAGAGAACGAGATCATTTTGCGATATTCCCAGCCTCACACTTCGTAACGCGTGAAGAAAAAATGAAATTAGCAATCCAAAGAATTGAAAATGAATTAGAAGCACGTTTGACTGAATTACGTTCAGAAAACAAATTGCTAGAAGCACAACGTTTAGAACAACGTACAAACTATGACTTAGAGATGATGCGAGAAATGGGCTTTTGTTCAGGTATAGAAAACTATTCCGTTCATCTAACTTTACGACCAACAGGTTCAACACCTTATACGCTTCTAGATTATTTTGGTGATGATTGGTTAGTGATGATTGATGAATCACATGTTACATTACCGCAAATTAGAGGGATGTATAATGGTGATCGTGCTCGTAAACAAGTATTAGTAGATCATGGTTTCCGTTTGCCAAGCGCTTTAGATAATAGACCACTAAAATTTGAAGAATTTGAAGAAAAGACTAAACAATTAGTTTATGTATCTGCTACACCAGGTCCATTCGAATTAGAACATACAGATGAGATGGTACAACAAATTATCCGACCGACAGGTTTATTGGATCCTAAGATTGAAGTTCGACCAACTGAAAATCAAATTGATGATTTAATTGGAGAAATTCAAGACCGCATTGATCGAAATGAACGAGTACTAGTAACTACTTTAACTAAAAAAATGAGCGAAGATTTAACTACTTATTTGAAAGAAGCGGGAGTAAAAGTAAATTATTTACACTCAGAAATTAAAACACTAGAACGAATTGAGATTATTCGCGACTTGAGAATGGGCACATATGATGTCATAGTCGGAATTAATTTATTAAGAGAGGGTATTGATATACCAGAAGTATCTCTCGTAGTGATATTAGATGCAGATAAAGAAGGGTTCTTGCGTTCACAAAGATCACTTGTTCAAACGATTGGACGTGCTGCACGTAATAGTCGTGGTGAAGTTATTATGTATGGGGATAAGATTACTGATTCTATGCGTTATGCGTTGGACGAAACGGAAAGACGTCGTACAATCCAAGAAGCATATAATGAAAAATATAACATTACCCCTATGACTATTAATAAGAAAATACATGATGTGATTAGTGCTACTGTTGATAACGATGAAACTAATGATCAACAACAAACGGAAGTTCCTAAGAAAATGACGAAAAAAGAGCGCGAAAAGACAATTGCAAATATAGAAAAAGAAATGAAGAAAGCGGCGAAAGATTTAGATTTCGAAAAAGCTACAGAGCTTAGGGATATGTTATTTGAATTAAAAGCAGAAGGGTGACACAAATGAAGCAACCATCCATTGTAGTAAAAGGGGCACGTGCCCATAATTTAAAAGATGTTGATATAGAAATACCTAAAGATAAACTTATAGTTATGACTGGACTTTCAGGTTCAGGTAAATCATCTTTAGCATTTGATACAATATATGCTGAAGGACAGCGTAGATATGTGGAATCATTAAGTGCATATGCGAGACAATTTTTAGGTCAAATGGATAAGCCAGATGTAGACACGATAGAAGGCTTATCTCCAGCTATTTCAATAGATCAAAAAACAACGAGCAAAAATCCAAGATCTACTGTTGCGACTGTAACTGAAATTTACGATTATATTAGATTGCTCTATGCACGTATAGGGAAACCATTTTGCCCTAATCATGGCATTGAAATAGAGTCGCAAACAGTACAACAAATGGTTGATCAAGTCATGAAGTTAGAGGAACGTACTAAGATTCAAATCCTCGCGCCAGTAATTACACATAGAAAAGGCGCCCAAGAGAAGTTAATAGATGATATTAGTAAAAAAGGTTATGTGCGCTTAAGAGTAGATGGTGAAATAACTGATGTAAATGAAGTACCTGCATTAGATAAAAATAAAAACCACACTATCGAAGTAGTCATCGACCGTTTAGTTGTTAAAGAGGGTATTGAATCACGTTTGGCAGACTCTATCGAAACAGCATTGCAACTTTCTGAAGGTAGCCTAATTGTTGATATCATTGATGGCGAAGAATTAAAATTCTCTGAAAATCATGCTTGTCCAATTTGTGGTTTCTCAATTGGAGAGTTAGAACCACGCATGTTTAGTTTTAACAGTCCATTTGGTGCTTGCCCGACCTGTGACGGCTTAGGTCAAAAACTTACAGTTGATTTAGATTTAGTGGTTCCTGATGCTAATAAAACGTTAAATGAAGGCGCTATTGTTGCTTGGGAATCATCTAGTTCTGATTATTATCCAACATTATTAAATCGTGTTTGTGAAGTATTTAAAATAAATATGGATAAACCTTTTAAAAAGCTTACAGATCGGCAAAAAGATATCATCTTATATGGTTCAAATGGCAAAGAGATTGAATTTACATTTACACAGCGTAATGGACAAACACGCAAACGTACAATGGAGTTTGAAGGTGTAATCAATAATATAAATAGAAGATATCATGATTCTCCATCTGAATTGGTAAGAGAAATGATGAGTAAATACATGACTGAATTGCCATGTGAAACTTGTCATGGTAAACGTTTAAGTCGCGAAGCACTATCTGTTTACATTGCAGGAAAAAATATTGGCGATGTCGTTGAACAATCCATTAAAGAAGCGTTGCATAGTTATGAACATATAGAGTTATCTGAACAAGATAGAAAAATTGCTAACCAAATCTTAAAAGAAATCAATTCAAGATTAGAATTCTTATATAATGTTGGACTAGAATATTTAACATTAAATCGTGCCTCTGGTTCATTATCTGGTGGAGAGGCACAACGTATTCGCCTTGCAACCCAGATTGGTTCAAGACTTTCAGGAGTACTTTATGTCTTAGATGAGCCTTCTATTGGTTTGCATCAACGAGATAACGATCGATTAATTAATACGTTAAAAGAAATGCGTGATTTAGGTAATACCTTAATCGTTGTTGAACATGATGACGATACAATGCGAGCAGCAGACTTTTTAGTTGATGTTGGTCCAGGAGCCGGTGAACATGGTGGCGAAATCGTTGCAAGTGGTACACCGAAACAGGTAATGAATAATAAGAAATCATTAACGGGCCAATATTTAAGTGGTCAAAAACGTATTGAAGTACCAGAGTCACGTAGGCAGATTACAGATCGCAAAATTAGCGTAAAAGGTGCGAGAAGTAACAATTTGAAAGACATAGATGTTGATTTCCCACTTTCAACAATGACTGTTGTCACAGGTGTTTCTGGTTCTGGTAAAAGTACGTTAGTGAATGAAGTACTTTACAAATCATTAGCAAAACATATTAATAAATCTAAAATAAAGCCTGGTGATTACGATGAAATTCAAGGTATAGACCAATTAGATCGTATTATTGATATTGATCAATCTCCAATTGGTCGAACACCAAGATCTAATCCAGCTACGTATACAGGGGTTTTTGATAATATACGAGACATCTTTGCGCAGACCAATGAAGCGAAAGTTAGAGGTTATACGAAAGGTCGTTTCAGTTTCAACGTTAAAGGCGGCCGTTGTGAAGCGTGTAAGGGTGACGGAATTATAAAAATAGAGATGCATTTCTTACCTGATGTGTATGTACCTTGTGAAGTTTGTGGTGGTACTAGATATAACCGCGAAACATTAGAAGTGACCTATAAAGGAAAAAATATTGCTGATATATTAGCGATGACGGCTGAAGAAGCTACGACGTTCTTTGAAAACGTACCTAAAATTCATCGTAAATTGAAAACGCTAGTAGATGTTGGTTTAGGTTATGTAACTTTAGGTCAGCCTGCTACTACTTTATCCGGTGGCGAAGCGCAACGTGTAAAACTTGCTTCAGAATTGCATAAACGATCTACAGGTCGATCAATTTATATATTGGATGAGCCTACTACTGGTTTACATGTTGACGATATTAGTCGTTTGTTAAAAGTGTTAAATACACTTGTAGAAAACGGTGACACTGTAGTTATTATCGAACATAATCTAGATGTGATTAAAATGGCCGACCATATCATAGACTTAGGACCTGAAGGCGGCGATGGTGGTGGCACACTTGTTGCTACTGGTACGCCTGAAGCAATTACAGAAGTTGAAGAAAGTTATACAGGTCGATATTTAAAGCCGGTATTAGCACGCGATACAGTTAAATAAAAATCACGATTCACCATAGACTAACGAACTTTATTAAACAATATAAAAATAGACTCCCTATAAATAACACAATGTTACTTATAAGGAGTCTTTCTTTTTGTTTTACTTTAAAAAATACATAATTGTTGGATGAATGAACTATAAATTGAAAATATCGTTTATAATTAGGCAGTGATGTTATTAAAGAGATTAATTAATTATTAATCTTCTACACTTTTTAATATGGATTATCAATTCTTTTTGATATGATAATAACTATACTATAAAAGTCGAAGAAATATTGATAGAGGTGAACCAATGTTAACTACAAAAAGTTTAGTAGAACGCTTCGAACTTGAGATGATTGCAGGCGAAGAAGGGCTAAATAAGCAAATTAAAAACACTGATATTTCGAGACCTGGATTGGAAATGGCGGGGTATTTTTCTCACTATGCTTCAGACCGTATTCAATTATTAGGTACTACTGAATTATCTTTTTATAATTTATTGCCAGATGAAGAACGTAAAGGACGCATGAGAAAATTATGTCGACCTGAAACACCGGCAATTATTGTCACGAGAGACTTAGAACCACCAGAAGAATTGATTGAAGCTGCTAAAGAACATGAAACACCTTTAATAACTTCTACAATTGCGACTACACAGTTAATGAGCCGATTGACTACGTTTTTAGAACATGAACTAGCTAGGACAACGTCACTCCACGGTGTACTTGTAGATGTGTATGGTGTAGGTGTACTAATAACTGGTGACTCTGGTATTGGTAAAAGTGAAACAGCCTTAGAATTAATTAAAAGAGGCCATAGACTTGTAGCAGACGATAACGTTGAAATTAGAGAAATAAGTAAAGATGAATTAATTGGTAGAGCACCCAAATTAATAGAACATCTACTAGAAATTAGAGGTTTGGGTATTATCAATGTTATGACTTTATTCGGTGCTGGATCGATTTTAACAGAAAAACGATTGCGCTTGAATATTCATTTAGAAAACTGGCACAAAGAGAAATTATACGATCGTGTAGGATTAAATGAAGAAACATTACGAATTTTAGATACAGAGATTACGAAGAAAACTATACCAGTTAGACCTGGCCGTAACGTAGCAGTAATCATTGAAGTAGCAGCAATGAATTATAGGCTAAACATTATGGGGATTAATACAGCTGAAGAATTTAACGATCGTTTAAACGCAGAAATTTTACGTAATGGTAATAATGGTGAGGAGAAATAAGCAATGTTGACATTAAACTATATCGATCCTATTGCATTTGAATTAGGGCCGATTTCAGTCCGATGGTATGGTATTATCATTGCGGCTGGTATACTATTAGGCTATTTTATAGCACAAGCTAGCGTGAAAAGGATTGGTTATGACCAAGATACGCTAGTTGATATTATTTTTTGGAGTGCAATATTTGGCTTTATTGTGGCAAGAATCTATTTTGTTATTTTTCAATGGCCTTATTACATACAAAATCCAATTGAGATACCAATGATATGGCATGGAGGTATTGCGATACACGGTGGTTTAATTGGAGGGTTTGTAACAGGCATTATTATTTGTAAACAAAAGAATATTAATCCCTTTCAAATCGGCGATGTAATTGCACCTAGTATGATTCTTGGTCAAGGTATTGGAAGATGGGGAAATTTCATGAATCACGAAGCTCATGGTGGGCCAGTTTCAAAATCTGTGCTTGAAAATTTACATATACCCGATTTTATTATTGATAATATGTACATTGATGGTAAATATTATCAACCAACATTTTTATACGAATCCATATGGGATATTTTAGGTTTTGTTATATTAATTTTATTAAGAAAACATCTGCGTGTTGGTGACACGTTCTGCCTTTATTTAATTTGGTATTCTATTGGTAGATTTTTTGTGGAAGGCATGCGTACTGATAGCCTAATGCTAACAAGTGATATTCGTGTAGCGCAGTTAATGTCTATTATATTAATTTTAGTTGGTGTTATCATAATGATTGTTAGAAGAGTGAAATATCGTTCGCCACGTTATAAAGATGTTGGTCCGCTATCATGGCCAAACCTAAAAGTGAAGTGATAAAATAACATGCGGAATTTAAAAAGACAGAAGTCACATGATAAAAACCCACTGTGGCGTATGTACCATTACGTGAGGATTGTTAAAATTTTCAAACAGACGGTAATTATTGAAATTTGTCGCTATTTACCTATTGTGAAGTTAAAGCATTGGATATATCGTAAATTTTTGAAAATGAACATCGGCGCAGAAACTGCATTTGCGTTTAAAGTCGTGCCGGATTTACTTTATCCAGAATTTATTACGATAGGTAAAAATTGTGTCATTGGATATAATACAACTATTTTAACGCACGAATTTCTAGTGGATGAGTTTAAAACAGGACCTGTCCATATCGGAGACAATACTTTAATCGGAGCAAATGTTACTATTTTGCCTGGTGTTACGATAGGAAATAATGTCAAAGTAGGTGCGGGCGCCATTGTATCTAAAGATATACCAGATAATACAATGGCTTATGGGAATCCCATACAAATTAAAAGTTAAAAACATAGGAGGTGATCATGGATGGCGCATAACGACAATGTAATATCGATGAAGTTTGATAGTCAATTTTATAAAAAATTAGGTGAACAAAAATTTCACCAACAAGATTATAAAAAGGCTGCAGAACATTTTAAAAAAGTGCTTGAAATGTCACCTCAAGATTTTGATACAAAAGTAAAATATTCTGAATGTCTAGTAAATTTAGGACTAGGTAATAAGGCAGAACATCTTTTTTATGAAAGTATAGCACAAGATGAATTTGTAGAAGAAAGCTATTTTCAGCTTAGTCAACTCAATATTACGATAAATGAAGCTAATAAAGCATTCTTATTCGGAATCAACTATATTACAATGTCTGACGATGAAGATTATAGAGATGAACTTGAAGATATGTTTGAAGTATCCTACCATTCTGCTGAAAAAATTGAAACAGAAAGTCAACTATTCGCCATACAACTTATTTTTCAATATTTATTTTCCCAAGGTCGCTTACCAGAAGCAAGGAATTTTATTTTAAATCAAAATGAGGACATACAAGCACATCGTGTCGTACGTAATTTGTTAGCAATGTGTTATTTATATTTAAATGAATATGATACGGCGAAAGAGATGTTTGAGCGCTTATTGAGTGAAGATAATAGCGATGTACATGCCTTATGTCATTATACGTTATTACTTTATAATACAAATGATAAAGAGAAATATCATCGCTATTTAAATATTTTAGGAAAAGTTATACCAATGAATGATGACGAATCATTTAAATTAGGGATTGTCCTATGTTATTTAAGACAATATGAAGCATCCCAAAAGATATTACATCCTCTTTATAGAAAAGGGAAATTCCTATCTATACAAATGTATAATGCGCTCAGTTATAATAATTACTATTTAGGAAATTTGGAAGATAGTAAATACTTTTGGGCCAAACTACAAGAGATTACACAAGTAGACGTTGGCCACGCTCCATGGGTTATAGAAGAAAGTAAAGCTTACTTTGATCAACAAATTCTACCATTATTATTAAATGACGATAGTCATCATAGATTGTATGGCATTTTTTTACTTAATCAATTAAAAGGAAGAGAAGTGTTATTGACCCAAGAAATTTGGGGAGTGTTAGAATCTATGAATGATTATGAAAAATTATATTTAACATACCTTATACAAGACTTAAAATTAAATAAGTTAGATTTTATTCACAGAGGTTTGTTAATGCTTTATGATATAGAATCATTGAAAAATATTGAAGAATTATTTATTATATGGATTGATCAGGCGGAAGCGATTATTTCTGAAAAGGTAGATTTAACCAATGTCGATAACTATGTAGCGGCATTTGTATATATGTATTTTCGAAATACTGAAATTAAAGTGACGAAACAACAAGTATTAGAGTGGTTTAATATCTCAGCATATCGCTTGAATAAAACAATTGATTATTTAGTGAGCATATAAGTTTATAAAAAGCAAGAAATCATATATACTTCGCATAATGAATTATTAAATAGGAGGCAATTAAATGGCTGAACAAGTGGATTTTGATATTGCAATTATCGGTGCAGGTCCAGCAGGTATGACTGCTGCAGTTTACGCATCACGTGCAAATTTAAGCACAGTAATGATTGAACGTGGCATGCCTGGTGGTCAAATGGCGAATACAGAAGAAGTTGAAAACTTCCCAGGATTTGAAATGGTAACAGGCCCTGACTTATCTACAAAAATGTTTGAACACGCCAAAAAATTTGGTGCAAAATATCAGTATGGTGATATTAAATCAATTGAAGATAAAGGATCTTATAAAGAAATCAATCTTGGTAATAATGTAATTACAGCTCATGCAGTTATCATTTCAACTGGTGCAGAATATAAAAAAATCGGAGTACCAGGTGAACAAGAACTTGGTGGTCGTGGCGTAAGTTACTGTGCGGTTTGTGATGGCGCATTCTTTAAAGGTAAAAAATTATTTGTTATCGGTGGCGGAGATTCAGCTGTTGAAGAAGGCACATTCCTTACAAAATTTGCTGATAGTGTTACTATTGTTCACCGTAGAGATGAGTTACGTGCACAAAAGATACTTCAAGACCGTGCATTTAAAAATGACAAAATTGATTTTATCTGGAGTCATACGCTAAAAACAATTAATGAAAAAGACGGTAAAGTTGGCTCAATCACATTAGAATCAACTAAAGATGGTGCAGAACAAACATTAGAAGCAGACGGTGTATTTGTTTATATTGGTATGAAACCATTAACAGTACCTTTCCAAGATTTAGGTATTACTAACGAAGTTGGTTATATTTTAACTAATGAAGATATGAGTACTAATATTCCTGGTATTTATGCAGCAGGTGACGTTCGTGAAAAAGGTTTACGCCAAATCGTAACAGCAACAGGTGATGGAAGTATTGCAGCGCAAAGTGCAATTGCGTATATTGAACACCTTAAAGATACAATTGAAGCATAATTAAAAAATTACCTGAGCTATACAAAATTAATCAATGTAACTCGGTTGTAGTTATTGCTAGAATGTTAAACTTACGCTAGATTGTAAGTGAATGCATTCTAGCTTTTTTTACATAAAGAGTTATACTAGTGATAAAGTTGTCATGATTAAATCTTAAAAAATTAAAATCATTGAATACAAAAAATACTATAGTGACAAATGCTTAGACTACTACCTTAGACCTTTTTCATGTAAAATAGTTTATGATACTATGAGACTATTAGCTATAAAAAAGTTATTTTTAAGGAACGAACATAATAGTCGCTCAATATAACGATTTAACAATGAGTATGATAAATAAACAACGGATGGTGTGAAAAAATGCAACCGGAAGAACAAGATATAGTGAAAAGTGAATTATTAGTTGTTACAGGTTTGTCAGGTGCCGGAAAGTCTGTAGTTATACAGAGCTTAGAAGACATTGGATATTTTTGCGTAGATAATTTACCACCAATTCTTTTGCCGAAATTCGTTGAACTTATGCAACAAGGTAATCCTTCCCTACAAAAAGTAGCAATTGCAATAGATTTAAGAGGTAAAGAATTATTTAAGTCGCTTGTTAAAGAAATTGATTTAATCAAAGGTGATTCAGATGTTATCGTTGATATGATGTTTTTAGAAGCATCTAATGAAAGATTGATTTCTAGGTATAAAGAAACACGTCGTGCACATCCTTTGAATGAAAGAGGACAGCGCTCATTAATTGAATCTATTGAAGAAGAACGCGAACTATTGACTGAGATTAAGAGCTTGGCAAACTATACGATTGATACTTCACAAATGAAACCAAAAGAATTGCGTAAACGTATTGGTGACTATTTCAATCAAAGTAATTATCAAACTTTTAATATCAATGTAACAAGTTTTGGGTTTAAACATGGTATACAAATGGACGCTGACTTAGTGTTTGATGTGAGGTTTTTACCAAATCCACACTATGTTGATGATTTGAGACCGTTGACTGGTGAAGATGAACCAGTCTATAAATATGTCATGAAATGGAAAGAAACTGAAACTTTTTATGAAAAATTAATCGATTTATTAAAATTTATGATACCAGGTTACAAAAAAGAAGGTAAATCTCAACTTGTTATTGCCATTGGATGTACTGGTGGGCAACATCGTTCTGTCGCATTAGCCAAACGAATCGGAGCAGAACTCAAAGAGAGTTTTGACTATAATGTTTATGTGCATCATAGAGATGCACATGTCGAAAGTGGCGTGAAACATAAAGATGAGAAGAATTAAACTTGTACTTATAGGTGGAGGTACAGGTTTATCCGTTTTAGCACGCGGTTTAAAAGGTTATCCCATAGATATTACGACAATTGTTACAGTTGCTGATGATGGGGGTAGTACTGGAAAGATAAGAAGCGAAATGGATATACCTGCTCCAGGTGATATACGAAATGTAATTTCAGCATTAAGCGAAACGGAATCAACAATAGAACAATTATTCCAATATCGTTTTAAAGAAAATCAAGTTGAAGGGCATTCTTTAGGTAATTTATTGATTGCAGCACTTACAAACATTAATAATGATTTTGGCCATGCAGTTAAAGAATTGAGCAAAATATTAAATATCAGAGGCAGTGTCATCCCTTCAACTAATACGAGTGTAAGATTAAATGCAGTTATGGAAGACGGAGAAATTGTATATGGTGAATCTAAAATACCTAAAAAGAATAAAAAGATAGAACGTGTATTTTTAGAACCAGAAGATGTAAGACCAATGGAAGAAGCCGTAGAAGCTATTGAAGAAGCCGATTTAATTGTAATGGGGCCAGGATCTTTATATACGAGTGTTATATCTAATCTCTGTGTTAAAGGCATCTCTGAATCATTACTTAAAGTTGATGTACCTAAACTATATGTATCTAACGTTATGACCCAACCAGGAGAAACGAATCATTACACAGCACTTGACCACGTTAAAGCAATACATGATCACATAGGAAATAATTGTATTAACTATGCCATTTGTAGTACGCAACCGTTTCATGGAGATGTAGTCGAACGCTATAGAGAAGATAACGCTGAGCCTGTGCAATGTGATATAGGCGAAATGGAGGCCCAAGGTATTAAAGTTTTTACACATCCAAATCTGGTTGAAGTTTCCTCTGAAAATTATGTACGACATAATACTGAAGTTCTTTCTAAGATGATATATGAAATTGCTATGCAGGAAACAGAGACAATAGAATTTACTCGCGATAAAGAAAATAATGAAAAGCATTAAGTGAGACTATAAAGTTAAGAAGGGACTGATTGTAATGAGCTTTGCATCCGATATGAAGAATGAACTAACAAGAATAGAAGTAGATGAAAAGAATGCTAAAGCAGAGCTCAGTGCCCTTATTCGAATGAATGGTGCACTCAGTCTATCCAATCAACAATTTGTTATCAATGTACAAACTGAAAATGCTACGACAGCTAGACGTATCTATTCACTAATCAAAAAAGTATTTAATGTTGAAGTGGAGTTATTAGTAAGAAAAAAAATGAAGCTTAAAAAAAACAATATTTATATTTGTCGCATTAAAGCGCGAGCAAGAGAAATTTTAGATGAATTAGGTATTTTAAAAAATGGTGTTTTCACTCATGAAATTGACCAAGGTATGATTTATGAAGACGAAATGAAAAGAAGTTATTTGAGAGGGGCTTTTCTTGCAGGCGGCTCGGTTAATAATCCAGAAACATCTTCTTACCATCTTGAAATCTTTTCATTGTATGAAGATCATTCTGAAGGAATTACACAATTGATGAATGAATATGAATTAAACGCCAAGCACCTTGAACGAAAAAAAGGAAGTATCGCATATCTAAAAGAAGCGGAAAAAATATCAGACTTTCTCAGTTTAATTGGTGGTTTCCAAGCATTGTTAAAATTCGAAGATGTGCGTATCGTACGTGATATGAGGAATTCTGTTAATAGGCTTGTGAATTGTGAAACGGCAAATTTAAATAAAACAGTAAGTGCTGCAATGAAGCACGTTGAAAGTATTCACCTCATTGATAAAGAAATAGGGTTAGACAATTTACCTGATAGATTACGTGAAATCGCAAAATTAAGAATAGAACATCAAGAAGTTTCACTAAAAGAACTCGGTGAAATGATGTCTACTGGAAAGATATCTAAATCTGGTGTAAATCATCGTCTGCGTAAATTAAATGAAATGGCTGACAAGATACGAAGCGGAGAATCAATAGAGTTGTAAATTAGCACCGCAATAACTTAATTTACTAGATTCGAACTTTTTTTTAAATAAATCATATATGATTATTTTTTAAATAAGTTATGCTAATATATTATAAAAGTAATCATTTCAATTACTGACACCTTGTATAGGTGTCTTTTTTACATAATTAACAAATTGCTTCTAAGGTTGAATTATGTCGAAATTTAACTAAGTAGTTTAGACAATAAGGAGGGCATACATGTTAGATTTTATTAATAAGCATTATAGAAATATTATATTCTGTTTAATTGGTACATTGATAAACGCAATAGGAGTGAATTGTTTTTTACTTGGTTCTAACCTTGGCGATGGCGGGACTGTTGGTATATCCCTTTCTTTGCTGTATGCCTTTGGTTTATCTCCTGCATGGACGTCTCTAATTATAAATACTATTGTTGTGTTTATTGGTTGGAAATTTTTAAGTAAAACGGTTGCTGTTTATACGGTAATCTCAAACACTGCTCTGTCTTTCTTTTTACATTTAACTGAAAATATTAATCTCGGCATCGATAATTTTGTTATTAATTCTGTCTTTGGGGGCGCTATTATCGGTGTTGGTGCTGGTTTAGTTATCTCAACAGGCAGCACACTTGGTGGGACATCTGTAATTGCTAAAATAGTAAATAAATATTCAGAAATTAAAACATCACAAGGTATTTTTATACTTGATGCATTAGTGGTACTTTCTTTTTTGATGGTATTACCGTTAGAAAATGTCTTGTTTACAATCATTATGTTATTTGTTACTGAAAGAGCAACAGCATTTATAATTGAAGGATTTAATCCTAAAAAAGCAGTTACTGTAATTTCAAATAAAAGTGAAACAATTAGTGATAAAATAAACGCTTTTACAGGTAGAGGTTCAACAATTCTTACTGGTAAAGGCGGGTATGGTAAAAATGAAACACATATGCTTTATGTCGTCGTCCCACAGTCACAAGTGACAAGAGTGAAAAAATTGGTGAATGAAGAAGATGAAAATGCCTTTTTAGTAATCCACGACGTACGAGATGTTTTAGGGAGCACTTTTATTAATATGAGTTAATCAGTGAAACTGAAGCTATGGACGCATTAATTGAACAATTGCCAAGCGGTAGATTAGCTAAACCAGAAGAAGCAGCATCTGTCGTTTTACGTCTATAAATCTCATGCGCAAGTAATATGATTGGCTAAGTATTTTCGGTAGACGGGGGCTTTACAATTCAATAAGTATTAAAATCAAACTGATATACAAAAAAAGGAACACCATAGATATGGAATTCCTTTTTTGTATGTATATAATTATAAGTCCCCTCGAAGGGAATCGAACCCCTATCTTAAGAACCGGAATCTTACGTGTTATCCATTACACTACGAGGGGATAAAAAACACATTACTCTAAGTGTACAAATCTAAATGCTTTCGGTCAATAAGAATAATTTAACTTTCATAAAAAAATTGAGCGTTATTTTTTGACCATGTTTGACTTTTGAGTTAAAATAAGTTTATCAATTAGAAATAAGGAGGCAATATTAATGAATTTAATACCTACAGTAATTGAAACAACAAACCGTGGGGAACGTGCCTATGACATTTACTCACGTTTATTAAAAGATCGTATTATTATGTTAGGTTCACAAATCGATGATAATGTAGCAAACTCTATTGTTTCTCAATTATTATTCTTACAAGCACAAGATGCTGAAAAAGATATCTATCTTTACATTAACTCACCAGGTGGTAGTGTAACTGCTGGTTTCGCAATTTATGATACAATCCAACACATCAAACCAGATGTACAAACGATTTGTATTGGTATGGCTGCGTCTATGGGTTCATTCTTACTTGCAGCTGGTGCAAAAGGCAAACGTTTTGCACTTCCAAACGCAGAAGTAATGATTCACCAACCATTAGGTGGTGCACAAGGGCAAGCTACAGAAATTGAAATTGCTGCTAACCACATTCTTAAAACGCGTGCTAAATTGAATCAAATTTTAGCAGAACGCACAGGTCAATCAATTGAAAAAATTGAAAAAGATACAGATAGAGATAATTTCTTATCTGCTGAAGAAGCAAAAGAATATGGTTTAGTTGATCAAGTGATGGTTCCTGAATCATAGTATTACAAATTGTGAGGTTATCGACAAGCCGTAAATAGAGTTGCAAAGCTTGTTTTTATGTAGTCCGGGACGTAAATAGTTGTCCCGGACTTTTTTTATGTGCATTTATTTTAATAGTGATGTTTTATGAATTAAACCACTGAAATATTTACTGTTTATAAATATTGATATTAAGTAAATTCACATAAAAAGATACAATAAATGAAAAACCAACCAAATGCATAAATAGCACTTGACTGGTTTTTCGAAAAGTATATTAAGAATCTTGGAATGTATTACTTTTGGAAGAATTTTTACTGTTAATGAAAAGTTTTAGTGCAAATGCAATAACAACGATTCCAAAAACGATTAAAAAGGATGAAACGATGAGCATCGGCGTGGATTTTTCAAATGCAAAGCCACCGTTTAATAACAAGAGTAAACCAGAGATTAAAAGTAATACATGTGTTAAACGATCATGTTTCATTTTAAAATTCAGTCCTATTCAATTAATGTACTAGATCTTCTAAAGCAATTTTTAAATCTGGATATTTAAATTTAAAGTCAATTGCCTGTAATTTGTTAGGGATAACCTTTTGAGTATCAAGAATAACTGTAGACATTTGACCTAAGATAATTCGTAATGCTAATGACGGGACCCATGTATAATGTGGGCGATGTGACACACGCGCAAGAGTGTAGCCAAATAAATTTTGATGTTCAACGATTGGCGCAGTAAAATTAAATACGCCTTGTGCATCTTCAGTGTTAATAGTATGGAGAATTGCTCTAGTTAAATCGTCAATGTGTATCCAAGAATACCACTGTCTTCCTGAACCAATCTTACCACCAACATAGAATTCATATGGCAGTTTCATCATTGGTAAAGCACCACCTTCATTAGATAGAATCATACCAAATCTACCTATAACTACACGTGTACCTAATGATTCGAATTGACGAGCAAGACGCTCCCATTGATAGACTACTTCTGATAAGAAATCAAATGGTAATGTTTTGTATAGTTCAGTATATGTGCGATATAAATCGGGTTTGTAATAACCGACAGCACTTGCGTTGAAGAATACTGAAGGTTTTTGTTCGCGACCATCAAATAATTCAAATAAGGCTTGAGTTGATTGTAAACGACTCACCATAATTTTTTGTTTATAGCTTTTAGTCCAACGCTTATTTAAACTCGCACCCGCAAGATTGATAACGATATCTATGTCAGGTACTTGTGCTTCCCAATTAGGTTTTGACCAATTTACATAAGTAATTTTGGGATGCGATGTTGTTCTGTCTTGTCTTGTTAAAATTGTAATATGTGCGTCACTTTGGACAATAGCTTCTACTAATTGTGTACCGACCATCCCCGTGCCGCCTGTAATTAAATAGTTTTTCATTTTATCACCTCATAAATAGTAATGCCTAATGTTGCAATGATTTTAAGCGAAACAATCGCATCGCATTTGAAGGTCATAATTTTTTCAAAGATTGTTCAAGAATATGTCATTTACTTACCTTAAGAAGTATTTAAAATAAAGGAGGTTCCATTTATAATAAAAGTACCTTCGATATTAATTAATCATCTCTTAATTATTTCGAGTATACCCCATAATATACTAACGAAGGTAAAATTTTGACTCCCTTTAGTAGTGAGGCTGGGACATAACTATGTGTCTCAGCCTTAAATGCGTTATTGTGAGAGGCTAATTAGATATTTATAATTATCTTTTATTGCCACTCACATTTTTGTATGGAGGTATAAAGGGAGTTACAAAAGCTCCTTGCAGAAGCTTCCTTTATGTGCCCCCCAATCCTAAATATATGTTAACGCAATTTGCAGAATATAACTATTTTTTTACTTGTTATTCCTCTTGAAAAAGGGAGTAAGGTAGAAGTTGATACTTCTATCTATAAAAATAATACAATAAAGCCAAAAAGACTAATTAATATTAAAGCAATAAAGGTTATGAATGTAACACGTGATTTGCATGTGCTTTTGTTTTATGATTTTCATTTTCAAGCATAATTTTTCTAAGACCGTTATTGGTATTCTTTGAGTGTTGATCTAAGTCATCAAATAGTTCATGTTTTTTCAATTTAGAACACATCCTGTTATGATAATAGATATAAGGTAATCTTTTTTTACTACTTTCACAAAAGTATTGAAAGTGTAGATAAAATTAGATTAGTATTAAAGCGAATCTTAAAATTTTATCATACACATGTATTTTACTATATATATGACTTTAAGATAACAACTAGATTAAAAAATTAGTTAATAAGTTTAATTAGCATATGAAATAGTGTAAAATATATATTTGATATTGAACGCATATACGGTTTTTATAAATGTATGATATAAATTGAAGTGAGGGGAGCATATGCCAAAGCATAATCAAAATAATAACTTTGATGACCAAGATAATAAGAAAATGAGTGGTTTTGCAAAAATAGTTAGTGGAGTAATTGTATTACTGTTAGTAGGCGGACTCATATTTGCCATTTTTGCATTTGTAGATCATTCCAATAAAGCTAACGAACGTTTAGCAGATCAGAAACAAGAAGAAAAAAAGAAACAAAAAGAGAAAACAAAAGAAGAAAAAGAGAAGAAAAAGAAATCTACTGAAGAATCTCAACAGACACAACAAACGCAACAGACACAACAAACACAGCAGACGCAACAAGCTCCTCAAACGCAGCAAACACAGCAGACTCAACAAAGAACTAGACAACCTGCTACGGCTGAACGTACAACAGAAGAAAAGAAAACCCCAGAAAAAACAAAAGAAGCAACAACTGAGGAAAGAACTACGGAAGAAAGAACTACTGAAGAGCAAACAACAGAAGAAAAAACGACAGAAGAAAAAACACCAGAGCCTTCCACTGAAGAAAAAACAAGAGAACCATCAACTGAGCAAAAAACATCTGAGCCTACTACAGAGCAAAGAACAAGCCAAAGAAGCGCACAAAATAGCTCGCAAAGCAACACACAAGAGAGATCATCACAAAATAATACTTCAAATAGAAGCGCACAAACATCTGAGGAAGACTAAAATACAGTTGTATAAGGATGCGTCAATTCATTTGTTAATGTTGAAAAGCCGGCCTGATTATTTATCAGTCCGGCTTTGTTTATATAAAAAGCATTTCACAAATTAATGTTAACTATAATTAGTTAGAAATAACTGTACCTAATGTCATTTCTGTAACATAGCTGTTTTGGATATCAATTTTGATATTGTTACTATTTAAAATATAGTGAACAGATTGACCTTTACCTGTATTAACAACTATACCTTATACCCACACTTTAGGAAGTTGTTTTAAAAAAATTGGTTTTTCTTAATTGAGGATTTAGCTTGTAGTGTTTTGTTAATAGCAAATTTCATTAATTTTTGATTATATACTTTAATTTCTTTTGAATAGTTTTGATAACTTAAAGCACTCGAGTAACAGTATAAATATTGTAACCGTTAATTTTAATGTTATTGTGCTTTACAACATTTTTAAAATTGGAATCTAATATAAAGTTAGCGTTATAACCAATCTTATTGGAGTAAATGTTTCGTTTTTAAAGACTTTCTTAATACTTTTATGATTATATGGCTTATAACCTTATTGACATAAAAGCGTTGCTATAAGATCACAAGTGAGTTACATGGATTTTGGAGAATTTTGATTAGGCTAGTAAAATTTTTATCTAAGAGAGGGGAATATTAAAATAAGTTAAGTTGTAATAAGAGAATAAAGAATAAACTGCCACATAGCTTAAGGCACTATACAACAGTTAAGAATATATAAGCATTATAATGAATTGAGAAGTTATAATTTAGATAGAAGCATTTATTATTAAAGGATAGATTCTATGTGAAGGCTATTATAATAAGGAATCAATAGTATAGTAATTGAACGATGAAATATGACTTGTAATTAACATTTTCGAAAATGTGATTTTAAAATAAAAAACTGAGTAAGTAAGATACTAACGAAAATATAATAATTAAAGTAAAACAACCGCCAAAACACCCTAAGGGACCACAACCGCAGCCGATATGTTTTGTGTAATTTAAAGATTGGTGACGTTTGTTTGTAGGAATGCCTTGATTTTTCTTATTAAAGTAATCCTTATCTTTATAACGTTGATCATCTGGGTCAATGACTTCTGGATTATTATTATTAGACATGGTCTCTCTCCTTGATTTTTTAATATATATTCATTTTAAAGATTTAATACATAGTATTCAATTAGAGTTGTTCATTGTAGTGATAAGGGTTGAACAAAATGTGACGAACTCATTTATCCAATTATTTAAGGAATAATGATTAACAAATTATATAGCGGGTAAATTGTTACTGTACGCAGATTGAAAATATATGATTCAACAGTAAATTTAGCTGATGAAATATAAGCTATTTTTGCTTGCAATTTCAAAACGATAGTAGTATTATTGCAAATATAAGAGGTTATATTTTTTTGTCCCACTAGGGACGGAAAAAGTCAATCTATGGTTAGAACTTGACCCTTTATAAAGAAACGGAGGAGGATAGTAGTGAAGGATTTGATAAAAGTTCAACAAAAGCTTGTGCCAGAAATTGTTGAAAAAATGTATCGTCGTTTCTCGATTCTCACTACTATTTCAAAGCATCAACCCGTAGGTAGACGTAGTTTAAGTGAATATATGGATTTGACAGAACGTGTGCTTCGTTCTGAAACAGACACCCTAAAGAAACAGGATTTAATTAAAGTTAAACCCACAGGTATGGAAATAACAGAAGCAGGTGCGGCAACCGTCAGACAATTAAATGGTTATTTTAATGTATATTCTGATGACCATCATCTTGCCCAAGTTATTAAAGAACAGTATGGAATCAAAGAAGTCTATGTCATACCAGGAGATTCAGACGCTGATCAAACGGTAAAGATTGAATTATCCCGTCAGGCAGGACAATTAGTTGAGGATGTACTTTACGAAAATGCAATTGTTGCAGTAACAGGTGGTTCAACAATGGCCTATGTTAGTGAAGCGATGCATCATCAGCCATACAATGCGTTTTTCGTTCCTGCTAGGGGCGGACTTGGCGAAAATGTTGTTTATCAAGCAAACACTATTGCAGCTAGCATGGCACAGCAGACAAATGGTGATTACACAACATTATATGTACCAGACAACGTAAGTGAAACGACATATAATACACTTATGTTAGAACCATCCGTAATCCAGACGCTAGAAAAAATCAAACAATCCAATATTACAATCCATGGCATTGGTGATGCGCTGAAGATGGCGCGAAGACGTCAATCACCTAATGAAGTTATAGAAAAACTTCAACATCACAATGCCTCGGGAGAAGCATTTGGATATTATTTCGATGATCAAGGTGAAATCGTCCACAAAGTGAAAACGATTGGACTTCAGTTAGAGGATCTTGAATCGAAAAAGTTTATTTTTGCTGTAGCAGGGGGTAAATCAAAAGGAGAAGCAATTAAAGCTTATCTTTCAATTGCTCCTAAAAACACTGTATTAATTACAGATGAAGGTGCAGCAAAAGCAATCGCAAACAATAGTAATAAAAAGTGATAACACTTTTTAAATATCATTTATTAAAGGAGGCCATTATAATGGCAGTAAAAGTAGCAATTAATGGTTTTGGTAGAATTGGTCGTTTAGCATTCAGAAGAATTCAAAACGTTGATGGAATTGACGTAGTAGCAGTAAATGACTTAACAGATGACGAAATGTTAGCACATTTATTAAAATATGACACTATGCAAGGACGCTTCACAGGAGAAGTTGAAGTTGAAAATGACGGTTTCCGCGTAAACGGACAAGAAGTTAAATCATTCTCTGAGCCAGACCCAAGCAAATTACCTTGGAAAGACTTAGATATCGATGTTGTATTAGAATGTACTGGTTTCTTCGCTGATAAAGAAAAAGCAGAAGCACACATCAATGCTGGTGCTAAAAAAGTATTAATCTCTGCTCCAGCTACTGGCGATTTAAAAACAATCGTTTACAACACGAACCACCAAGAATTAGATGGTTCAGAAACAGTTGTTTCAGGTGCTTCATGTACGACTAACTCATTAGCTCCTGTTGCTAAAGTGTTAAACGATGACTTCGGTTTAGTAGAAGGTTTCATGACTACTATCCACGCATACACTGGTGACCAAAGCACACAAGATGCGCCACACAGAAAAGGCGACAAACGTCGTGCGCGTGCAGCTGCTGAAAACATCATCCCTAACTCAACTGGTGCTGCTAAAGCAATTGGCTTAGTAATTCCTGAAATTGATGGTAAATTAGACGGCGGTGCACAACGTGTGCCTGTAGCAACTGGTTCATTAACTGAATTAACAGTTGTTTTAGAGAAAAATGTAAACATTGAAGATGTAAATGCTGCAATGAAAAATGCTTCAAACGAATCATTTGGTTACACTGAAGACGAAATCGTTTCTTCAGACGTAATCGGTATGACTTACGGTTCATTATTTGATGCAACACAAACACGTGTAATGACTGTTGGCGACCGTCAATTAGTTAAAGTAGCAGCTTGGTACGATAACGAAATGTCTTACACTTCACAATTAGTACGTACATTAGAACACTTAGCAACTCAAGCTAAATAATTCGATGTAAAATTGATTTAGCAAGCGCATTGTGCTGTTAAATTTAAACAATATGCTTAGGAGTAAGCGGGGAGCACAACGCTTCTCCGCTTATTTTAATTTATTGTTCCATTTAGAGGAGGAAGCTTACATGGCTAAAAAAATTGTAACTGACTTAGAATTAAAAGGTAAAACTGTACTTGTTCGTGCTGATTTTAACGTACCGATGAAAGATGGAGAAATTACTGATGATAATCGTATCGTCCAAGCATTACCAACAATTCAATATATTATTGAACAAGGTGGCAAAATTGTATTATTCTCTCATTTAGGTAAAGTAAAAGAAGAAAGCGACAAAGCAGAATTAACTTTAAAACCAGTAGCTGATGCATTAACGGAAAAATTAGGTAAAACTGTTACTTTTGTACCTGAAACACGTGGTGAAACATTAGAACAATCTGTTAAAGATCTTAATGAAGGTGACGTCTTATTAGTCGAAAATACTCGTTTTGAAGATGTAGATGGTAAAAAAGAATCTAAAAACGATCCTGAATTAGGTAAATACTGGGCTTCACTTGGTGATGTATTCGTAAATGATGCTTTTGGTACAGCACATCGTGAACATGCATCAAATGTAGGTATTGCAGCTAACTTAGAAACAGTAGCAGGATTCTTAATGGAAAAAGAAATAAAATATATTGGTGGCGTAGTTGAAAACCCTGATAAACCTGTAGTTGCAATTCTTGGTGGCGCAAAAGTTTCTGACAAAATTGGCGTTATTACAAATTTATTGAAAATTGCAGATAAAGTACTTATCGGTGGCGGTATGTCATATACATTCTTTAAAGCACAAGGTAAAGAAATCGGCTTATCTTTATTAGAAAAAGATAAAGTTGACTTTGCTAAAGAATTATTAGACCGTGCTGGCGATCAAATCGTATTACCGGTTGATTGTAAA
This sequence comes from Staphylococcus sp. KG4-3, assembly GCF_033597815.2. Lineage (NCBI taxonomy): Bacteria > Bacillati > Bacillota > Bacilli > Caryophanales > Staphylococcaceae > Staphylococcus > Staphylococcus halotolerans. The sequence goes on from NZ_CP166245.1 coordinate 767,400, forward strand.
GTCGCTAAAGAATTTTCAAATGATGCAGAGATCACAGAAGTAACTGTAGATAATATCCCAGCTGATCAAGAAGCGATGGATGTTGGACCGAAAACAGTTGAATTATTCAAAGAGCATTTACAAGGCGCACATACTGTAGTATGGAATGGACCAATGGGTGTATTTGAATTAAGTAACTTTGCTAAAGGTACGATTGGCGTTTGTGAAGCAATCGCTGAATTGAAAGATGCTAATACTATTATTGGTGGTGGCGATTCAGCTGCTGCAGCTATTTCATTAGGTTATGCAGATGACTTTAGTCATATCTCAACTGGTGGCGGCGCATCATTAGAATATCTTGAAGGCAAAGAGCTACCTGGCGTAGTTGCAATTGCTAACAAATAACCGCACGACTAGAAACAGCAACCCATGATTATAAATAGGCAATATTTAATCATAATTTACTAATAGGAGTGTATTATAATGAGAAAACCAATTATCGCAGGTAACTGGAAAATGAACAAAACTGTTCAAGAAGCAAAAGATTTTGTAAATGAATTACCAACATTACCAGATACTAAAGAAGTAGAATCTGTTATTTGTGCACCAACAATTCAATTAGACGCATTAGTAACGTTAGTTAATGAAGGTAAAGCACAAGGCTTACAAATTGGTGCACAAAATGCATATTTCGAAGACAATGGTGCTTTCACTGGTGAAACTTCCCCAGTAGCATTAGCTGACTTAGGTGTTAAATACGTTGTTATCGGTCACTCAGAACGTCGCGAAATCTTCCATGAAACAGATGAAGAAATTAACAAAAAAGCGCATGCAATTTTTAACCATGGTATGACTCCAATCATCTGTGTTGGTGAAACTGACGAAGAACGCGAAAGCGGCAAAGCAAATGAAGTTGTTGGAAACCAAGTTAAGAAAGCAGTAGAAGGTTTATCTGAAGAACAACTACAACAAGTTGTTATCGCATATGAACCAATTTGGGCTATCGGTACTGGTAAATCATCAACAGCTAAAGATGCAAATGAAATGTGTGCATTTGTAAGACAAACAGTTGCAGAATTATCTAGCCAAACTGTAGCAGAAGCAACACGTATTCAATATGGCGGTAGTGTTAAACCTAACAACATTGAAGAATACATGGCAGAATCAGACATCGATGGTGCTTTAGTAGGTGGCGCATCACTTAAAGTGGATGATTTTGTACAATTGTTAGAAGGTGCAAAATAATATGGCGAAACAACCAACTGCATTAATTATTTTAGATGGTTTTGCAAACAGAGAGAGCGAGCACGGTAATGCTGTAAAACTAGCTAATAAACCTAATTTTGACCGTTATTATAGTAAGTATCCAACAACACAAATCGAAGCAAGTGGTTTAGATGTTGGCCTACCAGACGGCCAAATGGGTAATTCAGAAGTTGGGCATATGAATATTGGTGCTGGACGTATTGTTTATCAAAGTTTGACACGTATCAATAAATCAATTGAAGATGGAGATTTCTTTGAAAATGATGTGTTAAATAGCGCTATACAACATGTTAAAGGTAATGATTCAGTACTACATGTTTTTGGTCTATTATCAGACGGCGGTGTACACAGTCATTATCAGCATCTTTTTGCTTTATTAGAATTAGCTAAAAAACAAGGCGTTGGAAAAGTTTATGTTCACGCATTTTTAGATGGACGTGACGTTGATCAAAAATCAGCATTGAAATATATAGAAGAAACTGAAGCTAAATTTAATGAACTTGGCATTGGCCAATTTGCTTCTGTATCTGGACGTTATTACGCAATGGATCGTGATAAACGTTGGGATAGAGAAGAAAGAGCATATAATGCTATCCGTAATTTTGGTGGAGAGACATTTGAATCAGCAAAAGCTGGCGTTGAAGCTAACTATGCTAAAGATTTAACAGATGAATTTGTAGAACCATTTATCATTGAAGACCAAAATGAAGGTGTTAATGATGGCGATGCAGTAATCTTCTATAACTTCCGTCCAGATAGAGCAGGACAACTTTCTGAAGTGTTTACAGATAAAGCATTTGACGGTTTTAAAGTGGAACAAGTCAAAGATTTATTCTATGCAACATTTACAAAATACAACGACAACGTAGATGCAGAAATTGTTTTTGAAAAAGTCGATTTAACTAATACAATCGGTGAAGTTGCACAAGATAATGGTTTGAAACAATTACGTATTGCTGAAACAGAAAAATTTCCACATGTGACTTATTTCATGAGTGGTGGTCGCAATGATGAATTCGAAGGCGAACGTCGTCGTTTAATTGATTCACCTAAAGTTGCAACTTATGACCTTAAACCAGAAATGAGTGCATATGAAGTAAAAGATGCTTTAATCGAGGAGTTAAATAAAGGTGACCTAGATTTAATCTTATTAAACTTTGCAAACCCTGATATGGTTGGACATAGTGGTATGTTAGAACCGACGATTAAAGCTATTGAAGCCGTAGACGAATGTTTAGGTGAGGTTGTTGATAAAATAACTGAAATGGGTGGTCATGCAATTATAACTGCTGATCATGGTAATTCAGATATGGTATTAACTGACGATGAGCAACCTATGACTACACATACAACTAATCCAGTTCCAGTAATTGTTACAAAAGATGGTGTGACATTACGTGAAACAGGTCGTCTTGGTGACTTAGCACCAACATTATTAGATTTATTAAATGTAAATCAACCAGAAGACATGACTGGTGAATCATTAATAAATCACTAATTTAATGAATTAAAATATAGAGTGAAAATTGATGCTATAAATTTAGTATAGAAGCGTTTCTTATTCTGACAATTTATAGCATCTATAAACAACACAAGAGAATTAAATTACTTTGTATTTATAGTATTTAAAGCTATAATGAAGATGAAATTTAATATTTCTAAACTACTTATTTATAAAGGAGATTATAAACATGCCAATTATTACAGATGTTTACGCTCGCGAAGTCCTAGACTCACGTGGTAACCCAACAGTTGAAGTAGAAGTATTAACAGAGAGTGGCGCTTTTGGTCGCGCATTAGTTCCATCAGGTGCGTCTACTGGTGAACATGAAGCAGTAGAATTACGTGACGGTGATAAATCACGTTACTTAGGTAAAGGTGTTACTAAAGCAGTTGACAATGTTAACGAAATTATCGCACCAGAACTTATCGAAGGTGAATTTTCGGTATTAGAACAAGTATCAATCGATAAAATGATGATTCAATTAGACGGTACTGAAAACAAAGGTAAATTAGGCGCTAACGCTATTCTTGGTGTTTCTATTGCAGTAGCACGTGCAGCAGCTGATTTACTTGGACAACCACTTTACAAATATTTAGGTGGATTTAACGGTAAACAATTACCTGTACCAATGATGAACATTGTTAACGGTGGTTCTCACTCAGATGCTCCTATCGCATTCCAAGAATTTATGGTATTACCTGTAGGCGCAGAAACATTTAAAGAATCGTTACGTTGGGGAGCTGAAATCTTCCACAACTTAAAATCAATCCTTAAAGACCGTGGTTTAGAAACAGCAGTAGGCGACGAAGGTGGCTTTGCACCTAAATTTGAAGGTACTGAAGATGCTGTTGAAACAATCTTAGAAGCGATTAAAGCAGTTGGTTTAGAGCCAGGTAAAGACGTATTCTTAGGCTTCGACTGTGCTTCTTCAGAATTCTTTGAAGACGGCGTTTATAACTACGCTAAATTCGAAGGTGAAAATGGTGCGAAACGTAACGCTGAAGAACAAGTTGACTACTTAGAAGAATTAGTTAATAAATATCCAATTATCACTATTGAAGATGGTATGGATGAAAATGACTGGGACGGCTGGAAAGTATTAACAGATCGTATCGGTGACAAAGTACAATTAGTTGGTGACGATTTATTCGTTACAAACACAGTTAAATTATCTGAAGGTATCGAAAAAGGTATCGGTAACTCAATTTTAATCAAAGTTAACCAAATTGGTACATTAACAGAAACATTTGACGCTATTGAAATGGCTCAAAAAGCTGGTTACACTGCAGTTGTATCTCACCGTTCAGGTGAAACAGAAGATACTACAATTTCTGACATCGCTGTTGCAACTAACGCTGGTCAAATCAAAACTGGTTCATTATCAAGAACTGACCGTATTGCAAAATACAACCAATTATTACGTATTGAAGATGAATTATACGAAACAGGCAAGTTTGACGGACTTAAATCTTTCTATAACTTATCTAAATAATATAGTTTTAAAATTTAAGAGTTCACGCGCTAACACGCAAGTCTTTATGACTTGCGTGTTTTTTAAAGTCCTACTTACTCAATTGAAAATTGAGTTTAGTAGGACTTATGCAATAGCAAAGCTATTGTAAACAGTGGAATCTTGTTCCAGATTCAAATCGAAATTGTTAAAAAGGCAGTAGCTGACTGGATTGAAAATTAAAATGCTCTTTCTTGTGTGTTGAGTTAATGCTATTTAAGTATGAGCTTTAGCTCAGATGAATCCTTTATCCATTTCAATCTTAGTCATCTTTGCCGGGGTGGGACGACGAAATCATTTTTAAAATAAATTAGATTTCTGTCCCACTCCCTAGTAGGACTTATGCAATAGCAAAGCTATTGTATACTAGAAACTACCTTGTTTATATGTAACATAAAAACTAAAACCATATTACTATAGCATATGGTTTTAGTTTACTTATTTACTTAAATTGTTCATCTTTCACTATGAAACTGATATAATTGTAAGTGTAAATTATAAAAGGAGTCTCAACTCATTATGGATGTAAAACCAAAGTCAAAAGAAATTAAGACAGCACATCTGATTGCATATAGTTCATTAATTATTGCTATACTTTATGCCGTACATTTATTTTTAGTGTTAGATGATAGTGTAATAAAACAGTTATTATCTAATAGTGGACAAAAAACATCAGAAAACGCTGTTGGCACAATTAAAAATAGTTTTCAGTTTACAGGGATTATGTATATCTTAGCGAACTTAGCGGGTATCTTTGCAATTTGGAATAGACACAGCTATTTATGGTGGTTCATGTTTGCAGTATTCGCATCGCAAATTTTGTATAATATAATTAATATTGGTGCAGTTTATCGCGCAATATTAGATGTGAAATCAAGCTTAAACTTATTACCACTAACATTAGTATTAGTGATATCATTTGTACTCGGCGTATACATGTTAATCGTTTCAATAGTTCGTAAGAGTACATTCAATAGATAGAAGTTTGCTAAAGATAACGATCGTATGATATAATGCGTTTCGTATATGATGAATGGAGGACAATTTTCATGCATACATTAATAATAGTACTTTTGATTTTAGATTGTATTGCATTAGTAACTGTTGTGTTACTCCAAGAAGGTAAAAGTAATGGACTATCAGGTGCAATCAGTGGTGGCGCCGAACAGTTATTTGGTAAACAAAAGCAACGCGGTATTGATTTATTCTTGCATAGATTAACAATTGTATTGTCTATCATTTTCTTCTTGTTAATGTTAGGCATAAGTTATTTTGGTTTATAAGGTCCGACAATGTTAAAGTCGGGCTTTTTTATTTATAATAGACATGTTGAGTTTAAATGAATAGTGAAATATTCAAATATAGATAAATATAGTAATATTGTAATTAAAAGCATAAACGAAAGGATTGAATACAATGCAGATGAAACTTCCAGAGCCATTCTTTTTTGAAGAAGGAAATAGAGCAGTGTTGTTATTGCATGGTTTTACAGGAAATTCCTCAGATGTAAGACAATTAGGTCGATTCTTACAGAAAAAAGGTTATACATCTTACGCACCACAATATGAAGGGCATGCAGCACCACCTGAAGAAATTTTAAAATCAAGTCCTTTTGTATGGTTAAAAGATGCCTTAGATGGCTATGATTTTTTAGTAGACAAAGGTTATGATGAAATTGTTGTAGCTGGTTTGTCACTGGGTGGTTGCTATGCTTTAAAATTAAGCTTAAACAGAGATGTAAAGGGTATTGTAACTATGTGCTCTCCTATGTATATTAAGACTGAGGGCGCTATGTTTGAAGGGGTTTTACAATATGCCCGTAATTTTAAAAAGTATGAAGGTAAAGATGAAGCCACAATTCAAAAAGAAATGGACAATTTCAAACCAACAGATACTTTAAAAGAATTACAAGGTCAAATTGAAGATGTAAGAGAACACATTGATGAAGTGATGGATCCGTTATTAGTTATTCAAGCAGAGCAAGATCAAATGATCAATACAGATTCTGCAAACATTATATACAATGAGAGCGAATCTGATGATAAAGATATTAAATGGTATGCAAATTCAGGACATGTCATTACGATAGACAAAGAGAAAGAATTAGTATTCGAAGACGTCTACAATTTCTTAGAATCATTAGATTGGTCTAATTAAAATATAAATATTTAAAAATAGAAAGGAGGGGCATAATGAATTTAAAGCAATCCATTGAAGAAATTATAAAACAACCAGATTATGAACCAATGTCTGTGTCTGATTTTCAAGATGCATTAGGTTTAAATAGTGCCGACTCATTTAGAGACTTAATTAAGGTGCTTGTTGAATTAGAACAAACAGGTTTAATTGAACGTACAAAAACAGATAGATATCAACGTAAGGAATCACAAAAATCCAAACAACCAAAATTGATAAAAGGTAAACTTAGCCAGAATAAAAAAGGCTTTGCATTCTTACGTCCAGAAGTAGAGGACATGGATGACATCTTTATCCCACCTACAAAGATAAATAGAGCTATGGACGGTGATACAGTCCTAGTTGAGGTACACCAATCTAAAGGGGATCATAAAGGTAAAGTTGAAGGCGAAGTTAAAACTATAGAAACACATTCAGTCACTCAAGTGGTTGGTACTTACAGTGAAGCACGTCATTTCGGTTTTGTATTACCTGATGATAAACGAATTATGCAAGATATCTTTATTCCAAAAGGTCAAAACCTTGGAGCCGTGGATGGTCACAAAGTGCTCGTACAAATTACAAAATATGCTGATGGTACAGATAATCCAGAAGGTATCGTTTCAGCAATTTTAGGTCACAAGAATGACCCAGGTGTAGATATCTTATCAATAATTTATCAACACGGTATTGAAATTGAATTTCCAGACAACGTTTTAGCAGAGGCTGAAGCTGTTCCAGATCATATTGAATCATCAGAAATTGCAGGTCGTCATGACTTACGTGATGAATTGACAATTACTATTGATGGCGCAGATGCAAAAGATTTAGATGATGCTATTAGCGTTAAAAAATTAAGTAACGGTAATACACAATTAACAGTAAGCATTGCAGATGTAAGTTACTATGTAACTGAAGGTTCAGCATTAAATGAAGAAGCCTATAGCCGTGCAACAAGTGTTTATTTAGTTGATCGTGTAATTCCAATGATTCCGCATCGTTTAAGTAACGGTATCTGTTCATTAAATCCTAAAGTAGATAGATTGACCTTAAGTTGTCAAATGGAGCTTAATGAACGTGGTGAAGTTGTTAAACATGAAATTTTTGATAGTGTAATTCATTCAAATTATCGTATGACTTATGATGAAGTAAATGAAATTATAACGGATCAAAACGCTGAAATTCGTAATAAATATAGTGAAGTTACACCAATGCTTGATTTAGCACAAGACTTGTCGCAACGTTTAATTAATATGAGAAAACGCCGTGGTGAAATTGATTTCGATATTGATGAAGCCAAAGTACTTGTCAATGAGGAAGGTATCCCAACTGACGTTCAATTAAGAAAACGTGGTGAAGGTGAACGCCTAATCGAATCATTTATGTTAGCTGCTAATGAAACAATTGCTGAACATTTTGATCGTTTAGAAGTACCATTTATTTATCGTGTCCATGAGCAACCTAAATCAGAGCGTCTACGTCAATTCTTTGACTTTGTAACTAATTTTGGTTTAATGATTAAAGGGACAGGAGAAGATATTCACCCATCAACTTTACAAAAGATCCAGCAAGAAGTTGAGGGTCAACCAGAACAAATGGTTATTTCAACGATGATGTTACGTTCAATGCAACAAGCACGTTATGATGATGTGAACTTGGGTCATTTTGGTTTATCAGCAGAGTATTACACGCATTTCACATCACCGATACGTAGATACCCTGATTTAATTGTGCATAGATTAATTCGCAAGTACATTGTAGAACAGTCTATGGATAGAAAAGAGAAAAACAAATGGGAAGAAGCGTTACCTGAAATTGCTGAACATACGTCACAAAGAGAACGTAGAGCGATAGAAGCTGAACGTGACACAGATGAACTGAAGAAAGCCGAATATATGGTACAACATATTGGTGAAGAGTTCGAAGGTATAATTAGTTCAGTTGCTAACTTTGGTATGTTTATTGAATTGCCAAATACAATTGAAGGTATGGTACATGTATCCAACATGACAGATGACTATTATCATTTTGATGAACGTCAAATGGCTATGATTGGCGAACGCCAAGCTAAAGTATTCCGTATAGGCGATCCTGTAGAGATTAAAGTAATCAATGTTGATGTTGATGAACGTATGATTGATTTCCAAATTGTAGGTATGGCAGTACCTAAAAATGAACGTGGCCAAAGACCTTCTCGTGGTAAGACAATTCAAGCTAATCCGCGTGGTAAATCATCAGACAAATCAAAAGATGATCGAAACAGTAAAGGCAACCGTACGAAGCAGAAACAACGTAAAGGTAAAAACAAACGTAATAATGGGAAACAAGAACAAGGTAATACAAAACACAAACCATTTTACAAAGATAAAAAAGTGAAAAATAAAGCGCGCAAGAAGAAAAAATAACTCAACAAAGAGGTGAAACTCAATGCCAAAGAAAAAATCACCAGGAACACTAGCAGAAAATCGTAAAGCAAGACATGATTATAATATTGAAGATACGATTGAAGCGGGCATTGTGTTACAAGGAACAGAAATTAAATCGATCCGCCGAGGAAGTGCAAATCTTAAAGATAGTTATGCACAAGTCAACCGTGGTGAAATGTATTTAAATAATATGCATATTGCACCTTATGAAGAAGGTAACCGATTTAACCATGACCCACGTCGTTCACGTAAGCTATTATTGCACAAACGTGAAATTATAAAACTAGGTGAACGTACACGTGAAGTTGGTTATTCAATTGTTCCATTGAAGCTCTATCTTAAACACGGTCACTGCAAAGTCTTATTAGGTGTTGCTCGAGGTAAGAAGAAATATGATAAACGCCAAGCTTTAAAAGAAAAAGCAGTACAACGTGATGTAGCTAGAGAGATGAAAGCCCGTTATTGAGCGGATATATTGCCAAAGATGATAATCTTTGGTAATATAATATGTGCTTTCTGAAAAAGCTTAGTAGTTACTGTATAGTCATTATAAAGTCATTACGAAGTCAGCAGAAAGTACATTTAATATTATTCTGGGGGCGTTTTTGGATTCGACAGGGGTTCCATGAGCTAGTTAAGCGTGTCGGAGGGCTGTCTCCGTCACCAACACACACAGTTATAATAACTGGCAAAGAAAACAATAATTTCGCAGTAGCTGCGTAATAGCACTCTGCATCGCCTAACGGTATCTCCTATGTACCGTTAACGCGATTCAACCTATAGTAGGATACGCTAGGCACTGCCGTTTGAAGTCTGCCTAGAAGAGATTAATCAAACTAGCATAATGACGGATGTCTATCACCTCCCATTATGCGAAACCTATTGATAGACTACGCACGTAGAAGTGCTAGTATCAGAACCTCTGGACGCGGGTTCGAATCCCGCCGTCTCCATATAAGAAAAGCCTATGACTTAAATGGTCATAGGCTTTTTATTTTGTTGTCCCAATATTGTCCCAGTTTTGCTCTATTGTAGAAAAAGATACTACCTAAAATAGGCAGTGTGATTATTTAATAATGCTTGATAAAGTGAGTATTTTTAAATCAAAATTTGCTGATAAGTTTAAATCATGTATGCAGCTATGAACTTCTTGTCTATCTAAATATAATGTTCCTATTATTGAGAATTTTTGATTATCTAATAATTTTACTAATGATATATCATTGATAGTTACATATAAATTAAAATCATATCTAGTATTATTAATAATATTCCAATCATTAACTTCCATTATTTATCATCTTTGAAAAACATAAGAAATCTAAAAATAAAGAGACAGAAATCGAAATACTTTTAGGGATTGGTTATTTTAATAAACATTTCAATAAATATATTAGTGAAAACAAATCACTTTGTTTAGTTGTTCAAAATCATTATAGAGTAGATGATTTATTATTAGTGAAAACAAAGTATTTATATATAGAGTCAAAGAAATTAAATTAATACAAAAGTTAGCCTGTTTAGATTATTAGGTGATTGTTAAATTGATATTACCATTATAAAAAATACTGGGGTAATAAATAACTATCAACTTGTTTTAGGTACATGTAATGTTAAATCTAATAAACATACATGTTTGGATGATAAGAAGTATACAGATGGAGTGATATCCGTTGTAATAAGCGTTAGTAAACCATGCTATAGAAACTATATTAAAACGTGTGGCAAAGGCAGTAGAATATGTATGAGTAATGAAAAAGCTACTGTAAAAGAATTTATATTGAATTATCACAATACAATAGATAATAACGTTACACGTGATGAAGATGTTGACATTGACGACTTCTTTAATGTGAATTATCAAGCAGAAACTTATGAGATAGATAATAGCAATGTTGAAGATGTGATATTTTTCAATGAATTAGAAACAGTTGATTTAGCAAGTCTTGATATACAATTAAGATATATTATAATTAAATTTTGTCTAGATATAGAACATTCAGCAAAATTAAAAATTTTAAGGTATATTACAAGACTTAATGATAAAGATGGATATGAAGTGGTTGGGGATTTTTTTAATCATGTAAAAGCGAATTCAAATATAAAAAATCCTTATAAAAAAATGTTGAAACATTTAAAATATGGTTCGTATAGAGAATTAGATTACGATAAATATGAGCAAAATACTCCTATATGGTTTTTAATAGAATATTTACAGTTTGGTGATTTATGTTGGTTTATCGAATTTCATTATAATGAATATAATATTAATGAATTTAAACAATTAAGTAAAATATTAAGATTTGTTAAAAATATAAGGAATAAAGCTGTTCATAATACACCAATTTTAAATAATATTGTTTCAATAAATCAAATTAATGGGAATGATAAAAATGTTTAAATAACTCAATACGGAAAAATTTAGGTATTAGCAAAAAATTATTAGATAAAAGGTTAAGAAATTATAATATACATGATATTTTAGCTATGTTTTTCGTATATGACAATGTAGTTATGAGTTCAAGCATGAGAGAGCATCGGGTATTGGAATTTAAAAATTTTATGAACCGAGCTAAAAGAAATAAAAATATTTATGATGAAAGATTTAAATCAGTGTACAGATTCTTTACTAAAGTATTTGAAAACTATTAAAATATAGCTTAATATTATGAATATGGAAATAAACTATATGTTTGTAGGCTCTGCATCGAAAGATGTAGAGCTGAGTTTTTATATTGAGCATATATATGTTTTTTAATGAATTATTTATGTTCAGAGACAAATAATTTAGACATTGTAAAGTTTGCCACTCTTCGGAGTGGTTGTTTTATGTGTAATTATTTTAAAAAGTATAAGAATTACACAAATTTGTTAGCATCTTTTACAATACTAGTTAGCTCATACAAATTTTTAATACTATCGCTTAAACTATAAAAATTATTTTCTCCGTTTAATCTGTATATACTATACATTCCAGCTGATCTTGATGCTTCATAATCATTTTTTAAACTATCTCCAACAAAGACACACTCACATAAGTCGACATTTAAAACTTTAGCGGCTCTTTCAAAAATAAGAGGATTAGGTTTTTTTATGTTTTCTTTTTCAGAAACTAAAATTACATCCATATATTGTTCAATTTGTAATGATTTAATATTTTCGTATTGGAAAGGATATTTACCATTAGTGATTATGCCTAATTTGTACCCATTTGAGCTTAATATATCTAAAGTTTCTTTTAAGTTAGGGTATGGTAAACACTGATTGCAAAAGTTATTAATATAGTCATCTAGTAAATCATCGGCGCTTAAATCAATGATATTAAAGATATTAATTAATTGTGCATAAACTTTATCTTTCCAAACATAACCATTTTGATCTAATTCGATAAATTTACTTTTAAAAACATTTTTATCAATGTGATTTAAGTAATCAATGAATTTGTCATATTGATAATCGATAAATTTTATTAACGAAGATTGTCTGTCTAATAGTGTTCCATCTAAATCAAATAAAATTGCCTTTATCATAATTTAAAACTCCTTAAAAATTATTTGAATATTCAATTAATTAAAACAATGATATCATAAATTAAGAAAATTTTTGAAATAAGGAGGAAAAATATGAGTGTTTACTTAGAAAATATGAAGCAACAAACTTTCAAAGATTTTTATGAGGAAAGTATAATTGAATATGCAGCAGAGCACGTTAAAAGTGGCGATTGGGAGGAAGAGGGATCAATTGAAATAGCTCGTACAGAATTTGAAAAGTTACTGCCAGAAGGTTTAAATACATGTAATCAATATTTACTATCTGTGCTTTATAATAATGTGGATATAGGTTATTTATGGTTACATATATTTGATGTAAAAGAAGAAAAGAAATGTTTTATTTATGATATCAAAATAAAAGATACATATAGAGGGCAAGGCTTAGGTACAAAAACGATGGAATGTATAGAAGAATATTGCAAAGATAAAGATGTAGAAAGTATTGGTTTACATGTATTTGGATACAATAAGCGAGCTGTATCTTTATATAATAAAATCGGATTTGAAACTACAAATTATCTTATGGAGAAAAGATTAAAGTAATTATATAATGAAAGGATTTTTAAAATTGATTCAATCTATAAACCACGTAACTTATTCAGTATCGGATATTAAGACATCTACTGCTTTCTATAAAGATATTTTAAAAGCTAATATTCTAGTAGAAAGTGATAAAATTGCTTACTTCACATTAGGTGGTCTGTGGCTAGCGCTTAATGAAGAAAAGGATATACCTAGAAATGAAATTCAATACTCATATACACATATGGCATTTACAATTGATGAAAATGAATTTGATGAATGGTATCAATCGTTAAAAGATAACAATGTGAATATATTAGAAGGACGTAATAGAGATATAAGAGATAAACAATCAATATACTTCACTGATCCAGACGGACATAAATTAGAATTACATGCAGGAACATTGCAAGATAGGTTAGACTATTATAAAGAAGAAAAACCACATATGAAATTCTATGTATAAGTAGGTTATATTATGACAATAGAAGCAAGATTATTTGAAGAACAAGATTTTAACAAAATAAATGAATTGTTAGCTTTATATGAAGATTTAGGTTATCCAACAATAGCAGAGAATTTATTTAATCGTTTAAAAAAGATATACAGTCATGAAGATTATTATTTGTTACTTTTAATAAAAGATGAGGTGATAATCGGTTTGAGTGGTATGTGCAAAATGATGTTCTATGAAAAGAATGATGAGTATATGCGCATACTAGCGTTTGTTATTAATTCTAATTGCAGAGGGAAAGGCTATGGAACAATTTTATTAAAAGAGTCAGAAATGTTAGCAACTCAATTAGGATGCAAAGCAATCACTTTAAATAGTGGTAACAGAAAAGAACGAGATAGTGCACATAGTTTTTATAAAAGTAATGGATTTGAAAATAAATCATCTGGATTCTCAAAAAGTATATATTGATAAAAGTTTATTTAATTAATACCATATATAATATGATTTTTTTTATGAGAAAGGTTATTAAAATATGAATAAAATAATAGTTATTGGGTCGTCTGGATCTGGTAAATCTACATTATCAAGGCAGCTATCGAATATTTTAGACATTCCAGTTTATCATTTAGACGCACTATTTTGGAAACCTAATTGGGTTATGTCCAAAGAAAATGAACAAATAGATATTCAAAATTCATTACTAGAAAAAAATGAATGGATTATTGATGGAAATTATACTGGTATTTTAGAAGATAGATTACAGTTAGCTGATACTATAGTATTTTTGAATTTACCAAGAAGCATTTGTTATTACAGAGTTTTCAAAAGGTTAATCAAAAACAGAGGTAAGACTAGACCTGATATGGGAAATGACTGTAAAGAAAGAATAACTTTCACGTTTTTGAAATATATTTGGAATTACCCTAAATATCGAAAACCATTTTTATTGGATAGATTTAAAGAGGTAGAAAAGCATAAAGATATATTTGTTTTAAATAGCATTAAAGAAATTGAGGAGTTTAAAATAAAAATAAGACAGTAGAAAACATCAAACGAACAACTATACGGTTATTTATTTCTCGATGTAGCAGAGAGCGAATGTCAGAACTATATTATGGCCATGTAATGTATGTTTAGTTATGTAATAAGAGCTATTACTCAAAAATGAGTATGTGGTTTGGTTAGACAAAAGTGTTTAATCAATATGTAACAGTACACGACCAAAAACGACCACTTACTGTTATCCAAAAAAGACTGGCAGGTATTGTTCAAAAGTGGCCGATAGTAAACGTACAAAAAAGTCTATTTGTACATAAATAAAAATTAAACGATAGGATTATTTTTGAACTCATCTTGTATTAGAGTATTGTTTAGAAGCTGATTATCAAAACAACAATAAAGAGGAGGTTACTTATGGCAACTACTGCGCAAGTTATTAAAGGTAAAGATATAAATGGTGAAATTATCTATGAAGATGTGAAGGCATATGATTTAAATGATAATCATAGAAATAAAATATATTATTGTAAAGGATGTGGTATAAAATTAATTTTAGTTATTTCTAGTAAAGGTAGAGAATTCAATACATTTAGCGCTAGACTTAAAGATAATAAACACGAAGATGGATGTAAATATTGATAAAAGTAGTGAATTTAGTGATGAAGATAGAGAAAATTTTAATTTTGATTCTTTTATTGACGGTATAATAAAAACTAGTAACCCAAATAAAAAGAATATTAGTAGTAGTTCTAGTAAAGATGAGTATGATAGAGGTAATAAAATTACTAATTTGCGATCCTTTACTGAAATTTGTAGACAACACTCACCAGACAGTTATATAGGTGATGTACTAATTAGAGATTGTTTTCTTGATGGTAGAGTGTTCAATAACTATTTAGATGGCTTTCAGGGTCAAGTTGTAGTTGTACCTCTTTTTCATCGTTATTCCACAAATGAAAAAGTAATGTTTTTTAATTATGGCAACAGAACTCTAAGAGTAAATTTCAAAAATGAAAATTATTTCTTTGAAGTGAGAGATGAAATATTTGATATAGGAAAACGCGAAGCTAAAATTGCTATTGCTGGTGAATGGAAAGATGAAGGAGAATTTATAGAAACTACAGTAAGTAAAAAAAGGCAAATGGTAAATGTAACTTCAATTATAAATTCTTAACTCATATAATTCATGTGACTTATCCTTGGATAATGAACGTGTTTAGAGTGCACAAATGTATGTTGTTTTTGCAATTTTAACATTTTACACTACATCATCAAGGCAATGTAAACGTTGATATATCAATACTTATAGCAATTTTCAAACGTATACATAAACAATATAATGAACTCCCGCCGTCTCCATATAAGAAAAGCCTATGACTTAAATGGTCATAGGCTTTTTATTGTGATACAAAAAACCGTAAAAACCACCAAATTAATTTAAATGACTGATCAAATAAATTAATAAGAGCATACATAACAAAGAAGTATTTTGTATAAAGAATACTTATAATTGAAGACCTTAATGTATTTTCGAAAATAATCCGTAAAAATGTGAATATATGGTAATAAATGCTACATACATAGTTATTATATCGATGAAAGTTAGAAATAATCGAAATTTATAAAAAGTGATTAATAAAATTATTTTTTCAACTACTACATATCTGACAAGGTGTTTAGTGTTTTGTATTCAAACATAAAACTTATAATTTTATTATAAAAATAATGTTTATATATTTGTAAAAGTGGAATATTACTAAAAGGACTCCAGAATCCTATTCTCATTCACATTTCCCAATCCTTTCTATTATTTTAGGTTCCTCAACTTTTAATAATAGAGGGGGTATTTTTTTGTTCATTTATAATAACTAAGGTTCTGTTGTATTCATAAGATAATACTATGAAAGTAATGCACAAGTTAAAAGAAAATGAAGGTAAATTTAAAGTTGTTATGAATAATAATGCAAAAAGATATGTTGGTAGTAACGGCAAAGCTAAAATTATTTATGAAAAAACAAATAAATGAGAATTATTAACTTCAATCGAAAACATAGAAGGTGGAGTAGGGAAATGTATTTTAGCCACTGGCGGGTGACCTTATTGGAGGTGCTTGAGGCCGTACAGCTACTGGTGTTGGTTATGGAGCCATTACTGCTACATAGTTGGAGTAGGCGCTGGTTCTGCAATAGGAGCAGAAGCAAGCTGTTTTGATTAATAAATTAAATGTAGTAATAACTTTTGTTGTAATAAGTGTAATTTCCAACAATATTTTTGGCTTGCCGTCATTGAGTATAATTTCATCTATAATTTTACTGTTTATATTATTATTGATAAGTTATAAATAAAAAATAAGTATTTTGTGTATGTGAAAAAAATTGTGTTACCACAAATTGTAACAATTTGTGATTCAATTGTGTAACATTTATCAAAAAGGCAGGGGCTAAAAAGGCTTAATGATAATATTTTTATATCATTTGAAACTTACATATACAGTGGAAATATACTCCTGCCTTCTTCATACAGGGAGGAGCCAGGACTTAAATATCTATAGCTAAAGAATAAACATCAATTTCTCCTGAGGTTATACAGAAATTGGTGTTTTCTTTGTTATTTATGAAATTTTAGCCCCATACTAAACAGGACTGATATAAAAATCTGCCCTGTTTTTGATACAAAAAAGCTCAAAAATCTCTATAATTTAAATATCTAACCAACTAAATTAAAGAGCAATTAAACGCCTATGGATTATATTATACCAAAAAAACTGAGAACAATATAACTGTTTTATGAGATAAAGATATGATAAAAATGTACAAAATAGAAGTTAAAGGAGCTAAATTAACAAACATCTTTGGGGATTGTTATTTATAATGGTAATTAGAAATCGTTATAGCGAGACAATAAGCAAAATAAGTTGTAGAACTTATCACGTCCAAAGTAACACTATTTAATTTGAGACACTAGAAATACTAGGAAATAATAACCCGAGAGCGAACTATACTTAACTGTAAGTAATGGCAATCATTAAAGTTCCAGAAATAATTATTTTATGATTCATTGTTTAGTAATCCTTTTGAAAGACTCAGCGTAATAAATTTAATATCTGAAAAATTCACACGTTCTAGCATTGATTTACTGCTTTCCAATATGAATAGTAACTTTTTCGCTAAACCCTGCTTATCAATAAGTTTATTTGCATTGTAAATTAATTGTTCCTATTTTTAGCTAATTTTGTCATTACACTTCACATTTATGAAAGAATATTACCTCTTGTTTTAATTTAATATAGATTTTTTCAATTTTCGTTTATTACCATAGATATATTATAATTGGCATGTTGATTCAATTTCTCAAGAAACTCATTTAATTGTTTGTCACTAGGAAATCGGCATTCTAGTAGATAACAAGCATCCCCAATAATTTTATAATTATGAACGACAAATTGTTGTTCTGCATTTACAAAATCTAAAAATGAATTATGTGATATTTTGTGTGTATAAATATTAATAAACACATGTATTTTGCAATTTATAGCTTGTTGATTAATAGATATGGTATAACCCTCAATAATATTGTCCCTTTCTAATTTTAAAACGCGATTATTGGCAGCTTGACCAGTTAAATTAACTCTTTCGCCTAATTTTTTCATAGATATTTTACTATCGCTTTTTAATACTTCTAAAATTTTGAAATCAATTTCATCCATTATATTGTCCTCCTTTTTTCAAATTCCAAGTGAATTTAAAAAATATCTTTCAAATTTATATGTATTAAACCTTTTTAAGTATTTAAAATTAACGTATCACATTTATAAAGGAGATAAATTATGAAGATTAATCATTTGAGAAATGCAACATTAATCGTTGAATTTGCGAACAAAAGATTTTTAGTAGATCCCATGCTTGGAGAAAAAGGTTCATTTTCAGCGTTTCCTAACGCTCCAAGAGAAAATGAAAATAACCCCTTAGTTGATTTACCTATATCTGTAGACTTAATACTTTCTAATATTGATGCTGTTATTTTAACACATTTACATTTAGATCACTTTGATGAAGCTGCCCAACAACTTATCCCTAAAGATATGCATATATTTGTACAAAATAACGAAGATGCACAACAAATTAAACAAATAGGATTTAATAAGGTGGAAGTCTTAACTGAGAACACGCAGTTTGAAGATATACAATTAATTAAAACATCAGGTGAACACGGCAGGGGGGAAATTTTAAATTATACAGGACCTGTGTGTGGAGTTATCTTCAAACATAATAGTGAGAAAACTTTGTACGTAGCAGGAGATACAATTTGGTATAGCAAAGTTAGAACAACAATTGATAGTTGCAAACCGGATGTTATTGTTGTGAATGGAGGAGATAATCAATTTTATGAAGGTGGATCGCTTGTTATGAATAAATTTGATATTTATCAAACCGCTAAAGCAGCGCCAAATTCAAAAATTATTGTTGTTCATATGGAAGCTGTCAACCATTGGAACCTTTCACGCAATGAATTGAAAACATTTATAAAAGAAAAAAATATTGAATCTCAAGTTTTAGTACCTAATGACGGAGACACATACAATTTTAAATAAAGGAGAAATGATTATGGCATGGACAAATACGAAAGATGGTTTAGAAATATATTATGAAGTACAAGGAAAAGGATCGCCAATCGTTTTTCAATCAGGTTATATGGGTATTCATGATATTTGGCAAGAACAAGTTAAACTATTGAAAGAAAGTTATTTATGCATAACACATGACAATAGAGGTTATGGTCTTTCAAGCAAGCCTGTAGATTCCTCATTTTATACTATGGAAAAAAATGCAGAAGATCTTAAATCTGTACTCGATGCAAATAATATTACTGAACCTATATTATTAGTTGCTCACTCAATTGGTAGTCTGGCTTCATTAGCTTTTGTTACAAAATATCCGCAACTCGTCAAAGGAATTATAATGGCAGGTGGAGGTTCTTTTACAGGGGAATCAGCACTAAAAGCTGGAGGAAATGAGGAAATGTTTGCAGCTTATCAAACAACACCGAGCGAAGCACAGCAATTTTATCAACGTTTAGGTTGTTCAAGTGAAATTGCATTAGAAGCATCTAAATGGCAGCCTACTGTTTTCAAAAACCAAACACGAGCAATGTTGTATTATAGTGCAGACTCCAAATTGTTATCATTAGACGTGCCTGTCTTAGTTATTCATGGGAAAGATGATGTAGTTTCAACTAAAGAAGGCGTTTATGAAATTGTGGAAAACTTACCAAATTCAGAGTGGTTAGAAATGGAAAATGTCAATCACTTCCCACAATTAGAAGATCCTGAAAACTTAAATATTATTATTGAAAAATTTATTGAAAAATACTTTAATTAAACATTAATCTAACAATGACATAATTTTTAGTGAATATAGAAAACGTTGCAAGTGAAAATTATTCATATAATATTTATTTATGATTGTTTTCTAAAATGTTTGTTTATAAGAGCATTGGATATAAGTCTCCATTCTCAAAATAAAGGATTAATCCATTTTAATATGGGTTAGTCCTTTTTATATAATGATCTCAAGATTCTGATCATACATGCTTCTCTGAGTATTGTTCGAACTGTAGTCTCTCACTCATACTATCCCCTAGACGTCAGCACGATATAAAATCGATAGAATTCGTTTATTAATATGGAAAAAATAAGGCCCTTTCTTATTAATAAAATTACCCTCACATAAATTTAAAACGAAGCACTATATATAGGTTATAAAATGAATTAAATTACCCTACCAATGGAAAGTTCAATTTTAATTTCTCTGAATGACATCGCACGATTTATAAACGAAATTGTTGAAACAATTTTATAAAGTGAATTTAACTAATATTAACACCATCTAAATACTAGTTCATATCATCCTAAAATTAGTTTAACAGTTTCATAATCAATGTCTTTAACAATCTCTCATTGATGACCAATCTATGTTTTTCGCTAGCACAAAAATAGAAGCTAATGTTAACATATACATTTTTATGAAAAAAAGTATATGAAACTATGAAAATACGAAGTTACTTTATAATGAAAATTTTAAAGATAAAATCATGTCTTATATAAAAAAGGGAGTGACACTCTTTTAACTTAAGAGAAAATTGATTTAATGGGAATACACTCAGACAAAGAAATCAAAAATTTAACAAACTAAATGAATGAATCAAAATGAGCAGAAAAAGGGGATAAAGCGTAAAAGTAGAACTGAAATAAAGAAATATAGAAAGAAAGTTAGAGAATACTTGAAACGTGAATATAGATATCAAATATCCATCTTTTATGAGTTGCAAAATTTCATAAAAATAAACATCAATTTCTATAGTTTCAATAGAAATCGATGTTTATTTTTTAGTTAGAGATATTTATGTACAGGACGCTTTTAATATAACTGTTGTTAATCATCGATTATATAAAAATTTGATATTTTTAGTTTACTATAATTGATTTTGTTTTATTTTCAAATACTTTCTTATATTCAAAGTTTTAGATAATTGATCAGAAATTATTAAACCTAGAGCAATAGAACCAGCAATAAGTATAGTTCTAATAAATGTATTGCTTGCATCAGTGAAATTTAGTGTTACAAGTTGCTGCATAGCTCTAAAAGCCAAGCTTCCTGGGACTAAAGGAATAATACCTGGAATCATAAAAACAACAACAGGAGATTTGAGTAATCTACTCATTATATGGCTGATTAAACCTAAGGTTAAACTTCCTAGTAAACTGGTGTAGATACTATCCATTTGAAACCATGTGTTTAATGTGAAATTAACTATATAACCTAGTGCACCAGCCAAGCCAGCTGCAAAAAATAGCTTTTTTGGGGCGTCATATATAAGTGCAAAAAAATAAGAAGCTGTAAAACTAAAAAATAAAGTGTAAATAAAAGTCAAAATAACGCCCTCCTAAAAAATCAAATAAGCAATTGAAATCCCTGACCCAATAGCAAAAGCAATTACCAAAGCTTCTAAAAATTTAGCTGTAAACATTAACATATGTCTGCTGAATAAATCCTGTATAGCAGTAGTAATTAAGACTCCAGGAACAATAGGCATAATAGAAGCAATCATTGCTGGACCAATTGTCTCATTAATATTAAATAGTTTTGCGCTTAATAAAATGATAAAACCTACTATAAAAGAAGCAACCAATTCGGGTATAAACATTGTTGGTGATCTACTTTGCATCCACTCAACAATAAAAAATCCAACAGAGCCAGCAATAAATGTAGGAATAATATTATGCCAATCGCCACCATGTAAATATAAAAAGCTAAGTGAAATAAATCCAGCCGCAATAAGTTTTTTCCATAAAGCGATGGTTAAAGTCGTATGTTCAATATTGGTCAAAAGATTATAAGCTTGATGAATTGAAATACTATTATTGGTTAGTTGACGTGAAATAGAGTTAACCCGAAAAATTTTAAGTAGGTTTGTTGCATTTTTATTGATTCGAACAATACGTGTATCGTGACTTTCACTAAGAGAAAAATTTATGAAGTTATTTATAACGTATCCTTGACTATTATTATAGCCCATACAGAGAGCCATTCGTTTCATTGTGTCTTCTACACGTGAAATTTCAGCACCTGAAGATAGTAATATTTTACTGGCAATTAAAATAACACTCATAGTTATTTTATCTTGAGAACTATTCAATATTCTGTACCTCCAAATCAATAATAATGATGTTATTTTAATACTAATTTTTTCCAATGAAAGTAAATAAAATATTGCTAAAAAATAATGCAGCAAAATTTTATTTTGAAATTATTTATGATATGTAACATTATTTCTAATCAATGTATCTTCTAATGTTCTTAGCTTATCTAACGAAGTTTCGGATGTACGTTTTCCTAATTCTAAGACTAAAGCGTCTATAA
Organism: Staphylococcus sp. KG4-3; assembly: GCF_033597815.2. Lineage (NCBI taxonomy): Bacteria > Bacillati > Bacillota > Bacilli > Caryophanales > Staphylococcaceae > Staphylococcus > Staphylococcus halotolerans. Next base: position 789,708 of record NZ_CP166245.1, read on the forward strand.
GGGCGATAATTGGGACGATTGAGAAATGATCTTTGCTAACGGACAACTTCAATGTTACTGAAGCATATTCGATAATTGGAGAAGAATCATAATCTGTAATTAACAATACGTCATTCCCTTGAGTCTTTGTTTCTTTTACCGCATTAATGACTGAATATGTGTAGGGTTCAAATGCAAATACGATAAGAATATCTCTGGCAGCCATTTTAGTTATTTTATCAAGTGTTGCATCTGTATCACCACTTAGTTGATGGACATTTAAATAGAATTCATTTAATAAGTGTTCAAGGTATAAAGCAGTTGATTTGTAAGGTCTAGTTCCTAGAATACTTACACTTGTAGCTTGTTCAATATATTGAACTGCTACATCAAAGTTAGTAATTAAATCAGTTTTCAATGATTGGTTTAATAAATCTACGCTTTTATCCCATACGTTAGTCAAAGTATTGGTCTTCAGGTTTTCACTATGGAGAAAAGCATTTTTTAAAGAGAATTTAGTATTAATAGGTAGAGCTTCATTGTAAATATCTTTTCTAAAATCATTAAAGTTTTTATAATCCAAAGCATTAATGGTTCTCATCACTGTAGAAATACCCACATCTGCTTTATTTGAGAGTTCCTTAATAGTTGTAAGGCCTAAATCTTCAAAATTTTTAAGTATATAATTACATAGCTTTTGTTGTTTTTTAGGTAAAGTACTTTTTCTATTTACAAGTTTTTCTTTTAAAGATAATGTTTTTCTTTTCATTAAGAACCCTCACTTTCCTATTATAATTCTTATTTTAATTAATAATAACAGAAGAATTACAGTAATCAAATAACAATATAAGAATAAAAAAATTCCTTTTTTAATTTAAAAGGTTTACATTTATTCATTTTTGGTGTTAAAATTCATATCAATAAGATTAAGGAGGCAATTAAATGTTGAATTTTGATATTAAAGATTTGAAACCAAAGGTACAAGATTTTTTAAGTAAAGAAATTCCATTATATATAAATGGAAATTACACTCAATCAGTAAATAACAATAGTTTTGAAGTAATCGATCCTTCAACAGAAGATATTGTTGCAAATGTAAGTGAAGCTGGTGAAAAAGATATAGATATTGCAGTTGAAGCTGCGAGGGAAGCTTTTGATAATGGTGCTTGGACAAAAATGGAAGCGCATACAAGGTCGAATATCATATATGAATTTGCTCGATTATTGAAAGAAAATAGGGAAGAACTTGCTGAGTTAGAAGCCATTGATAGTGGTAAACCTTATGAAGTAGCTTTAGCAGACGATATAGATGGTACAATTCAACAATTTGAATATTATGCTGGTTTTGCGACAAAAATATCTGGAAAAACAACGCAAATATCAAATGATTTAGTTAGCTATACTTTACATGAACCAGTAGGGGTTGTTGGTCAAATTATACCTTGGAATTTTCCATTGTTAATGGCTGCTTGGAAATTAGGTGCAGCGTTAGCAGTAGGTTGTACCATCGTAATTAAACCAGCAACAGAAACTCCATTATCACTACTTTATGCGGCTGATTTATTTAAACAAGCTGGTTTTCCAGATGGCGTAGTTAATATAATACCAGGTCCAGGGCATACTGCTGGCGAATTTCTTGTTAATCATGAAAATGTAGATAAGGTAGCGTTTACTGGATCAACAGATGTTGGAAAAAACGTAATGAAAGGAGCAGCAGAGCAAATTAAAAATATTACATTAGAATTAGGTGGGAAATCTCCTGCCATACTGTTAAAAGATGCTGATTTAGATGAAGCTATTGATGGTGCTTTTGATGGAACAATGTATAACCAAGGACAAAACTGCAGTGCTTGTACAAGAATTTATGTACACCGTGATATATATGATGAAGTTATTGAGGGATTAAAAACAAGAGCTGAAAATGTAAAAGTAGGCCCGAGCATGGAACATTCATCAGATATGGGGCCACTTATTTCTAAGAAACAGCAAGATAAAGTTATTGATTATATTAATAAAGGCAATGAAGAAGGAGCAAGATTAATTTTCGGTGGTAGTAAAGTAAATAAACAAGGTTATTATGTAGAACCTACTATTTTTGCAGATGTCGAAGATGATATGACAATTGCAAGAGAAGAAATTTTTGGTCCTGTAATGGCAGTATTTGTATTTGATGAAATTGATGAAGTTATAGATAGAGCAAATGATAGTGAATATGGGTTAGCTTCAAGTGTGTGGACACAGAATCTAAAAAATGGCCACTATATTTCTAAAAAACTTAAAGCAGGAACGGTTTGGATTAACACAGTTGGTCTTGAATTAGAGACAATGCCTTTTGGTGGCTATAAACAGTCTGGTATTGGTAGAGAAATGGGTGGTGAATATGGATTACAAAGTTATACAGAAGTCAAAAGTGTAATGATTAATATTGATTAAATAAAAAATTAAATGGAGGATTCATTATGTATAAACCATATGGAATGATTGCAGCGTTACCAACACCAATGTTAGAAAACGGAGATATTGATTATGATTCATTTGGTAATTTAATTGAACATGTAATTGCTGGGGGTCTTCAAGGCGTACTTGTCGGGGGGAGCACTGGCGAGTATTCATTAATGACTACAGAAGAACGAAAACAAATTATAGAATTTGTAACTTTAAAAGTGAATCGCAGAGTACAAGTTATGGCTGGAACAGGATGTCATCGTACATCAGACACAATTGAATTAACACAATTTTCAGAAAGCGTAGGTGTTGATTCGGCCTTAGTTATAAATCCATATTATATGGTTACAAGCGACGAAGGTATTGTAGAACATTATAAAAAAATAGCAGAAAATACGGATGTTGGGATTGTTATTTATCATTATCCAGAAGCTACCGGTGTTGAACTTGCGCCAGAGCTTATCCATGAAATTAGTAAAATTGATGGAGTGGTAGGCATTAAAAATACTGCAGATGGCGTGCACACTTCCAAAGTACTTGATTTAGTTAAAGATGACCCTGATTTTTCATTATTAAATGGTTTTGAAAATTTATTTCTACCTTCATTAGCAATTGGTGCACAAGGTGCTATAGGTTTAGTAGATAATTTAGTTCCAGATAAAATTGCTCGTTTATACCAGCTTGTGCAAGATAATAACATTCAAGAAGCAATAGAATTAAATAAAAAATTGCTACCTTTATATAATTTATTAGAAGAAGAAACAGTGCCTGGTACAGTAAAAGCAGGATTAAAGTTATTAGGCATTTCTGGAACGACATGTCGTTTACCATTAAAACCAGCCACTCAAGCATTTGAAGAAAAAATGAAAGTAGTATTGGATGAAATAAATAATAGTTAAATTAGAGGTGATCAATATGAAAGACGTAATTATTATCGGAGGCGGCCTAGCTGGTCTTTCAGCAGCTTGGCGCCTCAAAAACCACAACATATTATTACTAGAATCATCAAATCGTGTAGGCGGTCGTGTAATGTCAGAAAGACGAGGTAACTATTGGTTGAACTGGGGCGGTCACGTTTATGCTGGAGAAGGATCAGCCACAGATGAATTATTAAAATCTGTAGGTGTTAAATCTACACCTGTGCCTGGAACATTATCTGCTATGCATCTAAATGGAAAGCTATTATTGAGCGGAAGAGTAGAACTTTATCCATTCAGAGCACCGATGTCTTGGAAATCAAGACTTGCAATGTTAACTGCTGGCGCAAAAGTTAGGTTGGCAGTTATGAAGTATAGTAAAGTTGCGAAAAAACGTCCCTTAGAAGAACCTAGTGTCCAACAACAACGTATTTTAGATTTTATGAATAATAAAACTTTTTCTGAATTTACTGGTAAATTACCTACTGATGCGGATGCTATCTTTCGACCTACAGTAAGTCGCTCTACAGGTGACCCAGAACAAATATCAGCTGGCGCAGGTGTTGGCTACTTCGATATGATTTGGAGCAAAGAGGGTGGGCTCTCAAAAAATATAATAGGAGGACCTTCAACTTTAACCAACACAATAGCATCTACATTAAAACATCAAATTGAACTTGAAACAGAAGTTCTAGAAGTAATTCATAACCAAGATTTTGTGACAGTTCGTTATATTAAAAATGGTAAGGAAATTACTGAAACAGCTCGCTATGTAGTTCTAGCAACTCCTGCGCCTATAACTAGAAAAATAACTAAGAATCTTAGTAATCAACTTGATAACGCATTAAGTAAAATCAAATATGGGCCTCACGTGAGTGCTTCATTTTTAACAAATGAAAAAGGAAAACAAGTTTGGGATGATGTATATGCTTTTGCAACACCAAAAAAATCATTTGATGTTTTGATTCATAATTCTAATGTGAATCATGCTTCAGAGAAAAAAGAGAACAAGGTAGTAGTTTTATGACTTTTTCTCCAGCAAACAGAGGGAAAATGTTAATAGATAAATCAGAAGAAGAAATTTTAGAAATTTATTTAAATGACTTAGAGGACATGTTCCCAGGATTTAGAAATTACGTTGTAGAAGGGCATGTTAATAAATTTCCATATGGTTCAGCATATGTCTACCCAGGTCGTGCTAAGATTCAACCTATTTTAACTAAACCTGAAGGAAGATTATATTTAGCTGGAGATTATTTAGGAACGCTCTACACTGAGACTGCAATTCAGACAGGGTTTACAGCAGCACAGAATATTAATAGTCTATTAGAATTCAATGAAGTTGATGAAGATACTGAATTTCAATCTATTTTGTAAGCGCTTACTATACTTTGAAATAACTTTACAGATAAAGTAAGTTAGAAACACTAAATATAGCCAATTTTGATTTATTTTATCCTATAAGAATTTTTGTGATTTATAAAGATAAAGAATCTAATTTAATTGATTTTAAAGTATTATTATAATCTAAGGTTAGTACTGATTAGTCCTTGCTATTTTCGATTATATTAATTTTATTTATAACTTGTGGGATAAAATATAGGCAAATTGGCCGATTTAAATACGAACATAAATCTTGTCATAACATAACAATTTGAACCCAATTGCTATGTTATGTCCTACAAGAATATTTTACAAATAATCGTAAAAAGGGGATGACATGGGTAATGAGCAAAGATAATAAAGCAGCCATTAAGATGGCATTAGCTTATCTGAGTTTTATTGTAGGCGCCGGTTTTACAACGGGGCAAGAGTTGCTTCAATTCTTTGTTAACCATGGTAATTATGCTTATATAGCTGTAATAGTTACAGGTTTTATTGTCACTTTTGCAACAAGACAAATTTCAAAAGTTGGTTACCATTTAAAAGCAAGTACGTATGAGATTGCATTAAATACTATTTTCGGAAAATTTATTGGCCGTATTATTGATTATCTCACAATATTTTTCTTGTTTGGATTAACAGTTGTTATGATAGCTGGTGGAGGTTCAGCCTTACACCAAGGTTTTGATTTTCCAATTTGGAGTGGGTCATTGGCAATTGTTATATTACTATTCATTGTTTTACAACTTAAATTTGACCGTATTATGACTATTTTAGGATCGGTCACTCCATTTCTTGTGATTGCAGTATTAATTATCGCAGGGTACAACATTATTAATCCAACGATTCCATTTTCAGATGTGAGCAACCATGTTAAGCCTTCTCAAACCTCAAGTCCGACATGGTGGTGGGATGCTATTGTATATGGTGGATTGATTATTGGTAATAGCTTTGGATTTTTAACTATTATTGGTTGCGATTCTATTAGTCACAAAGCAGCTCGTAGGGGATCTTTTTATGGTGGTTTATCATTTAGCATTTTATTATTAATTATGACTAGTGGTTTATTAGCAAATATTCAAAAAGCAAATAGTGTTGATATACCAACTTTGTTACTGGCAAATGATATTCATCCATTTATCGGTATTTTTATGTCAGCTGTTATGATTGCTGTTATATTCAATAGTTGTGTTGGTATGTTATATCCATTTTTAAACAGATTTACTAAACCAAAAAGTAAACAGTACGTCGTACTACTTAGTGTCTCATTAATCGTTTCATTTTTACTTAGTTTTATTGGGTTTGTTGATTTAGTGAACTTCGTTTTCAAAACATTTGGTTATGTTGGGTTATTAATTAGTGCAGCTTTATTAATACGATGGGGTTATAATAAATTCTCAAAAACAAAATTGATGTAACGAAAAGAGTTTATCAACTTTGTTTTTAATAAATTAAGATAGCAATTTTAAAATATGATTGTAGGTTATTAGAGTTAGAGAGTTTACAAGCACTATTTTAATTCTAGTCGATATCAATTGCCAAGTATCTAGATTAAGAGATAACCCTGCACAAACATTTTCTCAAATAATTGTTAAATCTAACGGATTATTTATCTTTGATAAGGGATATCCTGAATTTATAGCAAATAGAAGCGACCTGTGACTGAATTAATTAGGTGAAAATGCATGCTTAGTTAACAAACTTACACAAATTGAAATTGATAAAAGAGATTTAATAGTAAATTTTTCGAGTTCTGACTCAATAAAATATTTGAGAACGCTAACAGAACAACCGAAATTCATAGAATTTAAAGTTGTACTATTAACGATAATTCCTATAAATATAACGAGTGATATTGTAAATTTTATTGTAGAAAACACAAGTAAATAGAAAAGATGATTTTGAAAAGTTACTATTGGATAATTTGTTTGGTAAACTTAACAAACATTTTCGAAGTTAAACTTCTTAATATAAAGTTAAGAAGTTTTTAATTATATATCGATAATTAGCGCTATCTTAAATGTTCAGAATAATTTTATTGAAATATTACGTTTTGGATTAATTGTTGATATTATCAATACATTAATAAGTTGTATTTTTTTCATAATTAATCAAAGTTTATTCTATAATTATTGATATGTGAATAAATAAATATGAGTTTACTATATTTATAATAATAGATAATTTGTTAAGGAGAGAATTATATGCCCAATTTAAAAAATAAAGTAGTACTAATAACTGGCGCTAATAGAGGACAAGGTAAATCAATTACAGAACACCTAGACTTTCTTGGGGCAAAAATAGCTGTAGGGTCACGTAATTTCCAAGATGCTATTAGTGTTTCGCAGAGTTTAACAAATAAATCTATCCCTATTAAGTTAGATATAACTAAGGAAGAAGATTGGAAAAAAGCTGTGAATACAATTTTAGAGGAATTTGGACAAATAGATATATTAGTTAATAATGCTGGTGTTTACCAACGTCAGTCTTTTTTAGAGAGCACATTGGAGGAATATGAAAAGTTAATAAATGTTAACCAAATAGGCATTTTTTTAGGAATGAAAAATGTAGCTAATCAAATGAAAAATCAACAACAAGGTTCTATTATCAATACAGTTTCTATATCTTCTTTCTCTCCTATTAATCAATCTTCTTTATATGCTTCAACAAAAGCTGCCGTGACAACTATGTCTAAAGCAGCAGCTATAGAATTAGGCGATTATGGCATACGCGTTAATATGGTACACCCTGGTGGCGTCGATACAGGAATGTTTTCGGAAAGTAAAGGCGGAAATTCTTTTTATGATTCCATACCTCTTCATAGAATTGGGAAGCCAATAGATATAGCAAAAGCGATTGCTTTTTTTGCTTCTGATGAAAGCTCATATTGTACGGGAACAGAACTAGTCGTAGATGGAGGAATGACTTTAGGTACGGATGCGTAATTAAACTAATAATTTGTTATTATTTTAATTACTAATTCATATAGTACATAAGTGATGATTTTGTATCAAAACAATATTTTAATGTTTTTATTCAACTATACTTATTTAGTAGGAATTGTTTACAATATTACAAACGAAAATTTATTAAAATCATATGATTTGTGGAATATACTTATTTAGATGGTAATAACGTTTATGATATTAGTGAAAAGAGTAAAGTTAAATTTGAATTACCATCTATATCTGATGCCTCATACCTTAAAAAACAAGCTATAGTGATTTCGATTATATAAATTGGGATAAGGCGAACAATTTTTCCAGAAGGTAGTTGTGTACTCATTAAGAAAAAACATAAAGTGTTAAGTAATTAATATTAAAATAATCTATTAATTGAGCATAAACTTTATCTTTCCAAACGTATCTATTTTTGTCTAATTCTATAAATTTATTTTTGAAAATAGTTCTTTCAATATGTTTTAAGTAATTAATAAATTTCTCATATTGGCCATCGATAAAATTATTTAATGAGCTTACTCTATCTAAAATTGTCCCATCTAAACCAAATAAAGTTGCTTTATCATAAAAAGTCTCCCAATTGTTTAAGAATAGTTAATAAAGTAAATCAATGTTATCGAATAATGAAAGTGCAAAGTTATCTTAGACATTAAATAATTGAAATACAATGTAATATTCATGAGGACATTACAAAATAAAAAATATACTATAGTTAATTCGAGAAAGTAAAATAATTTAGTTATAGAACTTCAATAAATTTTCGTCTATGAAAGGAGAACTATGAGAATATTTTTTATTGTAGTAGTAGCTCTAATTTTAATGCTTAGTATTTCATACGCTATATTCAATTATTTAGATAATACGCTAGGCGGTATATTAGTAGGGATCTCAAATGGAATAATTATTGTTGCAGCAATACATTTAAAAGGTAAACTTTTAAAATAAATATTCATTATTAAACAAACCACCCAATTATGTATATGGGTGGTTTGTTGTTTATAGCCTTCGGAAGAAATCAATGTATTAATCATCAATTCTCCAAACTTTAAATACTATTGTTTTAATTTTAAAATTTTAACAATAGGCATTTGAATTGATTGCAAAGCGAAATTTATGACCAAAGCAATCTTTATTCGATATACGACAAGATGTTTCTTTCAAAATTGTCACACGTAAGTAGTATTTTGTAAGGATTTTCAAACGATTTAATTATAGTGAAATGTTAGTATTGGTATAAAATTTAGGAGGTTTAAATAATGAAAATTATTTTTAAAATATTTATATTTATAATAGCAATAATATTAGTGTTATTTTTTTGGAAATTATATGCTGAATCTCATACAGATAGTAAAAACGTTAGAAATCTTGCTAACTTAAATCCTTTAATTACAAGTGAAAAATACTATATACAGACTAATCAGCCTAGAAGTGTAACAGATTCTGGTAAAGGTACTAAGCAATATGAATATAGGAATAAAGCATATGATAAAGACGGTAATGAAAAAGAGATTACTTATACAGCTATTAAAAAATTAAAAACCAATCATTATTTAGAATTAAATTATAAAGTTGGAGAAGTGAAAGGATATAGTGAAGTAAAAGAAAAAGATATACCTAGGAAAGCAAAAATTAAGCTATAATGTCTAAACCTCATCATTGTTGATGAGGTTTTTATGTTTTTGTATGTTAACAATTTTGATTAGAAGCATGAAATGATGTTATATATCCAAAAAATAGATGTCCATTTCATAGAAAAAGGTTAAGTGATGTATTTTTTACTTATCAAATGTAAACACAAGTATTGATAGGATATTTCTGTCTAAGAAATTATATAAGTATTTACTAGGACTACTTAAAGAAACCACTGCCTTGTTTATGGCAGTGATTAATATTCTGTATCCCATAAGTTAAATAATCGATAGTTTCATTAATCTTCAAGTGTTTTAAATTATTTATTGTTGTCTATGGCATCAGCAAGTTCTTCCAATTTAACTTTGACTTCCTTAAGCGTGTGACTATCTGCAAAAGTAAAACTAAATTGTTTTCCTTTTGCTGTTTCTGCCACAATAGTAACAAGTTCGCTAAAAACATCGTGTTCTATACTATAATTTAATATTTTCATATTAACTCCCCTAAGTTTGATTTCCCGTTTTTGTTAAATGTAACAAGTTAGTTATTGTTGTTCAACTTGTCTTTCTCTTTGAAGTAATTCAGAATTAACTTTATTAGGTGGCATATCTTTGTGCACTGAATGAGAAAATACGACACCTGGCATAGTTTTTACAATGTAAGTATAATTTTCGTGGTTATAACTAAAATCTATAATTTTCATAAATATGCTCCTTTAAATAAAATTTTAAGGATTTTTTGGATCTTATTAATTTTGTATTAATAATTTTTTAAATACTCCCAATACTAAAATTTATTAGTAACACTTACATGGGTTTTTCTGTATACTACGTAAAATAATTATATTAGTTAATTGTACTATATATAATTAAGTTTTGTGATAACAAAATCTTATATCTTGCAATATAATTACTTATAATTAAATAGGAACTTTATGTTAGCTACTTAATATTATTTAACTTATAACCTTTGTATATCAATAATTTGAAGTAATTATTACTAATGATGTTTCTAAACGGTAATATAATGGTAATTATATATAAACAAGTGGGGTGTTTTTAAATGGAAAAGTTAAATCAAGTGATGTTATATGTTGATGATCAAGCGAAGTCAGTTGAATTTTGGACCGATATTTTAGGATTTGTTATAATTTCTGAAGAAGAAATGGCAGAAGGTTTTAAAGCAGTAGAAGTGGCACCAAATCATAATGTTGAAACATCAATTTTAATTATTGAAAAAGAGTTTATGGAAAAATACAGTCCTGAAGTAAGTGTTACAACTCCATCTCTAATGTTCAAAGAAAAGAATCTTGATGCATTGTATGAAAAATTAAAAGAAAAAGGCTTAACAGGTCATGAGATAATTGAAATGTCAGGTACAAGAGTGTTTAATTTCCAAGATGGTCAAGGCAATTATTTCGCAGTGAGTGACTAAATAATTGTACTAAGTTATAGAAAAAAGAGTGCTTTTTATGAATTATCAAAAATCATAAGAAGTGCTCTTTAATTTTATGTGAAAATTTTAGTGAATGATTACTGCGTTATTTCTAATATATTGAGTCCTTCGGATTCATTAGGTTCTTCAAAATACTGGCTAACATAATTAAACGTTTCTAATGTGTCAAAATTAACTCTTTCAGGATTTTCAATATTTCGTTGTTTTAACCTTTGTAAACATGTTTCGTCTGATATATTTAGATAAATGAGTTTATGACTAACCTGGATTTCTGAAGTCATATTGCTAAACCACTTTCGTTGTTTTTGAGTGTTGCCTGGAAAATCCATGACCACATTTGTACCAACTCTTAATAAATTTTGAACGTGATTTTTAATAAAAGGTTTAATACAATTTGAATAAGTTAAGTAATCATCAAATGTCTTTATTTGATTTGGATAAAACTGTTCAAGAATTTCATCTTCTGATAATAGTACGGCATTTTTATCTTTAGCTATTTTTTTAGCAGTCGTTGATTTACCAGCACCCATTTTACTAGCGAAAAAGTATAATGTAGCAAAGTATTCCATTACGTTACCTCCGTTTATATTTTGTGATAATAGTTTTAGTATAAAGAATTAATGAAATAAGTTATAGTGAAAATTAAAGTTACATAATAATTATAATAAACAAAGGGGCTTTGTATGTTTAAGTATATTTTTAAAATCAGTACGTTTTTAATAGTAGCAATATTATACATATTTGGAATAAATCAATCTAGTAATGCTTCAGCTGCTACAAATGCTACACAGCAAGATGCAATTAATCATGTTGAAACTTTAAACGGTCAAGGTTGGGATTATGATTCAGAGTATGGATGGCAATGCTTCGATCTTGTAAATGAACAGTGGGATTATTTATATGGTCATGGGTTAAAGGGTGATTATGCAAAAGATATTCCAGAAGAAAATAATTTTATAGGTGAAGCGACAGTTTATGAAAATACACCTAATTTTAAAGCAACTGCAGGCGATATTGTAGTATTTAATGAAAATTATGGTGAAGGTGCTGGTCATACAGCAATTGTAACTAACGGCAATTATGATGGTAATTATCTTCAATTTCAATCATTAGACCAAAATTGGGAAGGCGGTGGTGAAGATAAAACTGAGGTTGCGCATAAGGTCGTTCATGATTATGAATCAGAATTGGTATTTATTCGACCGCATTATAATAAATAAAGGACTAAGTAAAAATTAATAATAAGACAGAAATCGAATCATAATCTTCAATTTTAGTTTTTAAATATGTAGACATTTTACTGTAAGTTCTAAAAGCATACAGGATTAGGTGTGATTCTTATTTTGACGGGCATTAAAATCTTAATTTTTTAATTTAGATTGATGTCCCGTTTTTTTGATTTTTAACTGAATATTTTGGAGTTATTGGTGGAGGATAAAAACTAAATTATATAGTAGTTAGTGAACTTACTATTTAATTATAACGTTTAATATTATACAATACATTCAAAAGTGTTTTTGAATGAGGTGTATTATGCTACAAACTATTATTACAGCAATTATTCTGTACACAGCTACAGCAGTAGATTTATTAGTCATTTTATTAATATTTTTTGCTAGAGCTAATACAAGAAAAGAATACCGAGATATTTATATTGGCCAATATTTAGGTTCATTAGCATTAATTATAATAAGTTTATTTTTAGCATTTGTATTAAACTATGTTCCTGAAAAGTGGATTTTAGGATTATTAGGTTTAATACCAATTTATTTAGGGGTTCGCGTAGCTATTTCTGGTGATTGTGAAGGTGAAGAGAGAGCTAAAAGAGAATTAAATGAAAAGGGCCTAAGTAAGCTTGTTGGTATTGTTGCACTTGTTACCATAGCTAGTTGTGGCGCAGACAATGTTGGTTTATTTGTGCCATACTTTATAACTTTAAATACAGTAGAACTGATAACGACATTAATCATATTTATTATTTTAATTTTGCTATTAGTATTTTCAGCACAACTTTTATCAAAAATCCCAGGTATAGGTGAAGTGATTGAACGATTTAATCGTTGGATTATGGCTGTAATATACATAGGGCTAGGATTATTCATTATAATTGAAAATGAGACAATACAAACTATTTATAATTTAATTATAAATTAAGGAAGTGGAAGAGATGGTTAATGATTATATTTGTGAAGTACAGTATATGCATAAACAAAAAATTGAAAACGCACAAAATTTCATTGAGGAAGCTGCACCTAAGTCGCTATTAAGTATTTTCAGCAAGATTTCTGATGAGACCAAAGTTAAAATTATACTTGGATTACTAAAAGAAAGTGAAATGTGTGTATGTGATATATCAGTATTATTAAATATGAGTATCGCAACTACATCACATCATTTAAGATTATTATATAAAAAAGGGGTACTTGATAAATACAAAGAAGGAAAAATGTCTTATTACTTTATAAAAGATGAACAGATAAAAACATTTTTTATGGATAATTTATAATGTTAGATAACTAAAAAATTAGTAAGTACCATGGATAAGCATAAAGGAGTGTGTCAGCCAACTAATTGTTTTAATAAGTAGGTCGATTCACTCCTTTGTTATACAAGTTAAAAGTATTTATTTAATTTTTCTTTCATCCACAGTATTTGATAATAGCTTTAAATAACGTTGAACATTATCTGACGGTGTATCTTTAGGAAAAGCATGTGTAAACACATGACCCTTAAATGTCTCGACTGTGTAATTAATGTCTATACTACCAATTTCATATTTAATAATTTTCATAATGTCCCCTTAAAATAACTTTTTAAAAATTTAGTTAAGTATATACTTTTAAATAAATCCACTATTTAACTATAAAACTGATATTCCTATAGAAATAGTATGTTTTGTTTAATTGTACTACATATAAACGCTTTTGCAACTATAAAGTGCACTATGTTTATATCTAGAATGATAAGATCTAATTTTTAAAGAGATCTGTTTTGACTGTTTTAATGAACTGTTGTAAATTTATCTAAAAAAAAGATCACAATAATTAGCATTGTGATCTTACATAAGTTATTATTAATTATTTAATTTTTCGATAATGCCACTGATTTTGTCTTTAACGTTTTCAGTTACTTCTTTTGCTTTACTAGAAGCCTTACCTTCTTTTTCTAATACTTTATTATCCATAACATTGCCTGTTGTCTCTTTTATGTTTCCTTTAACTTGTTCAAACCTACTTTCATCTGCCATGTTATTTACCTCAAAATATTTTTAGACCATTCTATAAATAATATACAAAATGATAAAATTTGAAACAAATTAAAAAGTATGTAACTTGGTATATTTGTATTTAAAACGAATTATATATGGCAGAAATAACGAAGTTTATAAGATAGAGAAAAGCAATGGTGAGCAGCATATGTTACTCTAATGAAAATTCATTTTTTCGCTCTGAAAATGGAGGTTATGAATAAAAAATATTCCTCCTAAGAAAGAGACAATAATTCAATTTGTGCTATAAACGCATTTTTGAGTAGTAAATGCGTATAAGGTGTATTATTAAGAAATATTAGACATTATCTAAATAAATCAATATTTTATGCATCTAGTAGTTTTTGAATTTCAGAATATTTTTGTGCGTTTAATGTACCTGAAGGACTTTGTTCAATTTCAAAAATTAGAAAATCATCAGTTGCATTAAAAGATGTTTTGATACTTTCACATATTGTATTTTTGTCTAAATCGCTTTGCAAAAACCACAAACCACTATAAATAAATAGTGCATTACCTAAAGATTTTAATTGTGCAGGTAATTTTTCATATCCGTATGAAATAGAATTTAAATTATAAGACAAAATATATTTTGACATTTATATCACGCTCCCATACAAGCATATCATTAACTGTAATTTAAAAGTTGTAGGAGCCTAGTATTAACTTTATTTTTAGTTTTTAAATTTTAACTGTAAATTCAATAATATAGATGTTGTTCTGGTTTGTAAAAATGAAAATAAGGTAATAATAGCTATAAAGATAAGAAAAATAAATATATATCATGTTTTTAACTTATATATGTTACATCAAAAAAAATGTTCTTCAATTAAAATACATTTTTTAATGGGGAGTTAAAAAGGATGCATTATAATGAGTCGACAATATCAAATTGAGCAGTTATGGAAACAGCATAAATATGAGGTGTTATGGCATGACCAAAATAAATATAAATTGATTAGAGAACAATTGAAATACGATACAACGATAGAAGAAATTGAAACTTTAATTAATGAAGCACTAAATACTACACCAAGTAATGGGTCAATTATTAACGCATATGATCATATGTGGGGTTATTTTAAAAGAAAGTGTAGTTCATCAGAAAAAAGCTTACATAACTATTTAAAGGAAGCCTTTAAAAAAGAAGAAGTTGATGAAATATATCTATTACAATTTTTAAAAAGCATGGCAAATTATTATGATATAAACTATATTAAAACTTCAACAATAATACAAAAATTAAACTAATCATTATGCATAGATTATAATTAGTTTTTGATTTCCAAAAGTTGAAACGCAGAGAATCTATGAAGTTATATTTTAATAGTATTTAATATTTTCTAAATATTGTTAGTTAAATTTTTCATTTTAACAATTTGTATAGTGAAGTTTTGTCAATATTATCAGTTAAATCAATAAAATAATTTGATTGCCAACTTTGAGTTTTAATTGCAGTTTGATTTAATTTGTGTTCCCAAGTTGGATAAATTCTTATTGCCATTTTTCCTTTTTTTACTCCGTTAGCTATAATATTCTGTTTAGCTAACACGTCTT
Source organism: Staphylococcus sp. KG4-3 (assembly GCF_033597815.2). Taxonomy (NCBI): domain Bacteria; kingdom Bacillati; phylum Bacillota; class Bacilli; order Caryophanales; family Staphylococcaceae; genus Staphylococcus; species Staphylococcus halotolerans. The sequence continues at coordinate 805,301 of NZ_CP166245.1, forward strand.
TTGGAAATATAAATAACCCTTTATGACTTTCATCCATTACTGTAATAATTAATTTGTCACATGATTCATTATAAGTAAAAGGTCTGTTTTTATTATTGTTATCTTTAGTCCAAAATACTACAAAATACCCTTGCTTATTCGGTGTTTTTTTAGCGATTCTACTTCTAAAAGTTTGTTTATTAACTTGAAAAGTACAACTCTCATACTCCTCATTAAAAAATTCTGTTTCCCAATTTTTAAAATTAATATTATTCGTAGATTTAAATATTGAGCTTATAAAGTCTATTGATTTATACATAATATAACCTTCTCCATTGAGTTTTGATTATTTTGAGTATACCAAATTCATTAGTGTATAACTATTTTTAAAAGTGCAAATAAAATAATATCTACAATAAAAAGTAAAGTAACTACATAAAAAAGATAAGTGTAAATTGATACAATAAGGGTAGACATAATTGCGAGTATAAAATTTATAAATTGAGAGGTGAACTATATGCATTATATTAAATATTTAAATTCATCAGATAATACGAAACTATATACTAAAATTAATGATACTCCAGAAGCGAATGCAAACATTATTATAGTACATGGGTTAGCCGAACATTTAGATCGTTATGATATTTTAGCGGCATATTTAAATGAAAATGATTTTAATGTAATAAGATACGACCAAAGAGGACATGGCAGATCGGGAGGAGCTCAAACTTATTACAGTAATATGTATGAAATTGTTGAAGATTTAACAGCTATAATAGAATATGTAAAAACCACTTTCGAAGGGAAAGTATATCTAATTGGACATAGCATGGGCGGTTATACAGTGACTTTATTTGAAACAATTTACCCTGGTACTGTAGATGGTGTAGTTACATCAGGTGCGTTAACAAGGTATAACAATAAATTATTTGGTAATCCTGATCCAAGCATTTCATCAGACACTTATATTAAAAATGAATTAGGGGATGGTGTATGTTCTGATGCTGAAGTTATTAGAAAATATGAAATTGATCAATTAAACTCGAAACAGATATCTATGGGGCTTATTCGCACATTACTAGATGGCATAACATATTTGAAAAATAATGCGGAACGTTTTACTAACAATATTTTGATATTACATGGTAAAGAAGATGGATTAGTAAGTTATCATGATTCGCTACAATTATACCAAGAAATAGAATCTGAACATAAATCTATTCATATTTATGATAGATTACAACATGAGATATTAAATGAATCCTCTTATAATTTAAGTATTTTCAAAGAAATTGTTGATTGGTTAGATAATGAAATACGTATTTCTAAAATTTAAAAAAGTATCCTTACAATAAAAGTGTTTAACCAAACTCAACAAGTATCGTAATGTTTGTTATGAAAAATCTAAAGATTTACACTTGGTTAAGGAAAAAATTGTGGAAAGGAAAGATTATAATGAAGATAAAAACATTGCACATGCAATATGAAGAAAGTTTTGAAGAATTTGATGAACGTGTTAACGAATTCTTACAAAATGTGGATGAGAAACAACACTGGGAATTAGTGAGTGTTACACCATCTGTAACAAATAGTATTGAAGGCGTTGACTACTTTATTACTATTGTCTACAAAAAATAGTATAGTTAGAAAAAATTGTAATGGTATGAGTTGAAATGTAATAGAAAGATGTAGTTACTTTTAGTTAAATAGAGTATGTTATTAGAGTGGTTTGATAATATCACTTACATGATGAAAGGCTATGACATTTGCTATGCCATAGCCTTATTAACAATTTGTTGTCCCTTAATTTATATTACATTCCGTCTAATGCAATTATGAATTAAATGTTTCTCCTGAAACATTAAAATAGTCTGCTAGCATTTCAGCATCTTTTTCTGAAATTGTGCGATAGCCATTTTCCCAGTCCCATATTTGGCAATTTCTGATATCTGTACCATAGCCATTATTCAAATTAATAGCTAGTTTAGATATGCTTAAATTAGATTTCTCGCGTAATTCGTTAAGAATTTTCACAATCGTTCACTCCTATAAATAGATAATACTAATACCACTTTTAATTGTAATATATGGTTGCTATTATTACAAAATTTATGTTTTTTTATTTAAGTAAATTAAATAAAAAATTGTATGTTTACATGTATTTTTTATCTGGATATAGAAATGTGTAAATTGTATGTTTAATTGTAGATATGTGTCAAAAGTATCTGATTTGGGAATATGTATAAAATAAATTAAAAATAAGGAGATTTATAATGAAAATAATTGCTATGAGTATTTTTGTTAATAATCAAGATGAGGCACAACAATTTTATACTGGAAAATTAGGGTTTAAATTAAAGCATGACATTGAAATGGGTGGCGGCTTTAGATGGTTAACGGTAACTGAAGATAATTCTAATAATCCGGTTGAAATCGTTTTGGAGCCTAATGAAAGTCAAATTGCAAAGAACTATCAAGATGGTTTATATAAAGCGGGTATACCGATAACCATGTTTGGTGTAGATAACTTGGAGAAAGAACATGAATTATTGTTAAATAAAGGGGTTGAATTTCATACAGAACCCAAAGAGGTTGAAGGTGTGAAATATGCCATATTTGATGATACTTGTGGTAATTTAATTCAAATTGTTGAACAATAAAATATAAACTTTTAGTTAAAGCCATTATCATGAAAAGTACAAATAATTTTATACTGAATGATTTCAGATCGGATGAAAATTAAATATATATTATTTGTTATTTAATGGATTAATTTCGTTGATAGTGCTAGATTTATGCTATATGTTCTTGTTTTAAGAGGTGAGGTAAATCTGGTACTTTTATTTATTGGAGGAACATAGGATGGAATTAGTTGTTAAGCACACAAAAGAAATGTCAAATATAGAATTGGTTAAAGTTTTTCAAGCTAGAGTCAATGTATTCATAGTTGAGCAAAATTGTACATATCAAGAAGTAGATGAATTTGATTTAAATACGTTACATGTAATGCTTAAAAACGGAGAAGAAATCATTGCATATAGTCGTGTTATTGAACACCCGTCTTATATTACTTTTGGTAGGGTGCTAGTAGTAGAAAAATATAGAAAATCTCATTATGGTAGAAAAATAGTAAAAGTAACACTGAATAAGATTAAAGAAAGCTATAAGCAAACGCAAGTTCGAATATCCGGCCAAGCATACCTTAAGTCATTTTACGAGTCATTTGGATTTAAAAGTGTCTCAGATGTTTACTTAGAAGACAATATTCCTCATATAACTTTTCAAATGCATTTAGATCGTTAATAACCTGATAATATAATGAGAAAAATGCGTGAATTCGAAATCTAAAACAAGGTTTAGGTTTCATATTCACGCATTTCGTATGTGTTAATAATCTCAAAATTATTTATTAGAAACATATTATTAAATTTTTATCTCATTGTATTACTACTGTTAATGTATTTTTTAACTTAAGAAGGTGCTTTATTGTTTAATTGCCCCTTTCTTTAAACATGCACCTAATAAGTTACTGTATCATACATTTTGTAGTAGCCTATAAAATGTAATCGTTTATTTTTTCATTTTATCAATATCTTGAGATACTAGTGTTAATAGTTCTTCAGTTTCTTGGTCTGTTAATTCATCAGAACCTTTGATTCTAATAACTGACCCTTTGTCAGTCTTTACATGATAGACTGGTTCATCGTCCTTATAAACTTTACGTAGTACTTCCATTTCATCACCCTTTTTATTGAAACATTTCTATTTAATTTACTACCTAACTAAATAGAAATGTGTTGTAAATTATTACTACGAATAACGCTTATTTATCACTTATTTCATTTAATGCTTTGTATATAGGATAACTTTTTATTAATTTGTTTTCCAACAGTATGATTGAATTTATTTAATTTTTTTCTTAAACAGCAAAGTTTATATTATTGAAGGGGTTAAAATGAATTTGTAGAATTAATAAATAAATCTAAGAAAATTAATAATAAGTTAGTAATTTATGTTTTTATTAAATGAATTCGGGGTACATATTAATAAGCACAAGAAGTCCTCCAAACTCTAGTGTGGATTATATTTTCGAGATTTGCGCCATTCTTAAGGGTGGCGCTTTTTCTTGTTATTTAATCTCTAAGAAATTTTGAAGTTATTCTTTAATAAAATTATAAAAACTGTGAAAAAATCTTTAACTATAGATTCTTTCACAGTTAATTTAAGTGTCTTATGATATTAATTCCTTAAGAAGTGAATAGTTTATAGAAATGAAATTAGCTAATGGGGAAGGCGTTAGACATAAGCAGTCATTAAATTCTCGAATATCGAGTCTGTTATTTATTCAATATTGCTCCTCAATTTATCATCCATTTCATTTGCTACATCAACCAGCATTTGTTTTGTTTCGGCTTTGTTTAAAGAGGGATTAGCTTTAATTCTAATAATTAAGCCTAGGTCAGTTTTCACATAATATAAAAGACTGTCATTGTCAGTCACTTTTCTTAGTATTTGCATAAAATCACCTCAAATTTAGAAATTTCTCATGTATAGAGGGCTTAAAGGTTTAGTGAATTAATGGAATACAAAATCAATAGGAAAGAAAACTATATATCTATTTTATAGTAAAATTACACAAATTAACAATATTTGAATTGTGCTTAAAATTAGCAAAATAAAAAACCAACAAAATCTTAAGAGTTTGTCGGCGCTTTTGAATATATTTATAATTAACTTATGATAATTTATAAATAGTTGAGTTTAAAATTGTTCGTTTGTTCGATCCTCATCAACACTTTCGTCTTCGTCATCGACTACAACTGTTAATAATGGTTTGATTAAAAATGCTGTGCCTAATACCCCTAATAAAACTAAAATAAATTTTTTCAAAACATCCACTCCTTAGTTTAATAGTTTAATTTCAATATGAAGCATAATAAATTCATATCCAAACGTATTAAAATATTAACTTATTCGAAGATTTTAAACCAAAAGGTAATATTTTACGATTGATATCTATCATAACAAAATTTTTAGTTGTATGATATGTAATCGCTAATAAATAAAAAACTTTTTTTATATCTGGGGTGTTGAGTGTGTTGGTTTAAAGATTCTACAGAAAAGTTTATTTGATTATTTTAGGTATGATTTTTATATAAAAGACTTCTCCTACTAATTCAACCAACGTTTGTGTGATAATCACAGTTGTTGTAATTGTTACCCAGCTATGTGGTAATGAAAGAGCTAAAGGTAATACAACCAAAGCGTTTCTTGTACTTGAACTAAAGGCTAATGTTCGTAAAGTCGCAGTTTCTAATGCGAATATTTTTCCTGATAGATATCCAATGAAAGGAGCGATAATCATAAATATGATATAGATGGGGATAACAGTAACTAAGATGCTTAAATCATGAGTGATTTTATGTATTTGAGATCCAATAACTGCAAAAAGTACAAAAGACATAAAAATTTCTGGAAGCCATCCAGTAATTTTTAACGTTTTCTCAATAGTCAAAGCATGTTTACTAAAATATTGTAGTAATGCAGCAATCATAAATGGTAGAACGACAAAAATGATAAACGATTGAATAAATGGTGCTAAATCTCTGAAAGAAAATGCATTTTCGCTATTAAAGATAACAAAGTACAAGGGTAATAAGATGATTTGTAAAATAAACAAAATAGGTGTAGAAATCAACATATATTGTGCGTTGCCTTTGCCTAGTGAGGTGAAGACAATTACATAATCAATACAGGGTGTTAACAATACGAGCATTAGACCTATCAATATAGCAGGGGAAGTAATGTTGAATAACTGAATTAAACAATACACGAAGATAGGGATAAGTATAAAATTTGATAAAAATAGGGCCATAATAAATTTGCCACTTAGAATATTTTTTCTTAATTTAAAAAAAGGAACCTGGGCAAACATACTAAACATTAAAATTCCAATAAAAATAGGTATGGCAGATTCAAGTAATTTTGTTAAATGATCTGATGTTAATCCCGTAATTATAGCAAGTAATATAGCAGTAAAATATATGTAGATTTGGTAATTTTCAATTTTAGTTTTTAAATGTTGCATAGTTACCTCTCTTTAAAATATAAAATAAATCCTAGAATATAATACTAACAATCATTTTATAGAATTTTAATGATTGTTAGTTAAATTAATATTAATTTATTATTTTTGCTTATCTTGAACGTTAACTTTGTTTTCTACTTTTTCGTTAGTTGAACTATCAACACTTAATAACAGTGCACGGACGACTAATACACCAGATACGAGTAACAATAAATTTCTAAAGAATTTCATTCAAATCACTCACCCATCTTATATTAGATAAAATAAATAACTCATGCTATAAATATTATACCCGTTAATTACTTAAATAAGTGAAAATATAATTCTAATACTTCACCTTAATTAATGTTCAGAATATAGTTTTTTAAATATCTTTAATTATTAAGTGTTTCTTTGATTCGTCGATTTCAATAATTAAAGATTTGCTATTATTTTCTACTTTATAGTTTGTGACAGTCCCTTGTTCGATATCAAAAGATACCTGGCTTAAAATGCCCATAGCGTAATCATTTATAGGACTAACTATTGAAATAGACGTGGCATCCTCTTGTATAACAAATTGTTTTTGACTTTGATTAATAACTGACCATTGTGGTAAGTAAGTTAAATTCAAAATGATACCTCCTTTTAAAATTTTATCGAGTTAAATCGAAATTAATTTCATTATAAATCATAGAGCTGTAACACTACTTCTAATATATTTAATCAAATTTCCATTAAAGTACAAAATACAGGGAATAAGAATTAAGTAAACAATGTTTTTATAGAGGTGAACCTATGAACATAGTTATTATTGTAATATTAAGTCTTATTTTCGCGTTTTTAGCGACAATGCCGTTTTTATTTATTAACACTAGATTACATGAAAATAAAAATTATGCTAAAGATGAAATACGCCATGAAAAGAAACGTACTTTCCAACGCTTTATTTATTTTTTTATTTTAGCAATAGTGGTATTAATCATTTACACCTTTCTTCAAGATTAAAAGGGAAGTTTAAAATAATAGAAAAAGTAGTTTGATTTTATTAAAAAGGAACAGTACAACAATCAAAATTGATTTTGTCTTGTTCCTAATTTAAAGCGTTATGGACTTGTTTTCTGAAATTACCATTAGATTTGTGTTTAGGATTTTGCGCCGATTAATTCTATGTTAAGAAATAATATACGATATTTTTCGAAGTATAGTTTTATAGATACTTCGAAAAAATAAATTTAAATTTATTTTTTAACTAAATATTAACGAGAATAGTATACCAACAACACCAAAAACAATTAGCATGACTGTAACGCCAAGTAAAGATTCTTTAGCTTGTTGCGATCCTCTTACTTTATATGCGATAAGCGCACCTATACCACAAATTAAGAAAATTACCGATAACCAAAAAACAACCATGAAATGTAGATTCAAAATACTACACCTCCTTTTTATGTGTATGCACTTATGAAAATGCTAATTTTGTGCAAAATTTAACTGTAGTTACATTTAATCTTATAGCATTATCATCTTATCACTAATTTACAATCTCATATAGGATGAATTTTAAAGTTTCACTTATTAAAGAATGGATAATAAATAGTAAGTTCTAATTATTTGAAGTATGAAAAGAGGGTTAATAATGGAAGAATATGACAATAACTTTACACAGATTGAACAAAAGATAGAAACATTAAAGTCGAAAAGCGTTAGTGATTTTGTTGAGTTATATAATCAAGTAGAAAATGATATTATTGAACAAAAAAACATGATTCGTGAAGGATTAATGCCCAAAAATAAACAAGAAGATGAGAGAATTAGAGAAATCGCTGACAAAATGCATTTGCATATCCAAACTGGGCTTGAAACTTACAGTAGTGTAGATGACATGCTTAATTATTTAGAGCCAGCTTTTCAAAGAGGTAAAGTAGATAAAACTTATGGACGCGCATTAGTACTCTTAGAAGAAAATACGATAATTGAACAAATTAAACAAAAGTTTAAAGATGATAAGTATAACGTACGCTTGATAATCTTTATTTTAGACAAGTTTATCGAATTAAGCATTGAAATTATGCCAAATAGTTATTCAGATATTTTGAAGTTAGAACAAACATATTTCAAAGTATATTATGATAATATGTAATATTATTTAATTTATTAAATGGTTTGATGTATAATGAAGTCAATATAAATAAGTAAGGAGACAAAAATATGAATGAAGTAAATAAAGTTATTTACATTGTTTTAGCTGTTTTTTTAGGTAGCTTTGGAATTCATAAGTTTTATGCTAGAAAAACAGGAATGGGCTTATTATTCTTGGTCTTTTGTTGGACTGGCATTCCACAAATACTAGCTATTATAGGCGCAATATTAACATTATTTAAACCGGCAGATCAAAATGGTAACGTGTTAGTATAAGTACAACTAAATAGTTTATGCATGTGAGCTATAAAGTAATCTGTTGTTTTGGATTGCTTTATAGCTCTTTTTGTTTGAAAGGGAAAAGAGTATGTTCATGGTAAGTAGTTTTGGTGAATGACAAAAGAGGGACAAAAAAAGTTGTTAGTTGAAAAATATTTGTAATCAACTCGCTTGTACAGATAGAAAGATTTGGTAGTTTAAGTAACAGTCAATATATATTAAGAGAATAGTGATTAGACATTTTATTACTTTTTGTAATGTTATATTTAGTGCGTTTATTTTATTAGACACATTGAAAAGGTAGGTTATTTATACAGTTATATTATATAAACATCCCTACCTTTAGTTTAATTTATGAAGTTAACATTAAATTAAAAAAACTTTGTAAATTTTACAATTCAAATTAAATATTGTCATAGCAGTATTTAATTTGAAAACATTTAAATTTATAAATGTATCGTGATAGACAAAACTTTATTATTTGTTATGATTAAACAAACGCTCACATTTGGAAAAGACTGTAACGATTAAAATATAGATAATCGAGGTAATGCTTATGACATTTTATGATTTTGTAATCGGTTTTATAGAAGATGATACACCGCTCGGGCAACTTGCGCATAATATTATAGGCGACAAAAATTTTCCGAAAAATGAAACAAGTTTTATTGCATTAAATTCATATTTCTATAGTAATTATTTTGATCACGAATTTTTAGCTTCTGCAAAACGAGCATTAAGTTTATATCGAAATAACATAGAATTAGTTAACTAATACTTTAATTGTCATAATACCAATTTTGTTTTTCTAAAGCAGCTTTTATATCTGTTGTTTTAAAATTAATCTCGTTGTTTCTAATAGAAAAAGGTTCAATGATATTTTGTGCCATCCAAGAATTAATGAGTTCCTTTGGCAATCCATCTAATTCCATGTCACTTTTGCTCAATACAAAGCATTCCCAATCAAGTGAAACTTTAGAAGGATTGATATAATTACATTCATTAATTTGATTCATAAAAACACTCCTCAATATTGTAAATCCGACGTTAACTTTTACCCATGTAAAACATAAATCAAACGGTTTGCATAATATAAATTTATTTATTCTAAAGTATTTTATTTGCTGTCTAAGTTTGTAATGGAATTTTATATTTTAAAAAGTTGCAGTGGGGTATGCAGGACAACCTAACATAAATATAGACTGACAAAAATTATAATCTTGCATATTGATACTATTTACCAAAAATGGGGCTATGTCATCTATCTTTTTTAGATAGATAACATAGCCCTCATATTATAATTTATTTTAAAAGTTTAATATAGTGTTACCACGGTATAATTCCTAAAATACACGCCACAAGTATCATAAATAAACTAGATCCTACTGCCCATTTTATAACGATTCTTTGATTTTGTCCGTATTCTATATCAAGCATGCCGACTAGTAAATAACCAGCGGCATATAAAGGACTGAGCACATGTAATGGTTGGCCTAAGACGGATGCTCTTGCCATATCAACTTTTGAAATGCCGAATTGTTGTGCAGACTCGGCAAGAATTGGTAGTACACCGTAATAAAATGGATCGTTTGCCATGAAGTATGTAAATGGTCCACTTAATATGGCAGTTATTAATGCAAAGTGATTACCCATAGCATCAGGAATGATATTAACTAAGGTATTTGCCATTTCGTTAACCATTTTAGTACCGTTCATTACGCCTGTAAAAATACCTGAGGCAAATACTAAACTGATAACTGATAGGACGTCTCCTGCATGTTTTTTTACCACAGAATTTTGAATACTAAGATTTGGATAATTTAATAAAATCGCTACTCCAAACCAAAGCATGAACATCACTGGGATTGGTAATATACCAATTATCAAACAGACAATAAGTGAAATTGTAAGTATTGCGTTTGGTATAAGCATTTTTGGTCTTTTTAACAATGAGTCTTCAGTTGAAATTTCTGGTTTAATATCATTTAAATCTATATCGGTATAAGAAGTAATATGTTTTTTAGCACGCTTTCCTAGTATGAATGCAACACTGAAAGCAAAAACAATACCTGCCACCATTGCTGGTATGATTGGAATAAATACCTCTTCAGTTGTTACTTGTAATGAGGAAATAGCTCGTGCTGTCGGTCCGCCCCAGGGTAGCATATTCATAACGCCAATGGACAATAACGCGAGTGTTGACAGTGTATATAAGCTCATACCAATTTTTTTATAAAGTGGCATCATTGCTGTAACTGTGATGATAAACGTAGTCGTGCCATCTCCATCTAACGCTACCATTGAAGCTAAGATTACAGTACCAAATGCAATTTTAACTGGATCCCCTTTGACCACTTTAATGATTTGGTTAATTACAGGCTCAAATAAACCTGCATCTATCATGACGCCGAAGTAGAGAATAGCGAATGTAAGCATAATTCCAGTCGGTGCTACTGTTTCTATTCCTTCGAGCATAAATTTACCTATCCCAGCGTAGAAGCCACCAAGCAAAGCGAAAATCGTTGGTAAAACGATTAAAGCTGTTAATGCGGACATTTTACGTGTCATGATTAATATCATAAAAATAATAATCATGATAAAACCTAATAGTGCTAAATTCATAACGTTCTCCCCCTTATTTTTTATATTATAGCGTTTTCAGAAAATTTGTAAAATTAAAAATGTGTAAACTCATATTTATTGCATTAATAAACTATAAAAAAGCTTTATGATTACAAACAAAGTAAACATAAAGCTTTTATAAATAAGTAGGGATATTTATTTAGTAATATAAAAAACCAATTACAAAAGGTTTCCATAACGGATAGCTTAATAAGATGAATGAAAAGATGGAGACACATAAGGCAAATAAATTAGCAATACGGTCGCCACGTATTCCTGCATATATATTAATTAATATAACGCCTAAGATAAATAGTCCACCTGCTAATATTGGTAGGTTACCCTCTAAAACTTTATTAACTACTAATAATGGGGTAGCAAGTGTGATTAATGACAAGAACAGTGATAATAACGTTGTAGCATATTTCAAAATGTTCAGCCCTCTCTTAAATAATAAGATGAATAGAATATTTATTAATAAAATAGCACTTAACAAAAATAATATTTGTTTAGCAATATAATTGCAAGTCATTTTTAAGATTAGTAGATTAGGCTCATATTAATTAGGTACTTTGAAATAAAAAACAATTTATCAACTTTCATTTAAAAATAATTAAGAAATAGGGGAATTTAGTTGCCCTGTGACAACGATTTAGTAATTATAGCTATTAAACAAATAAGTCACTTTCATTTCCATCAAAATGATAAATAAGCCAATGCTCATCTACGTAATAATTATCGTATTTTCTAGCATGCTGTTCCAACACAAGTGTTTCAAAATTTAAGTTACTAAAAAAGACTTTACCACTAATGTTATTTGAAATAAGTGAAGTCATCAATATTTCAATTTCTTTTTCATTACAAATTTCAAATATCTGGCGCATAAGCATTTTTGAAATTTCTTCTTTAGAATCTTGATTTACATTTTTAATGCACATATTTTCTAAGGTTGCTTTATGAGATAAGCTATAGGTTTGATGATGAATTAGTGTAACAGCGCCAATAAGTATATCCTGTTCAAAAGCTCCAAGAACGATACAATCTGTTGAGTCTGAGGATAGTACTTTGTGTAAATCTGTATCATTTAAGCATTTCTCATTTTGTAATTTCCAGGCTAATACTTCGAGTTCTTTATTAATACCTTGTAGTAACAAGGATTTATAATTAGAAAAATCTTCAGTTGTTAAATAGCGAATTTGAGTCATTAAATGCCTCCTAACCTCTGCAAAGTATTTTTTTAAATGGATAAATAGTGCTTGTTTGCCAATTTAATTATAATATTAAAGGAAATAATTTATTTGAGCAATACTATCTTTAATTTTTTGCAAAAATATGTGAGCATTTTCAATTCATCATGAAAAAGAATTATTTTTTATAAACTTCGCAATAAATATTAATATATAATTTAAGTGAATAATATAGATATGATAATTATGATATAATATATCGAGATGCATAAATGTGAATGGAGGCATAAATTGTGGGAGCTTTAATAACTATTATAGTTTCACTGGTAGTGCTAATCCTGATTTCTTTTGCAGTGTTGATTACTTACATCTTATCTCACAATAAAGATGAAGGGGAAAATTAATTAAATATTCATTAAGTGCTAAAACATCTAGATTGTACACCAGGAATAAAAAGACAAAAAACTCCCCGAAAAGTTTCAATTAAGAACTTTTCGGGGGAATATATTAGTCAATAACTGCTACATTTAAGTCAACATCGATGTTGCCACGTGTAGCTTTTGAGTATGGACAAAATTCGTGTGCATCTTGTAAATATTTCTCAGCTTCTTCTTGAGATAATACATTTTTTACTTTTGCATCAATTGAGACGCTTAATTTAGGACTTTCAGCTTCTGGGTCATCTTCTAAACGTACTGTCAAAGTAACTTCTGGCTCAGCGCCTCTCACTTTGTTTTGTTTTAAGATTAAATCAAATGCGCCATTAAAACATGAAGCATAACCTGCTGCAAACAATTGCTCTGGGTTTGTGCCTTTTTCAGCATCAGCTTGAGCCGGTGGTACAATTGCTACATCAATTGCTTTATCGTCAGTTTGAACGTGACCATTACGTCCACCTGTATTTGTTGCTTTCGTTTCATAATTTACTGCCATTTTATGACCTCCTTAAAAACTTCTAATTCATGTTTACCCAAGAAAAATTATTTAAATCATTTCACTGAGTAATTTATATGTTTTTTAATTGTATTATTTTTAGAAATTGTTATACAATAATTTAAATATTACTAATAAAAGGAAGTTTAAACATGGCCAAAGTTGATATAGCTGTTACAATTGCACCCAAACATGAACTTGCACAACATACAATTGAGGATTTAAAACAATATCAAGACTCCATAGATATTATAGAACTAAGAATAGATCAGTGGTTAAATTTTGATGAAGCATCTTTAGCAAAAATTGCTAAAGACATATATAAACTAAATTTAAATAAAAAATTGTTAGTAACATATCGAACAAAGATTCAAGGTGGAGAAGGCCGATTAGCAAATGATAAATACTTAAATGTGCTAGAGAAAATAATCTCATTAGATTATGTTGATATGATAGATATTGAATATGAAGAAGGAGTGCCTATAGAAAAATATCAAACCTTGATAGAATCAGCTCATAGTGAAAATATAGAAGTTGTATTATCACAGCATAACTTTAAGAAAACACCTAAATTGGAAGTATTAAAACGTTTATATTATAAAATGCACCAGCTTGAACCAGATTATTTAAAAGTAGCAGTTATGCCTCATGATAAACAAGATGTTCTAAATCTATTAAATGCAATGTCTGAGACTGCAGACACAGTTTCACAACAAGTTGTTGGTATAGCGATGTCTAAACTTGGATTAATTTCAAGAACTGCTCAGGGATTGTTTGGAGGCTCAGTTTCATATGGTTGCTTAGACGATCCAAAAGCACCTGGTCAAATCCACGTTGAAAAGTTAAAGCAACAAATTAAATTATACGAGTAGTTTGAAAATAGTGGTCGCCTGATTTATAATTGAAAATAATTATCACTAATGAAAGGGCGATAATCAATGGAACTACAAGATGCAATTGCACATCGTAGAAGTATTAAGGTTTTTAAAAGAGACATGACTATAGATGATAATGCTCTATATCAAGCGATACAGCAAGCGACAGATGCCCCTAATCATGGCATGAGAGAGCCTTGGAGAGTGGTTCATATTGCTAAAGATCGCTTGGGCCCTATGAGTAAACAACTCTCAGAGGTCGCATTCCCTAATTTAGATAAAAAACAAGAAAATCATTATAACACTGTTACAAATCTGGGTGGCATGCTTGCATTAATTCTAAAAAGAGATCCAAGACAACGAGAAGATTTAGAAAATAATATGGCATTTGGAGCTTTCGCACAAAACTTAATGCTATTATTACATGAAGCGGGTATTGGCACATGTTGGAAATCACCGGCATATATATTTACCCCTGAAATAAGATCGATATTTAATGTGAAAGATGATGAACAACTTGTAGGTTTCTTGTATCTCACAGATTTACAGGATGAAATGCCACATAGAGAGCGTCATACTGATCAAGTAATAGAAAAGTTTTAAAGTGATTTTAAGAATGGGCATTCAAAATCAAAAGTGAAATTTGACTTTGAGTGCCCATTCTTAATTTTTATAATTATATAATTAAATATTAAAAAATTGCGTCATTATATTTCGGTAAAGATGACTAAGGCTAACAGGAGCTTTATCTGAGTTAAAATTCATATTCATGCATATATCGCACTAACTCAAAACTGATTACCTGAGCTAGAGCTCATGCATAAGAGTCACTAACTTAAAACAGATTACCTGAGCTAGAGCTCATGCATAAGAGCCACTAACTCAAAACTGATTACCTGAGCTAGAGCTCATGCATAAGAGCCACTAATTTAAAACAGATTACCTGAGCTAGAGCTCATGCATAAGAGCCACTAACTTAAAACAGATTACCTGAGCTAGAGCTCATGCATAAGAGCCACTAACTCAAAACAGATTACCTGAGCTAGAGCTCATGCATAAGAGCCACTAATTTAAAACAGATTACCTGAGCTAGAGCTCATGCATAAGAGCCACTAACTTAAAACAGATTACCTGAGCTAGAGCTCATGCATAAGAGCCACTAACTCAATAAATTGAGAAGTGGCTCTTTAAAGAAGTGGCTCTTTAAAAATGCTGTCATTACAATAATTAAGGCTGGGACAATTAATTTCTCCCAGCCCATAAAATGAGATGAAATATCTCATTTATTAATCAATTATTTAAATGTTTCAGCTAAAAATGCTTCCACTTGTTCTGGTGATTTCGCATTAGCTGAGTGTAAGTGAGCTAATTTTTCTCCGTTTTTAAATACTAGTAAGCTTGGTATGCCCATCACATCGTTGTCAGCTGCAACATCTTCAAGCTCGTCACGATTGACTGTAAACCAGTCGTAATCATTGTATTTTTCTTGGATAGGGTCAATCCACATATCCATTGCTTTACAGTCAGGGCACCAGCCAGCTTCGAATTTTACAATGACAGGGTTATTACTCTGTATAGTTTCTTTAAATGCATCATTTGTATTAATAGGTTTCATAATTTTCTCCTTTTTAAAAATATAATTAAGCTTATTATAACGGACATTTTGAAGTTATAAAAAAAATCAGCTTATTAATTAGAGCGTTTTGGCAATAAATTTGATATATTAATGTTAACTAGTTATAGGAGGTACAGAATAATGATAAAATTTTACCAATATCCTAATTGTACTACTTGTAAAAAAGCAGCAAAATTTTTACAAGACTACGGTGTGAGCTTTGAACCAATCGATATAGTACAACATACGCCCACTAAAAACGAGTTTAAAGAAATTTTAGAGGCGACTGATATCGATATAAATAAACTCTTTAATACGCACGGTGCTAAATATCGTGAATTAGGTCTTAAAGACAAAATGAATGACCTTACTGATGATGAAAAGTTAGATTTATTATCAACTAATGGTATGTTGGTCAAAAGACCATTAGCTATTTCTGGAGACAAAGTTACAGTTGGTTTCAAAGAAGATCAATATAAGGAAACATGGTTATCTTAATTCCTCTTTTGGAGATAGAGCATCTCTTTAAATAGAGCAATCTCTATAAGTTGAAATTATAAGTTGTGTTTGTAAACGCTTCATCTATTGTTATGAAAAGATTATAATAATATTAATATGCTAAGAAATAGTTGATTGTATGGTATGCATATGGCATCATTAATATGTAAAATCATTTAGGAGGGGATTCTCGTGGCAGTACCGAGTGAATTAAAATATTCTAAAGAACATGAATGGGTAAAAGTTGAAGGTAATACAGTAACAATTGGTATCACTGAATATGCTCAAGGTGAACTTGGCGATATCGTATTCGTTGAATTACCAGAAGTTGATGACGAAATTAATGAAGGCGACACTTTTGGTAGTGTTGAATCCGTAAAAACTGTTTCAGAACTATATGCACCTGTATCAGGTAAAGTAGTTGAATCTAATGATGAATTAGAAGATAGCCCTGAATTCGTAAATGAATCACCTTACGAAAAAGCTTGGATGGTTAAAGTTGAACTAAGTGACGAAAGTCAATTAGATGAATTATTAACTGCAGAGCAATATTCAGAAATGATTGGCGAATAATATAACACTGAACTCCATGATATAACTATCTTGGAGTTTTTTTCATATCATTGAGGATTATTGAAGATTTAGCAATTTTATAAGTCTAACAAGTTCACCTCAACTTTAAAAAATGATAAATTATGTTTGTTATAATAAGAAATATTTTAACTATGTAAATTATGTTTATTGTCACTACGGATTGTGAAGAACTAAGTAGAAAAGATTTACTATCAACATTTAGAGGGTGGATGTCATGACGATACTGAACCAAGTAATTGTTGTCGAAGGAAAGTCAGACAAGAAGCGTGTCAAACAAGTGATTGATCAGCCAATAGAAATTATTTGCACGAATGGTACGATGAGTGTAGATAAATTAGATGAAATGATTGATACTTTATATGACAAACAAGTGTATATTCTTGTTGATTCGGATGATGAAGGTGAAAGAATACGAAAATGGTTCAAACGCTATTTAAGTGAAAGTAGACATATAAGAGTAGATAAACAATATTGTGAAGTCGCTCGTTGTCCTAAACCATATTTATCTAGAGTATTGGAAAAACATGGTTTTATAGTTAAGGATGAAGAAAAGGTGGCGAAAGCAAAATTGGATTATATAGCTGAAAGGGTAAGTTTATTAACATGAATGTAACAAGTGAACAACGCGTTGACGTCAATAAATATATAAATGAAGATAAGTATCTTATCTTTGGTTATACACCAACATGTGGCACATGTAAGGTTTCTGAACGTATGCTAGATATTGCTAACGATATTTTGCAATTACCTACAATAAAAATGGACTTAAACTTTCATCCTGATTTTAGTCAATTGTATGAAATTCAATCTGTACCAGTTTTATTAGTAATGTCAAAAGGTGAAGAGCAAAAAAGGATTTATGCATTTCAATCGGTGCCTTATTTGTTAGAAAATTTAAAATAGTTATTGACGAAATATTAGTACGATGGTAGGATTAAAAATAATTAAATAATGAAACTCTTATCACGAGAGGTGGAGGGATGTGCCCTACGAAGCCCGGCAACCGTCTTTAATAGAAATGGTGCCAATTCACATAAAGTTTTAAAGCTTTAGAAGATGAGAGAAGCGATTTTGCTTTCTCTATACTTCGGTGAACATAGAGAAAGCATTTTTTTAATTGAAGGATTAGCAACACAAGGAGGAAACAGAATGATTGAGTTAAATCAAATAGTCAAAAAGTACAAAACGAAAAAACAGGACGTACTGGCTGTAGATCATGTTGATTTAAGTATTCAATCAGGCTCGATTTTTGGAGTAGTTGGTTTTTCAGGTGCGGGGAAAAGTACTTTAATTAGACTTTTAAATAATCTCGAACAACCAACTTCAGGAGACGTCATTATCGATGGAGATACAATTGGTAAGCTATCAAAATCACAGTTAAGAAAAAAGCGTCAAAAAGTGAGCATGATATTTCAACATTTTAATTTACTATGGTCGCGTACTGTATTAAATAATATTACATTTCCATTGGAAATAGCGGGTGTGCCTCGCCGTGAAGCAAAACAACGGGCAAAAGAATTAGTAGAACTTGTTGGACTGAAAGGTAGAGAAAGTGCATATCCTTCAGAACTGTCAGGTGGTCAAAAACAACGTGTCGGTATTGCGCGAGCGTTAGCAAACGAACCAACTGTATTGCTTTGTGATGAAGCGACAAGTGCATTAGATCCTCAAACAACAGATGAAATTTTAGAATTATTATTGAAAATTAAAGAAGAAAGAAATTTAACAATCGTAATCATCACACACGAAATGCATGTCATTAGACGCATATGTGACGAAGTAGCTGTTATGGAAAACGGTCGCGTGATTGAACAAGGTCTAGTTTCCACAGTTTTTGAGAATCCACAACATGCGGTTACAAAACGTTTTGTTAAAGATGATTTAAATGATGATTTTGATAAATCTATTAGCGACTTAGTGTCACTTAATGAAGATGATTATGTTGTTCGTTTGAATTTCACAGGGAATAATACCACGCAACCTCTCGTGTCATATATAACGAAAACGCATAATATCGATGTGAATATATTAGAAGCTAATATTAAACATACAAAAGATGGTTCGCTTGGTTTCTTAGTAATTCAATTGAGCGATGTAAATTCAGAAAAATTCGAAAAGTTTAAAAATGATTTAGAAGCACAGCATGTGTCAGTGGAGGTGTTAAGACATGGGTAATTCATTGAGTGACATCCTCCGCGAGATGTTTACAATGCCAAACGTCAGCTGGGACGAAGTTTGGTTAGCGACATACGAAACAATTTATATGACAGTTATTTCGACAATTTTTGCCTTTGTATTAGGCTTAATATTAGGTGTATTACTCTTTTTATCAGCTAAAAGTAAATCACCTATAGCGAGGGTTTTCTATACTATTGTTTCATTTATAGTTAACTTGTTTAGAGCGATACCATTTATTATTTTAATCTTATTGTTAATTCCGTTTACAAGTTTAGTGTTAGGCACGATTAGTGGTCCAACAGGAGCATTACCTGCTTTAATCATTAGTGCGGCGCCTTTCTATGCCAGACTTGTAGAAATTGCATTTAAAGAGATTGATAAAGGTGTTATTGAAGCAGCTTGGTCAATGGGTGCCACTACTTGGACAGTAGTCAAAAAAGTACTATTACCTGAAGCGATGCCAGCATTAATTTCAGGTATTACTGTTACAGCGATTGCTTTAGTAGGTTCTACTGCAGTAGCCGGTGTTATTGGTGCAGGTGGTTTAGGTAACCTAGCTTATTTAACAGGTTTCACTAGAAATCAAAATGACGTTATTTTTGTTTCAACAATTTTAATCCTTATTATTGTGTTCATCATTCAATTTATTGGTGATTGGGCTACTAATAAAATTGATAAGAGATAATCTTAAAAAGGGGGACTTTTTATATGAAAAAATTAGTTAGCTTAGCTTCTGTACTTGTATTAGCGCTTGTTTTAGCAGCATGTGGGAATAGTGGAGGTAGTGAAGATAAAAAAATTACAGTAGGTGCTTCTCCAGCTCCTCATGCTGAAATTTTAGAAAAAGCCAAGCCGTTATTGAAAGATAAAGGCTATGATTTGAAGATTAAAACAATTAATGATTATACAACACCGAATAAATTATTAGATAAAGGTGAATTAGACGCAAACTTTTTCCAACATACACCTTACTTAAAAACTGAGAAAAAAGATAAAGGATATAAAGTAGAATCAGCAGGTAATGTTCATCTAGAACCAATGGCTGTTTATTCTAAAAAATATAAGAGTCTAAAAGATTTACCAAAAGGCGCCACAGTGTATGTTTCTAATAATCCAGCTGAAGAAGGCCGTTTCTTAAAATTCTTCCAAGATGCAGGATTAATTAAAATAAAAGACGGTGTGAAGATTGAAGATGCTAAATTTGATGATATCGTAGAAAACAAAAAAGATATCAAATTTAATAATAAACAATCTGCAGAATACTTACCGAAAATTTATCAAAATGAAGATGCTGATGCTGTAATTATCAACTCTAATTTTGCAATCGATCAAAAATTAAGTCCTAAAGATGATTCTATTGTATTAGAGAAAGCGAAAGACAATCCTTATGCCAATTTAATTGCTGTTAAAGAAGGACATAAAGATGATAAAAAAATCAAAGCATTGATGGAAGTATTACAATCTAAAGAAATTAAAGATGAAATCAATAAAAAATATGATGGTGCCGTAGTACCAGCAAAATAACAGCGAAATATAAAAATAAACCCTTTAACTGTGATGGTTAGAGGGTTTATTTTTGTGTGATCTTTTCAAATAGGACTGTTAATATTTTTGGGGTTAGGAAATTTTAGCTTATTCAAACAATTTTTTATTGTACAAGCATAGTAAAAATAAGGTTTTAAAAACTTAAAGTAAATAGATTAGGCCATGGTATTCACTAGATATATCATTAGTCTTATGTTACTGTAAAATTAAGATTTGTAATACTTTTTAATTTTAATATTATATTTCATGTTGTTTATTTTGCAAATAAGGAGTAGAGATGTGAATATTGGTTTATTTTTAATAATAACTATGTGTTGCGTATTGTTACCGATAACAATTACTGTAAATGAGTGGAAGAAAAGAATAAAAAATAGATGAGTTATTTTTTTAAACTCAAGAACATTTTATATTGTTAATCCTCTTTTTATTCACTTATTATTATGTGGGTTAAAATACAGAATTTATGAAATAAAGGGCGATACTGAATAGATATAATTGGTAATATAGTCACCTTTAATTGAGTATGTATCTTGTATAATTAATAGTAACTCTGTAATTTATAATAATAAAAAGACTAATAATTTAAATGAAATGAACGCCCGTCAGCAGAAATGTTGGCGGGCGTTGTCTATCTAAAGTGTGTAATTCTATTTTTAAAATAAACGGGGCGAGTGTATTTTAGTTAACGAATTTCAAGGACAAAGGAAGAGGCTAATTATGTGTGGTACAAAACCAAAAATCTTATGTTAATATAAAATTGAATTTTGAACTATATTATTGATGTGATTCAGTCTAAAAAAGTGGAAAAGTAAACTTGTAATTTCTAAATTAAAATACAGACCATTAAATAATTTGATAATAATTTGGAGGTGATACTATTCCTAAATCACAACAACAATTACTAGCTGTTTTACTCTTGTTATTAATAGTGAATTTTTTCTTACCAATTATAGGAGCATGGTTACAAATTGAAGTAATAAAATTAGGCTCAAGCTACATTAAAATACTAGATATGATAACTATAATTGTTGCAATAGTATTTATGTATAGACAAACTAAACGAAAGGGTTTTTAAATAAAAGATGGTTGATTTTCAAGCGGATAACACTTTTAAATTGAGCTATTAAATCGTCATCTGAAAAATAATTTAATGTATTTCCATCAATGATTTAGAAGAATTTTAGCTTTAAATTTGAGGGAGGACCTTTATTTTATTTATGGTCTTTGAACCAAATCTAATTAAAGTCATATTCTTATTTAATTGAACTATTTAAAGAGTGACAACAATGTTAGTTTTATCTACTTAATTACATGTTATCATTGGATTACCAACAATATTGAATAAATGTCGTTTTTGACACTTGAGCGATTTCCAGGTTATAGATATTTTTTTAATGTATTTGTTTTATAATTAGTACAGTTACCTAATTTGAAATATGAATGAATCAGTGCATTGAATTTTAAATGATAACTACAAATATATTAAAGCTAAAATTCAAAAGTTAAATTAGTGATTTTGTTAAAATGCATCTTATTAATAAATTACTTTTAAATATTAAGGAGTGGATTGAAATGAGTCTAAAAGAAATGTGGAATTACTTATTAAACAAAAAATGGCGTACTAATGATGTATTGACGATTATTGCCTGTATGTTTGTTGTAAGTTTGGTTACAACGCCATTGGTTGGGGTACCAGTTGGTGCTATCGTCTATTTACTTTGGTTTGATAAGAATTTCAAAAAGTAGGTCGAAATTAATTAGTATTTAGATTTAATACTAACAGAAAGAGTAATAAAGTGTTTCCTAACAGTTAAGTTTGAATTGAACAATTCTAAGGTGTAAAATATAAATAAGTTTTAATTAATATATTTGCTAAGTTAGATGCCAAGGTACTACTGTTACTTTGAATATTTAATGTTATTAGTTTCAAATTGTTAATTTTAACTGTAATGGGAGAGCTTAAAATAATTAGAGGTATGAATCTTATTAAAGCTCTATTTATTGATATATTATATGAATGAAATATCATTTTCGCTATTGATATTTTATCATTATTAAACCCGACAATTATGTTATATAAACTTTCATTTCAGTATAGATGAAAACGTATATAAGTTATGTGTCGGGTTTTATTTATGATGCTTCACTTGATAAAAATTGAATAAAACTTCTCATGAGACGGAGTTACAGAAATCAATTTTTGCAATAATAATTCCGCCATATAAATCTAATGCTGACAAAGATATTTAGCAGTAATTTTAGTATTTCTTTTTGAAGTTTTAACAACAACTATCGATAGTAAAATACATAAAAAACCGAGACATTAATTATGTCTCGGAATCATTTGTACTTATTTGGTTATTAAGATTGATCGTATTCGTCTTTAATATCGCCGACAATGTTTTCTAAGATATTTTCCATTGTGATAATACCAAGTGGACTTTGTTGTTCGTCTTCCACTAGAGCTATATGAATTTGGTGTGATTTCATTTGCTCTAAGACTTGATGATATTTTGAATTTAATTTGATTTTAAGAATACTATGAGTAATATCCTTAAGCGAATTTATATTATTACTTAATAGATCTTTTGCATGTATATAACCTACAATTTGTGTAGTGTTGTCTTTAATTACAGGAAATCTTGTGTAGTTTGCATTACTTACATATGCTTTAGTTTCATCAATATTACTATTGATATCAACAACTGAGACTTTTTCAAGTGGTAAGTACCCGTCTGCAATTTTCATTTCATCAAACGCGAAAGCACGATTAATGTGTGTTAACTCATTTTCAGAAATTTCTCCACCTTCATGGCTTTCTTTAATTAATAGTTTTAATTCTTCTTCTGAATGATATAATTCACTTTCTTTAGCAGGTTGCATACCAAACATTTTCAAAATTAATCTTGCCGAGCCGTTAAGAATGTAAATAAATGGATAAAATAATTTGTAAAACATGATAATTGGCTTAGCGATTAGCAATGTGATTTGTTCGGCTTTTTGAATTGCAATTGTTTTAGGTGCCATTTCACCGACAACCACGTGTAAATAAGTTGCAATTACAAACGCACTAATTAATGTGAATATATGAATCATTGTTTCTGAAAGGCCTAAACTACTAAAAATAGGATGTAATAAAAACTCAAAGGTAGATTCACCGACCATACCAATACCTAAAGCTGTAATCGTAATACCAAGTTGACAAGCAGCTAAATATTCATCTAAGTGTGAAACTACTTTTTGTGCGGCAACCGCTTTTTTATTGTCTCCGTTCGCAAGTGAGTTAATCCTAGGTGTTCGAACTTTAACGATTGCGAATTCTGTCGCCACAAAGAATGCGGTTAACACCAATAATAAAATAAATATAATTAAACTAATAAAGGTTCCCAAAAATTAATTAATTCCTCCGATATGTTTTTATTCAATCATTTCTGATTGGTATTCTATTATATAAAAAGTACGAGTTCATAGCTAGTGTAAAGAATTACTTTATGTGAAATAAGGTGTTCGAACAATCAATTGAATAATTATTAATTTAATTTGTAGATAAAGATGATACAAATTAAAAATCATTAGTCATCTGCTGTAATTTTCCCTAGTTTATAACTAATAACAAATCCTAATACCAGTGTGATGATTGAAATAATCCAAGTTATAAATGTGCCAGGTAGACCTGGGAACACTGCGTAAAGTGAGCCAACTACAAAGCCTATAATAAGGGCATATGTGAGAAAAGTATAATAGGATAGTAAATACTGAATTAATTTACTTGAGAATAAAAATCCGCAAATAATACCAAAACCTACAGTTAATAAAACAGGTATTGCCGCAAAGTTTAATGACATAAATTCTGAAATAGCAAACATTACTGTGCCATAAACTCCAAAGACGAGTAACATGAATGAACCTGATATACCAGGTAGTAACATGGCACTAGAAGCACACACACCTGCTATAAAATATTTGATTATTAAACCAGAATTTAATGTTAAAGTTTCACCAGCGTGCTTATCTCCATTATTGAGTAATGTAATAATTACTATAATAATGATGCCTAGTAACAATAATATATAATGCTGTATACTAAACGTTTGTTTGAAGTTAGACGTTTTCAATAGGTAAGGAATAATACCTCCGATAAGTCCAACAAAAAAGAACATTGTTGGTACTGTGTGTGTACTAAGTAAATAATTAATGAGTTTACTTAATACTCCGATTGCGATAACCATACCCAGACCAATAGGGATTAAGAATTTCAGACTTTCCCAAAATCGTTTTGAAAAAATACCGCTAATGGAACGTATGAAATCATCATAGATGCCTAGTAACAGTGCAATTGTTCCACCGCTTACTCCGGGGACTAAATCACTCGTACCCATTGCAAAACCTTTCCATAAATTAGACCATTTAATTTTTGACATATCTTTCTCCTTTTTTAATAATGTAGTAATGATATTAGCATAAAAAAGTGAAATACAATATTATAAACACAAAGAAACTAAATGATGTAGATACCATATTTATAATGCGAATTAATATGAAAAAGAGCATTTAATGTATTGAGAACATTAAGGATACTTTTATCATTTACAAAAACCATAGTATTATTATCAAAAATCATTGTGTTTTAATAACGATTTTAATTTAGCACTAGAAAAGGTTTATATTCATATATAACTACGTTATAATTAGATGATGTAACAAGTGCTCAGTCTTTTGACTGCAGATTAAAATTATTATAAACTAGATAGGAAAAACATATCATATAATACGGAGGGAATATGTATGCCATCAACATTAGAAATTAAAGACCTACATGTGTCTATAGAAGATAAAGAGATTCTAAAGGGTGTTAATTTAACAATTAACACAGGTGAAATACACGCAGTTATGGGGCCAAATGGTACTGGTAAATCAACGTTATCATCAGCAATCATGGGTCACCCAAGCTTTGAAGTAACAAAAGGGGAAGTAATCTTAGACGGCGTTAATATCTTAGAATTAGAAGTTGACGAACGTGCAAAAGCTGGTCTTTTCTTAGCAATGCAATATCCATCAGAAATCACTGGTGTAACAAATGCAGACTTCATGCGTTCAGCAATAAATGCTAAACGTGAAGAAGGTGAAGAAATTAATTTAATGCAATTTATCAAAAAACTTGATAAAGAAATGGATTATTTAGATATCGACCAAGATATGGCACAACGTTACTTAAATGAAGGTTTCTCAGGCGGTGAGAAGAAACGTAATGAAATTCTTCAATTAATGATGTTAGAACCAAAATTCGCAATTTTAGATGAAATTGACTCAGGTTTAGATATTGATGCATTAAAAGTTGTTTCTAAAGGGATCAACCAAATGCGTGGAGACGAATTTGGCTCATTAATTATCACGCACTATCAACGTCTATTAAATTACATTACGCCTGATCACGTTCACGTTATGTATGGTGGTAAAGTAGTTACTTCTGGTGGTCCAGAATTAGCTAAGCGTCTTGAAGAAGAAGGTTACGAATGGGTTAAAGAAGAGTATGGTGCTACAGAATAAGTCTCAACTCATATTAAACATATTAATTTAGATGAAGATTTAAGGTCTTGATTTATACCGATGAATTAAATCATACAATCATCAAATGGGAGGAAAAAAGTATGACGACTGAAACTTTGAACATTTCTGAAGCGCAACTAGTTGAATATTCACAAGCCCATAATGAACCTACTTGGCTAACAGAATTACGTAAAGAAGCGTTAAAATTAACTGAAACTTTAGAAATGCCAAAACCAGATAAAACAAAAATTAACAGATGGGATTTTGACTCATTTAAGCAACACGAAACAACAGGTAGCGTATATCATACGTTAGAAGAATTACCAGAAGCAGTAAAAGATATTATCGATATAGATAATTCTGAGAATTTGATTATTCAACATAATAATACATTGGCTTTTACTAAAGTTTCTGATTCTGCAAAAAATGATGGCGTTATTGTTGAAGGTTTATCTGAGGCATTAGTTAATCATCCAGATTTAGTAAAACAATATTTCATGAATGAAACTGTTACTGTTGATGAACACAGATTAACAGCACTACACACAGCATTATTAAACGGTGGCGTATTTGTATATGTACCTAAAAATGTAGTTGTAGAACACCCAATTCAATATGTTGTCTTACATGACGATGAACAAGCAAGTTTCTACAATCATGTCATTATTAGCACAGAGGAAAGTGCAGAAGTGACATATGTTGAAAACTATCTATCAAATGCTAGTGGTGAAGGTAGCCAATTGAATATCATTTCAGAAGTAAATGCTGGAGCAAACTCAAAAATTACTTATGGTTCTGTAGATTATTTAGATAAAGGCTTTACTGGTCATATTATCCGCCGTGGTGTTACTCAAGCAGATGCTACAATTAATTGGGCACTTGGACTTATGAATGAAGGTAGCCAGATTATTGATAATACAACAAACTTAATTGGTGACCGTTCAGAAAGTGAATTAAAATCTGTGGTTGTTGGTACAGGTAGCCAAAAAGTTAATTTAACATCAAAAATTGTGCAATATGGTAAAGAAACAAATGGCTATATTTTAAAACATGGTGTTATGCTTGAAAGTGCCTCAACAGTATTTAATGGTATTGGATACATCAAACATGGTGGCGCTAAATCAAATGCTAACCAAGAATCTCGTGTATTGATGTTATCTGAAAATGCTCGTGGAGATGCTAATCCAATTTTATTAATTGATGAAGATGACGTAGAAGCAGGACACGCAGCTTCAGTTGGCCGCGTGGACCCAGAGCAATTATACTACTTAATGAGTCGTGGTATTTCTCGTCAAGAAGCAGAGCGCCTAGTTATTCATGGTTTCTTAGATCCAGTAGTTCGTGAACTACCAATTGAAGATGTTAAACGTCAATTACGTGAAGTAATTGAATTAAAAGTAAATAAATAGACTTAAAATTGAAGTTAAGACAATAGTAATTAAAGCGGGAAGTCCAATTTTGACCGTAGCGACAAAGATAGTATAACGATCTATCAATTGTGACTGAACCTTTGCTAAGGTCTGCATATTGATTTTTAATAAAGGAAGGCCTGTGAGTAATTTGACTGATACTTTAAATGTTACTGAAATTATAAAAGATTTTCCAATTCTCAATCAACAAGTTAATGGCAATCGCTTGGCTTATTTAGATACAACTGCTACTAGTCAGACACCCGTGCAAGTTATTGATGCAATGGCTGATTATTATAAACGTTATAATTCAAATGTACATCGTGGTGTACACACATTAGGATCATTAGCGACAGATGGTTATGAAAGTGCTCGTGAGACAGTGAGACGTTTTATTAATGCAAAATACTTTGAAGAAGTCATTTTCACTAGAGGTACAACAGCATCAATAAATATTGTCGCTCATAGTTATGGTGATGCTAACATTGTAGAAGGTGATGAAATTGTAGTCACTGAAATGGAACATCATGCTAATATCGTGCCATGGCAACAATTGGCTAAGCGTAAAAATGCATCATTAAAATTCATCCCAATGACTGAAGATGGAGAGTTAGCTATTGAAGATGTAAAAGCTACAATTAATGATAATACAAAAATTGTAGCTATAGCACATGTATCCAACGTACTTGGCACAATTAATGATATAAAAGCTATAACAGAAGTTGCACATGAACATGGCGCAATCATTAGCGTGGATGGTGCACAAGCAGCGCCTCATATGGCATTGGATATGCAAGAATTAAATGTTGATTTTTACAGTTTTAGTGGTCATAAAATGCTTGGTCCAACAGGTATTGGTGTTTTATATGGTAAACGCGCGTTACTTAATAAAATGGAACCAATTGAATTCGGCGGAGATATGATTGATTTTGTAGGCAAATATGAAGCTTCATGGGCTGACTTACCTACTAAATTTGAAGCTGGTACACCATTAATAGCTCAAGCAATTGGCTTAGCTGAAGCTGTAAGATATATTGAAAACTTAGGTTTCGAAGAGATCCAACAACATGAAACAGCATTAACACAGTACGCTTACGACAAGATGTCAGAGATAGAGGGTATTGAAATTTATGGACCTGCGAAAGAAAGACGCGCTGGTGTTATTACATTCAATATGACTGATGTTCATGCGCATGATGTAGCAACTGCGGTAGATACTGAAGGTGTGGCCGTAAGAGCCGGACATCATTGTGCACAACCACTTATGAAGTGGTTGAATCAATCTTCTACAGCACGCGCAAGTTTTTATATTTATAACACGAAAGAAGATATTGACCAACTCGTCGAAGCGTTGAAACAGACGAAGGAGTTTTTCTCATATGAATTTTAATAATTTAAATCAATTGTATCGTTCAGTGATTATGGACCATTATAAAAGTCCAAGAAATAAAGGCACTTTAGATAATGGTTCTATGACCGTCGACATGAACAATCCAACGTGTGGGGACCGCATTCATCTTACGTTTGATATTGAAGATGGTTTCATAAAAGATGCTAAATTTGATGGGGAAGGTTGTTCAATTTCTATGTCTAGTGCTTCAATGATGACTGAAGCGGTAAAAGGTCATTCATTAGCAGATGCTATGAAAATGAGTCAAGAATTTTCTAAAATGATGCTTGGTGAAGACTATGAAATTAGCGAAGATATGGGCGATATTGAAGCCCTACAAGGCGTCGCTCAATTCCCTGCGCGTATTAAATGTGCCACATTAGCATGGAAAGCACTCGAAAAGGGTACAGTTGAAAAAGAAGGCAATACTGAAGAGTAAGATTAAACTGAAGTTGATGCATTGACAATGTGTAAAATTCCATTCAAACTAGGGATTACAACATGATATCTAATGTAGTTAAAGGTTTAATACATTGCCTATTTAACAGCATATAAAAAGTAATACACAAATGATTTTGCACGTAAGTCGTTTTTTAATATATAAAAGGAGTGATTTAAATGGCTAAAAAAGCACCTGATGTTGGGGATTATCAATATGGTTTCCATGACGAAGATGTCTCCATTTTTAGATCAGAACGTGGTTTGACGGAAAATATTGTCCGCGAAATCTCAAGCATGAAAGATGAACCAGAATGGATGCTTAACTATAGATTGAAATCATTAAAACAATTCTACAAAATGCCAATGCCACAATGGGGTGGAGACTTATCTGAATTGGACTTTGATGATATCACTTACTATGTTAAACCATCTGAAAATACAGAACGTTCATGGGATGAAGTACCTGAAGAAATCAAACGTACGTTTGATAAATTAGGTATTCCTGAAGCAGAACAAAAATACCTTGCTGGTGTTTCTGCACAATATGAATCTGAAGTTGTTTACCATAATATGGAAAAAGAACTTGAAGATAAAGGAATTATCTTTAAAGATACAGATAGTGCATTAAGAGAAAACGAAGAGTTATTTAGACAATATTTCTCAACAGTTGTACCTGCAGCTGACAACAAGTTCTCAGCATTAAACTCAGCTGTTTGGTCTGGTGGTTCATTCATTTATGTACCTAAAAACATTAAATTAGATACACCATTACAAGCATATTTCCGTATTAACTCTGAAAATATGGGACAATTTGAACGTACATTAATCATCGCTGATGAAGGTGCATCTGTTAACTATGTTGAAGGTTGTACAGCTCCTGTATACACAACAAGCTCTCTACACTCAGCAGTAGTTGAAATCATCGTTCATAAAGACGCACATGTTCGTTACACAACAATTCAAAACTGGGCAAACAACGTTTATAACTTAGTTACAAAACGTACGTTAGTTCATGAGAATGGTAACATGGAATGGGTTGACGGTAACTTAGGTTCTAAATTAACGATGAAATATCCTAACTGTGTATTGATGGGTGAAGGTGCCAAAGGTAGTACTTTATCTATCGCATTTGCAGGTAAAGGACAAGTACAAGATGCTGGTGCTAAGATGATTCATAAAGCGCCAAATACTTCTTCAACAATTGTTTCTAAATCAATTTCTAAAGATGGCGGTAAAGTTGTTTATCGTGGTATCGTTCACTTTGGACGTAAAGCTAAGGGCGCACGTTCAAACATCGAATGTGATACATTAATCTTAGATAATGAATCTACTTCAGATACAATTCCATACAATGAAGTATTCAATGATAATATTTCTTTAGAACACGAAGCGAAAGTTTCAAAAGTATCTGAAGAACAATTATTCTACTTGATGAGTCGTGGTATTTCTGAAGAAGAAGCGACTGAAATGATTGTAATGGGCTTCATTGAACCATTTACAAAAGAATTACCAATGGAATACGCGGTAGAGATGAACCGTTTAATTAAATTTGAAATGGAAGGCAGTATCGGTTAAATTTAATCGATTGAAACGACCATTTGATAAAATTAAAAGCACGAAGTGATACTAAATTAATAGCATTTATCTTTAAATGTTGTTAAAATTACGTATCATTTCGTGTTTTTTATTTTGGAAATAAATAATCATTGGAGGGGTTTAATGGTAAATAATAAAAAGAGTGCTGCAGAAAGCTTTAGTATGTTTTTAATGTTAATTTTAAACTTGTTTATTGCAACAATAGCGATAATACTGGTGATTTTTCTATTTAAAGAATGTATTAACATGATTAATGGGATATTTATAAGTAATAGCAATGTTCAATATGATTATATGATTGAAAAGCTTTTAATCTCATTCTTATATATTGAGTTTATACTATTAATTGTTCAATATTTTAAGAAAAACTATCACTTTTCAATGCAATATTTTATTTATGCCGCAATCACAGCAATCGTGAGATATATTATTGTAGATCATCATAGTGCGTCTACAACGATTGGTTTAGCCATTGCTATTATAATACTAGTATTTTCGCTTTATTTTTTAAAAAGGTTCTCATTAGATTAACTTATTTCTGAGATCTAAATGCTTTTATTTTGAAAATAACAAAATATTAATGAACTAATAGTTTTTACTTTTTTGAGGGGAGTAATAAAACGTGACAGAGCAGAGATTTGGCAAAATACAATTAGCACGCGTTAAAAAGGATGAATTCGAAGCTTTCAAAAAACAATCTTCATTGTCATTTTTGAAAGGTCTTCAAGAAACTTTCCCTGAAAAAGAACATCCAGAAAATTTTGCACCAGTTCCATCAGAACAAGATTATAATGAATCTTTTTATTCAGATAATCCCCATATTTATTATTTTTATTTAAATGATGAGAATATTGGTGGCGCTATCTTTGAAATTGATAAAGAAAATAAAAGAAACCATGTCGATACATTATATATTAATGATAAAGCACATGGACAAGGGATTGGTACTAAAGTTTGGAAAGCGATTGAAAATCATTTTCCAGAAACTAAAGTTTGGGAATTACATACACCTTATTTTGAAAAGCGTAATATCCATTTCTACATAAATAAATGCAATTTTCACATTACAGGGTTTTATAAAGAAATGTTTGATGTGAATGGAGTGGAAAAAGAAATTGAGTTTTTTAAATTTGAAAAAGTTATGATTTAAGTTATTTAAAATTGTATATCCTTAGATTGTGATTGATGTATGCATGAGCTATGAATATAAGGAAATGTTTATTAAGACTACTATATTATTATTCAACTATAAAGGGAAGTGAACATATGAAATCAAGTTATCCTTATGATTTCATATGTTCACTCCTTTTTATATTTTGGAATATAACGTTATTTACATCGTGACTGTTTAAAACAAAACATTCATAAGTATGAGAACTTTAGAAAAATAATAGTAAATAAGACTGAACCAACTATGTGCATGCTCATATTTTTTAAACTTAAGTTGAATTGTGTAAAAGTGGCTTAAATAATTTGATTGATTTCGTGTTTATACATGCTACTAGTGTGTGTTATTTCTAGTGTTCTAACTTGGCCATATTTTTTAGTATACATTTTGTTTAAAAAGAATTTTTGTATTTTATTCATGTTTGATTCTTAAAATCTTTTTAGATTATAGTCGTACATATCTTCAAATCCAAGATCCATAGTAAAAGAACCATTTTGATAACAATGATGACAGTATTTTTCTGATGATGAACCATCACTTTTATTCTTGCAGGGGCTTTTTTATCTATAGGCATCCCACAACTTTGGCACTGTGCTATCTTAGCCATATGAAAAATTCATCTTCTGTATTATTTTCCTTATCATAACATAGTTACCTGTATCAATTAGCTATCAGTTGTGAGTTATTTATACTGGGAAGCGATATGTTATATTACAAGAACAATGCGTTTATAAAGTTATTAAAGTGGGAAATTATATGAAAGTGAATTTATTAATAAAGCTTATTAAAGGAGTCATGAATTTATGGTTATTGGTATAATCATACTTTTGTTTGCCTCATTTTTCTTTTCGGGAAGTGAAACCGCATTAACTGCTGCAAACAGGATGAAAATACAAACAGATGCTCAAGAGGGAAATAAAAAAGCGGGAAAATTATCAAAATTATTAACAAAACCAAGTGAATTTATCACGGCGATACTGATTGGGAATAATATCGCGAATATTATTTTACCTACGTTAGTTACAATATTAGCAGTAGACTTGGGTTTAAATGTTGGGATCGCAACTGCAGTAACAACAGTAGTTATCATTGTTATTTCAGAAGTTATTCCTAAGTCAATTGCAGCTACATATCCAGATAGAATTTCACGTTTAGTGTATACACCTATATCGTTTTTCGTCTTTATATTTAAACCAATCACTAAAATTCTAAATGGTATAACAGATGCAATTAACCGATTTTTATCTAAAGGACAGGAAGAGCAACAACGTTATTCAAAGGAAGAGATTAGACAGATGGTTACCATTGCAGGTAGCGAAGGCGCGTTTAATGAAATGGAGCGTAATCGTATTCAAGGGGTTATGGATTTTGAGCAATTAAAGATTACAGACATTGATACAACCCCACGCATAAATGTTACTGCATTTCCTTCAGATATTTCGTATGAAGAAACTTATGAGACTGTAGTTTCTAATCCATATACACGTTATCCTGTATATGGTAAAGATATTGATCAAGTTATAGGTATTTTTCATTCTAAATATTTATTAGCATGGAGCCGTGAACCTGAGAATGATATTTTAAAATATACATCGGAACCCTTATTTGTAAATGAGCATAATCGTGCTGAATGGGTGTTGAGAAAAATGACAGTTTCACGTAAACATTTAGCCATTGTTTTAGATGAGTACGGTGGTACGGAAGCTATTGTTTCTCACGAAGACCTTATTGAAGAAATGTTAGGTATGGAAATAGAAGACGAGATGGATGAAGAAGAAAATGAAAAACTAGAGGAACAAATGAAAGCGTACAATAAAAATAATATATGATTCTAATAGGGGATTAATGGTGTTATTTTGTTAAAAAGGCAAAGGGGCAGATTAAATGGAATTATCGTCTAGAGTTACTAAATTATTAAATATTAAATATCCAATTATACAAGCTGGCATGGCAGGATCGACCACACCTGAATTAGTCGCGACAGTGAGTAATAGTGGAGGATTAGGAACGATTGGCGCAGGATATTTTAGTGCAGAACGACTGGAAAAAGAAATCACTTATGTCCAACAATTAACTGATTTACCATATTCAGTGAATTTGTTTGTGCCTAGTGAGAAGTTATTTATTCCTGAAAAAGTAGAGCACATGAATGCTTGGTTAAAACCATATCGCAGGGCATTAAATATAGATGAGCCTATTGTTAATATAAATGAGAAACAGCAGTTTGAAGATGCGATCGATATCGTGATTGAAAAAGGTGTGCCTGTAGTATCGTTTACATTTGGCATTCCTGAACAATCAATACTTACCAGATTAAAAGAAAGAAATATTAAAGTTATAGGAACGGCTACAAGTGTGGAGGAAGCGATTGCAAATGAAAGTGCAGGTATGGATGCTATCATAGCTCAGGGCAGTGAGGCAGGTGGACATAGGGGAGCTTTTACAGAAACGTCCAGCAATCTTACCCCTCTCATAGGTACGATGTCACTCATACCTCAAATTGTCGACCAGGTGAGTATACCTGTCGTTGCAGCAGGTGGTATTATGGATGGTAGAGGTTTGGTCGCTAGTATGATTTTAGGTGCTGAAGGTATACAAATGGGGACGGCATTTTTAACATCGGAGGAAAGCGGTGCAAGCCAACTTTATAAAAACGCAATCCAACATAGTAAAGAAACGGATACTGTAGTTACAAATGTCTTTACTGGAAAATCTGCGAGAGGCATAGATAATGAGTTTATCCATAAGATGAGTGAATACAATGAAGATATCCCAGATTACCCTATACAAAATCAATTGACTAGCGCAATTCGCAAAGAAGCGGCTAGAGAAGGTAATGCTCAGTGGACACATTTATGGAGTGGTCAAAGCCCTAGATTAGCACAATATTCGTCGGCATCATTACTGATGGAACGTATTGTCCAACAAGCAAACCAACTATTGAATCAGTGAATAACTATAAATATATGACATACGCAATTATGTAATTTACTTATTAACCTATAACTTAGCTTTAAAAATAGTGTTTTTTAGACAAGAGGAGTAGTATAAATTGAAATCAACTTTAAACTTTTGATTTCAATACTACTTCTCTTTTTTATTATTGAACATTAACACTAACTATAATTAGCATGTCTTTATATGTTTTTAAATACATTCGATAAATTATAAAGTATCAACATTTACTTTTTTAAGTTATAGTAAATTAAATTTAATCAAGTGAATCCATTAAAACATATATGGTATCATTAACTTGGTGATACTATGATAAATATAGGGTTAACAGGTTGGGGGGACCATGATTCGTTGTATGAAGACTTGCAGCGTAAGACGGATAAATTAACTACATATGCAAGCCATTTTCCAATTGTAGAATTGGACGCAACGTATTATGCAATTCAACCTGAGAGAAATATTAGAAAATGGATAAAAGAAACACCTGAAAGATTTAAATTTATAGTGAAAATACATCAAGCATTAACTTTGCATGCAGACTATCATGACTTTGCTGATACAAGGCAAACTTTAGTAGAGCAATTTAAAATGATGCTTCAACCATTAAAAGATGAGAATAAACTTGCGATGGTGTTGGTACAATTTCCACCTTGGTTTGATTGTACTGTTCAGAATATAACTTATATTCGCTATATCCGCGCACAATTGGAAGCATTTCCTGTATGTGTAGAATTTAGACACCAATCTTGGTTTAATGAGTCTTTTAAAGAAGAAACATTGTCATTCTTAACACAGCAAGATATCATTCATGCAGTATGTGATGAACCTCAAGTTGGTCAGGGTTCTGTACCGATGGTTAACCGCATTACAAATGAAACTGCATTTGTACGGTACCATGGAAGAAATGTACATGGATGGACTAAAAAAGATATGATGGATGATGAATGGAGAGAAGTAAGATATTTATATAATTATAGTGAACAAGAATTAAAAGCTTTAATTGATAAAGTAAAAGTACTAGAACATAAAGCCAAAGATATTTACGTCGTTTTTAATAATAATTCTGGTGGACATGCAGCCTCCAATGCTAAAACCTATCAACGTTTATTGGGCATAGATTATCAAGGTTTAGCGCCACAACAATTAAAATTATTTTAGGAGCGATTGAATGTTAACAGTAATATTATTGATTTTAATTGGCGGTTTTTCAGCAATTTTAGGATCATTAGTTGGTATTGGTGGAGGTATAATCATTGTACCTACGCTGGTTTATTTAGGTGTTGATCATGATTTACTTGAAGGTATAACGCCTCAAGTCGCTATAGGTACTTCATCAGTTATATTAATAGTAACTGGACTATCTTCAACGTTGGGATACTTAAAAACAAAACAAGTTGATGTGAAAAATGGCTCGATATTTTTATTTGGTTTGCTACCTGGGGCGTTGATTGGATCTGTAATAAGCCGTTACTTAACATTAGCATCTTTTAACTTGTATTTTGGTTTGTTTTTAATATTAGTAGCAAGTTTGCTTGTAATACGAAAGAAAATAAGGCCATTAAAAATATTTGCTAAAGCAAAGTACGAACGGAGCTATATTGATGGTTATGGTAAGCAATATTTTTATCATGTGCCACCCTTAATTTCTTTTATAGCAACATTATTTATTGGCATATTAACAGGGTTACTAGGTATAGGTGGTGGCGCATTAATGACACCGCTAATGTTAATTGTATTTAGGTTCCCGCCACATGTGGCGGTTGGTACAAGCATGATGATGATCTTCTTTTCTAGTGTTATGAGTTCAGTAGGTCATATTGCACAAGGTCATGTGGCTTGGTTATATGCAATTGTTCTAGTATTTGCAAGTTATTTCGGTGCGAAGATTGGCGTGAAAATTAATCATTCGGTAAAATCAGAGACTGTTGTAATATTGTTGCGTACAGTAATGTTAATTATGGGTATATATTTAATAATTAAATCATTTTTATAAAATGAAGGAGGGGAACTATAGATGAAATTAACAATTTATCACACAAATGACATACATAGTCACTTACATGAATATGCACGAATTACAAAGTATTTGACTCAAAAGAGATCAAAACTAAAACATCATTCACTATATTTAGATATTGGCGACCATGTTGACCTTTCGGCGCCTGTCACTGAAGCAACTATGGGGATAAAAAACGTCGAATTATTAAATATGGCGCATTGCGATATCGCTACTATTGGCAATAATGAAGGTATGACTATTTCTCATGATGCATTAAATACTTTATATGACAATGCAACATTCGATGTCACTTGTGCGAATGTCTTTGATGAACATGGGCATTTACCCCATAATATGTCATCATCATTCATAAAAGTTATAGACGGAGTACGCATACTATTTATTGCGGCTACTGCTCCATTCACTCCTTTTTATCGTGCTTTAGACTGGATTGTGACAAATCCTTTAGAAGCAATTAAAGATGAAATAAAAGCTAATGAAGGTGCTTATGATTTACTTGTGATTATGAGCCATGTTGGTGTATTCTTTGACGAAAAATTATGCCAAGAAATTCCAGAAATTGATTTGATTTTAGGTAGTCATACACACCACTATTTTGAAAATGGTGAGATTAACAATGGTGTTCTGATGGCTGCAGCAGGAAAATATGGGCATTTTTTAGGGGAAGTCACACTAGAAATTGAAAATAATAACATAATTAAAAAACAAGCAATACTCCATCCACTCGACAAATTACCAGAAGTTGAGACTCATTTTGATGAAGAAGGGAAAATGTTGTTAAATGATTCAGTGATTGATCGACCAATTTCTTTACCTAGAAAAACAGATACCATTACTCAAACAGCTCATATCTTAGCAGAAAGTATTTTTGAATTTACGAATGCAGACTGTACAATTATTAACGCAGGACTCATCGTAAACGGCATAGAGGCAGAGCGATTAACGGAGTATGATATACATCAGATGTTACCTCACCCTATTAACGCAGTCCGTATTAGATTAAGTGGGCGAGAGTTGAAAAATATAATAATCAAAAGTCAAAAACAAGAATATCTTAATGAACATGCCCAAGGCCTGGGTTTTAGAGGTAATATTTTTGGTGGCTATATTTTATATAATTTAGGATTTATTGAGTCTGAATCACGTTACTTTATAAATGGTGAATTAATAAATGATGATGAAACGTATATATTAGGAACGATAGATATGTATACGTTTGGACGCTATTTTCCTACTTTAAAAGATCAGTCTATAGATTACTTGATGCCAGAGTTTTTAAGAGATATTTTTAAAGAAAAATTATTGGAATATTAAAATATGACTTTATACGTTTTAATTTACCTGAATTTTCGTTATAATGATTAGAGATTTCAAATCAGGAGGATTGTGCGGTTATGGCTACTAAAAATGAAGAGATTTTACGTAAACCAGATTGGTTGAAAATAAAGCTAAATACTAACGAAAACTACACTGGTCTTAAGAAAATGATGCGCGAAAAGAATTTACATACAGTTTGCGAAGAAGCAAAGTGTCCAAATATACATGAATGTTGGGGAGAACGTCGTACAGCTACGTTTATGATTTTAGGTGCAGTTTGTACACGTGCATGTCGTTTCTGTGCAGTTAAAACAGGACTTCCAAATGAATTAGATTTAGATGAGCCAGAACGCGTGGCTGAATCTGTAGAATTAATGAATTTAAAACACGTTGTTATTACAGCTGTGGCTCGTGATGACTTAAGAGATGCAGGATCAAATGTATACGCTGAAACTGTACGTAAAGTACGTGAGCGTAATCCTTTCACATCTATAGAAATCTTGCCTTCAGATATGGGTGGAGACTATGATGCTTTAGAAACTTTAATGGCGTCAAAACCAGACATTTTAAACCATAATATCGAAACAGTCCGCCGTTTGACACCGAGAGTTCGTGCTAGAGCAACTTATGATCGTACATTAGAGTTCTTAAGACGTTCTAAAGAGTTACAACCTGATATCCCAACAAAATCAAGTCTTATGGTTGGATTAGGTGAAACACACGAGGAAATCTATGAAACAATGGATGACCTACGAGCTAATGATGTTGATATTTTAACGATTGGTCAATATTTGCAACCTTCACGTAAACATTTAAAAGTTGAAAAATATTATACACCATTAGAATTTGGTAAATTAAGAAAAGTAGCAATGGATAAAGGATTTAAACATTGCCAAGCAGGACCACTTGTAAGAAGTTCATATCATGCCGACGAGCAAGTAAATGAAGCGGCTAAAGAAAAACACCGTATTGGTGAAGAGCAACTTGGTACAGAAATCGGTAAGCATTTAAATAAATAAGTTAATTGAAGACTTAGTTCATTTGTTATAGTTGTGGTGATGCGCAATACTAGTGAGCTAAGTCTTTCTTAGAAGTAAAATATAATTACATACAAGTCAAAGAACTATTTATTAATAAATTAGCTAGCGAATAATAGTAATTTGATGCGTTTAGATTAGGTGAATGACATGATAAAGTTAAATGGACAATTTTTTGAAATCATAGAAGATTATAGAGAATGTTTTGATGAAGAAACATTTGTCAATCGCTATTCAGATATATTAGATAAGTATGATTTTATTGTTGGAGATTTTGGTTATGATCAACTTAGGTTAAAAGGTTTTTATAAAGATTCTAATAAGAAAGCCGAATTAAGCAAACGCTTCTCAACAATTCAAGATTATTTATTAGAATATTGTAATTTTGGTTGCCCGTACTTTATATTAAGACGTATTCCAGAAGCAGAAATGAAAAATTATGTAGAGTCAAATGACATAGTTGAAACAGATTTTGAAGAAGATAAGTTGCATGATGTTAAAATAAAGCCTAGTATTCAAGATACTGAACAATAATGATTTTGATTACATAGTGCTTTAAATAATATTTACAATATACTTTAGCATTATGTGCAATAGTAATGTATGTATAGTGTGTTTAGAAATTTGATACATAAATAGAATAGTCCGAATTAAAAAAGCAACTTTATTCGTTTTTTGAATAAAGTTGCTTTTGGTTTATATTGTAGAAGAGAACATATTTACAGAGCATAGAATTGAATTACTATCGTTAATATAAATATTTTTACTTAGCTAAGGTTTGTTACTTTAATAATATTTATATACTAGCGCGCGTTTATTGAATCACTTCATTAAGGTATTCTGAAATTTCATTGCCTTCGTCTTCATTAACTCCTAAGATGTGGGCAATATAACCTTCTTCTTCTAAATCGTCGGTACCTATTATACCGAATTGATTCGTTTGCATATTTAATACAATCGTTTTACCGAAATGACGATTAGTTTGGACTAACATTAGGTCGTAGCGACTATGTTCACCAACAAAACCAACAAATTGCACCTGAGCAGATTCATCATCATCATAAAGATACATATCAATCACTTTGAAACACTCCTTACTTCTTCTATTTTACAAATCTAATTATTATAGATATTTAATTTAGTTAAAAAGTCTTAATTTACAGTATAACCATAAATGAATTCGACTGCAAAGGTATGGTATGATGAGATTGATAGGGGTGAAAAGATGTATTTCGTGAATAAAGATCAATTAAATACAAAATTAAATTACTTGCAACAACTTATTGAAGATTATCCGCAAAACAAAAAGAATGTTTATGCGTTCGAACGTATAGCACAAATGTTTATTGAATCAGCAGTAGACATTGGAAACATGATTATTGATGGTTTTATCTTAAGAGACCCAGGAAATTATAGAGACGTAATAGATATCTTAGCTTTGGAAAAAGTGATTTCAGAAGATACACAAAATCAAATCAATAAAACTGTAGATGTTAGAAAACAATTTGTTCATTATTATGATGAACTTGATACCGTTAAATTAGTACCACTTTTTGATGAATCGGTATCTTATTATCAAACATATGTAGAAGAAGTTATACAATTTTTAAAGAGTGAAGATGTACCTGTAACTGCATTTGGCAAAAAAGGAGAATAAGTAATATGAAAAAATATCAAGCTTACCTAATTGATTTGGATGGTACTTTATATAAAGGTGATGAACATATAGATGGCGCGTCTCAATTTATATCATATTTAAATCAAAACAAAATTCCACATTTATATGTGACTAATAATTCTACCAAAGATCCAGAAGAAGTAGCTGCAAAGTTAAATAAAATGGGATTAGTCGCACAAGCTGATGAGGTGGTTACATCAGCGCTAGCTACTGCAGAATATATTGCTGAGGAATCTCCAGGAGCAAGTGTATATATGCTAGGTGGTAGCGGGCTGAAACATGCGTTAACAGAGAAAGGATTAGTAGTTAAAGAAGATGAATTTGTAGATTATGTTGTTGTTGGTTTAGATGAAGCCGTTACCTATGAAAAATTAGCAACTGCTACTCTAGGGGTGCGTAATGGTGCGAAATTTATTTCAACTAACCAAGATGTATCTATACCAAAGGAACGTGGATTTTTACCTGGAAATGGCGCGATTACAAGCGTGGTCACAGTATCAACCGGCGTTCAACCCACATTTATCGGTAAACCAGAACCAATTATTATGAAAAAAGCGTTAGACATTTTAGGATTAGAGCGCTCAGAGGTTGCGATGGTCGGTGACTTATACGACACAGATATTATGTCGGGTATCAATGTGAATATTGATACGATTCATGTACAAACGGGTGTAACAACCAAAGAAGAAATTGGACAGAAGCCAGTGCCTCCGACATATACATTTAAAGATTTAAATGAGGTTATCAAAGAACTCGAGAGTTAGGAGTGATTGAATGGAAAAAATCATTGTAAGTAGAAGTATTCCACAACCATTTATAGATCAATTAGAGGCTATTGCACAAGTTGAAATGTGGGATGAGTCTTTAATACCAATGCCAAGAGAGCAATTTCTAGAGTCTATTAAAGATGCAACTGCTTGTTTGATTACTTTAAGTGAAAAAATAGATAGTGAAGTTATCAAAGCTGCTTCAAAATTAAAAGTGATTGCTAATATGGCAGTTGGTTTTGATAATATAGATGTACCCCTTGTAAATAGTAAAGGGATTACTGTAACTAATACACCTGGTGTACTTACTGAAACAACTGCAGAACTTGGATTTACATTAATGTTAACAGTAGCTAGACGTATTGTGGAAGCTGAAAAGTATGTTCAAAATGGAGAGTGGCAAAGTTGGGGTCCATACTTGTTTGCCGGAAAAGATTTGTCTAATGCCAATGTAGGAATATATGGTATGGGTGAGATTGGCAAGGCATTTGCAAGAAGATTAAAAGGTTTTGATACTAAGATAATGTATCATAATAGATCTAGAAATAAAGATACTGAAAAAGCACTTGGTGCATTGTACGTTCCTTTTGATACTTTGCTTGAACATAGTGATTTTATTATTTGTACTGCACCGCTTACAGAAGAAACTAGAAATAAATTTAATGCTCAAGCATTTGAAAAAATGAAAAATGATGCTATTTTTATAAATATAGGACGAGGTGCTGTCGTAGATGAAGAGGCACTTGTATTTGCATTACAAAACAGACAGATTGCAGCTTGTGGACTAGATGTTCTGCGTGAAGAGCCTATAGACATGGCACACCCTTTATTATCGATGGATAATGCGGTTATCGTCCCACATATTGGAAGCGCATCTGTTATAACTAGAAATCGTATGATTCAATTATGTGTTGATAATATAAGATTAGTATTAAACAATCAACGAGCTAAAACACCAGTCACTGTAAAATAAATTTTGTAAATAGATGATATATCAATGTTTTATATTATTATATCCTAATATAAAACAAAAAGGGTAAAGCATTAATTACTTAGCGATAATATAGAAATACGCCTCTGTTAAAAATAGAGGCGTATTTTTATGTGAAATTTTAATTATTAGACTATCAATAACGACGAAAAGACTATCATATAAAAACTAAGTGAATAAGAGTCAAGTTTGTCACAAATTTGACTCAATTAAATATCTATATATTAAATTTAAAAGTAAGGATATAATGAATTATTTTCAAAATAACTTATTGCTTTTAAATATTACTTTATACATTTTCCGTAGTAATATAATTAATCTATTGCATATTTTATATGCGATAGATATCAACTGCATCGCGAAATTATAGCGTTAGTCAAGCGTTTTTACTATCAATTTATAACTAATCATTACATTATTTTCACAATAATAAAATATAACTTCGAATCATGTTATGTAAAATAAACTAAGGATTGACAGTAGTTTTGGTTTTATAAAACTATATAAAATGAACAATCTAACATTTTTGTTATATATAAAGATGTTAATTCGATTGTCACAACATCATAAAAAATGTATAATAAGTTGGTAAAATGTTAAAGTAGTGTAAATAGTACTACAACAAAAAACTTACTTATGTAATAAATAGTTAATAATATAAAAAAATAATCTAAAAGAAGAGGTGAAAAATGCGTAAAGAGATGGAAAATACAACGAAATATCAAAAAATTAAACCATGGTTATTAACGCTTTTATATTTTGCAATATTTATAGCACTGTATTTAATTTATGGTTCTGGAGATACGCATAATAACTTTATTTATAATGAATTTTAGTCGAGGAGAATAGTATGAAGGATATTATATATTCATTAATTGAAAATGAAAAAATGTACCCTGAGCAAATAGCGATAAAGCATAATACAAATGTATTAACGTATCGAGAGTTAAATCAATATGTAAATAAACTCGCCGATTTAATCAAAGATACTAAAAGTCCATTAATCGTATATGGTCATATGTCACCGTTTATGATTGTAGGAATGATTGCTAGCATAAAAGCGGGATGTGGTTATGTACCACTTGATATATCAATGCCTGAAGAGCGTATTAATACTATTATTGAAAAAATTAACCCAGATATTATTTTTAATACAAGTGAACATTCACTAGATAGTAATGGCAGAGTAATCATTAATACTGAAACACTTTTGACGGATAACCGTACAGTTGAATTTGAATCTAAAATTAAAGATCAAGATATTGCGTATACTATTTTTACATCGGGCTCTACTGGGGAACCTAAGGGTGTACAAATTAGGTATGAAAGTCTTAACGAATTTACGAACTGGATGGTAGATTTGAATAAAATAGGTGAGAATCAACAATGGCTAAATCAAGCACCATTTTCATTTGATTTATCTGTAATGGCAATTTATCCATGTATAGCTACTGCAGGCACATTAAATTTAGTAGATAAGACAATGATTAACAAACCAAAATTATTAAATGATATGTTAGAGCAATCCAATATAAACGTTTGGGTGTCTACACCATCATTTATGGAAATGTGCTTAATGCTACCTAATTTATCTGAAGTACACTATGAAAGCTTAAAAGAATTTTTCTTTTGTGGTGAAATTTTACCTCATAAAACTGCTAAGATGTTGTTACAACGTTTCCCATCTGCATATATTTATAATACATACGGGCCGACAGAAGCGACAGTTGCAGTTACTAGTATCTTAATTACTGAAGCAGTTATTAATCAATATAATCCATTACCAGTAGGTAAAGTGAGACCGAGAACGCAA
Source organism: Staphylococcus sp. KG4-3 (assembly GCF_033597815.2). Taxonomy (NCBI): domain Bacteria; kingdom Bacillati; phylum Bacillota; class Bacilli; order Caryophanales; family Staphylococcaceae; genus Staphylococcus; species Staphylococcus halotolerans. Next base: position 849,947 of record NZ_CP166245.1, read on the forward strand.
TTGTCTTTAGCCGAAAATGAAGAATTAATCATTTCTGGACAATGCGTAAGTGAAGGTTATGTGAAAGATGAGCAACGCTCTAATGCAGTGTTTAAAAATATAGATAATAACAGGGCGTATTTTACTGGTGATAAAGCAACAGTTCAAGATGACCTATGGTTTATCACAGGGCGTATAGATTTTCAAGTGAAATTAAATGGATACCGTATGGAACTAGAAGAAATAGAATTTCATTTAAGACAATTAGATATAGTCAAAGAAGCAATTGTTGTACCAGTGTACAAAAACGATAAAGTAACGCAATTACAAGGCGTTGTAGTGTTAAATGACTTAAATGATAACAAAGATGAACAAACGTTGATACACGATATCAAACAAGAACTTAAACAAGCGATGCCAGAATATATGATTCCGAGAAAGATTATATTTAAAGAACAATTTCCTTTAACAATAAACGGAAAATTAGATCGTAAGCAGATTGCCGAGGATGTATTAGCATGATCCCATATGGTACATTTACGTTCTTTCTTATAGCATTTATAGTCTTAATTCCGGTAATTATATTAGGTTTAGCTGGAAAAAGAAGCCGTATTTATAATGGTATAAGTACAGCTATTATGATTGTGCTCATTTTTTCCTCAGATAAACATAATTTGTTTGGCCAAGCATATTTAAGTGTTCAACTTATAAACTTTGTTTTATATCTATTATGGCAAGTAGCAATCATTATGTTTTATTGGAAATCACGTTCAAAAAACAACTCATTTATAAAGTTTTTCGCGGTTATTGTTTTATCAATCTTGCCACTTGTAGTAGTGAAAGTAATGCAAAGTTCATGGTTTGGTGCTGCACAATTAAAGCTCCATGAAAATAAAGTAATTGAATTTATAGGTTTCTTAGGTATTTCTTATGTTACTTTCAAAAGTGTTCAATTATTAATGGAAATTCGTGATGGTTCAATAAAAGAAGTGAAAGCTACTAAAGTATTTCAATTTATTTCGTTTTTCCCTACAATTTCATCTGGTCCAATTGACCGTTACAAACGTTTTGTTAAAGATGAAAGTAAAATACAAAGTAGCGAAAGTTATCGAGCGTCACTTAATAAAGCAATACATTTCATCATGTTAGGTTTTTTATATAAATACATTATTGCTTATTTAATACAAGTTTATGCAATTAATCCATTAATGTTAGATTTTTCAAATTTCACTGCTAAATGGTTATATATGTATGCATATAGTTTGTATTTATTCTTTGATTTCGCTGGTTATTCATTATTTGCGATGGCGTTTAGCTATTTATATGGCATACAGACGCCACAAAACTTTAAGCAACCGTTTAAAGCAAAGAATATTAAAGATTTTTGGAATAGATGGCATATGTCCTTATCTTTTTGGTTTAGAGATTGTATCTATATGAGATCGTTATTTTTTATGTCGAAAAAACGCTTATTAAAAAATCAATTTACAATGTCTAATATTGCTTTCTCATTAAACTTTTTAATTATGGGTATTTGGCATGGTATTGAAGTTCATTATATTTTGTATGGTTTATATCACGCAATTTTGTTTATTGGTTATGGTTATTATGAAAAATGGCGGAAAAATCATCCGCCAAGATGGTCTAACCAATATACATCAATGTTAAGTATTATTGTTACATTCCATTTTGTAACGTTTGGTTTTCTTATCTTTTCTGGGAAACTGTTTTAATTATAAGGAGGATTTATTATGGAATTTAGAGAACAAGTATTAGATTTATTAACTGAAGTTGCTGAAAATAATGTCATTAAGGAAAATCCAGACATAGAGCTTTTTGAAGAGGGGATTATTGATTCTTTTCAAACGGTAGGTCTTTTGTTAGAGATTCAAAATAGATTAGATATTGAAGTATCGATTATGGATTTTGATAGAGATGAATGGGCGACACCTAACAAGATTGTAGCGGTATTAGAAGAATTACGATGAAATTAAAACCGTTTATACCTATTATTTTCAGTCTTGTATTGTTTGGAATTTTCTTAGTGTTGCCAGCAAGTTGGTTCACTGGATTAATCAATTCCAAGACAGTAGCTACGCAAAGTGTTGCTCTAACAGATCAAGTACTAAAAGGAACTTTAGTGCAAGATAAAATGTATCAGTCTGATGCTTATTACCCGATATATGGTTCTAGTGAATTAGAAAAAGATGATCCATTTAATCCAGCAATTTTATTAAATAATCGAAATCAAGTTAGTAAGAAACCATTTTTAATTGGTACTGGTGGTTCGACAGATTTAGTAAATGCTGTGGAACTAGGTTCGCAATATGGGAATTTGAAAGATAAGAAAATGGCATTTATTGTTTCACCACAGTGGTTTACAAAAAATGGCTTAACACAAGATAATTTTAAGGCGCGTATTTCAAAGGCACAGCTCAATCAATTGTTTAACCAAGAGCAATTAAGCCCTGAACTTAAACAACGTTATGCCAAACGATTATTACAATTTAAAGATGTGGAGAATCGCGCATATTTAGAAAAAGTGGCACAGGGAAAAACACAAAAAAATAAAAATTATCTTTCAAAATTTAATGATGAACAATTGAAAAAAATTGAAGCTATTAAATCTGTGTATCCATTGAGAAAATCGCCTGTATCGCATATCGATCCTATTACTTCAAAAAATGATTCTTGGAATGATATGATGACAGAAGCTAAAGTCTATGGCGCGAAGCATACAAAAACAAATGAATTTGGTATTCGAGATGAATATTGGGATCTAATCAAAAAACATAAACGAAAAATTAATAGAAATCATGAATTTAGGGAAAATTCGCCTGAATTTAAAGATTTAGAGTTACTCGTAGATACATTACGAGAAGCTGGTGCGGATGTTGACTATATAATTATACCTTCTAACGGTAAGTGGTATGACCACATCGGTATTGATAAAGATAGACGTCAGAAAATATATAAAAAAATTGATAAAACTATAGTGGATCATGGCGGACAGACATACGATATGTCAGATAAAGACTATGAACCATATGTTGTAAGTGATGCAGTACATATTGGCTGGAAAGGCTGGGTATACATCACTAAAAATATCGATGAACATATGCACCAAAAATAGCATACAAAAAATAAAAATTCCTTTCAATATTTAAACAATTAAGTAAAATATTGAAAGGAATTTTCGCGTGAAAATTAAAACAAGACAATGAAATCAATCTTATTGAAAGTTCATTGCCCTGTTTCTTATAAAAGTGTTCGAAAGGAACCAAATTTTCTGATGTTATATTTAAAGCATCTATTATTTAGAATACTTGTTCTACTTCGATTACTCCTGGTACTTCTTCGTGTAAAGCACGTTCTATACCTGCTTTTAATGTAATTGTTGAACTTGGGCATGTACCACAAGCACCATGTAATTGTAATTTAACAATTCCGTCTTCTACGTCAACAAGGGAACAGTCACCACCATCACGTAGTAAGAAGGGACGTAATTTTTCGATAACTTCCGCTACTTGATCAAACATTGTTACGTTTTCAGTTGGCATGGAAATGCCTCCTTTCAAGTATATTATTTCATTTTCTACTTATCTTTTTATTATAATAGAAATGTAACGAAAAATCTATAATTCAAGATAAAAGGGGAAAAGATATATGGACAAAATAAGTGTTGTTGTTTATGGAGCAGATGTTATTTGTGCAAGTTGTGTCAATGCACCGACGTCTCGTAATACATTTGACTGGTTGCAACCATTATTACAGAGAAAGTATCCAGATAAACAATTTGAATTTACGTATATCGATATCGAAAAAGATACCGAAAATCTGTCAGATCATGATCAACAATTTATTGAGCGTATTCAAGATGATGAACTCTTTTATCCACTCGTAACTATGAATGACGAGTATGTTTCTGATGGATATATACAATTGAAGGATATAACTCGCTTTTTAGATAATCATTAAATCAATTAATTCGATTAAAAAGATACTTAAGTTATGACTATTAATCATATAAAGTTTATGGTACTAAAATCTTATTTAAAAAAACACAGGCACCGTCATTTGTTAATGACGGTGCCTGTGTTTTTAAGCATAAAATGGACTTTCAATAAAATTAATTCATTTAGTTTATATTTACTAAAGTCATTAATTAACCGTTATGATATTTATACATCCAAAGTACACCGGATTTTAAAATGGAAGCTAAGCGACCTGTAACGGTACGATCCATAATATAAGCAAATCCCTTTTTGTCTCCTAAGGAACCAAGGAAACCTTGTATTTTGATTTCTGGCATCTTTTCAGGTAGAGGTTTACCTTGCCATTGTAATTTCATAACATCTGCAATTTGGTCACCTTGAGCTTCTGCTAGTTGAGCACTTGGTGCATGTGGCAATTCTGCACAATCACCTACGACATACACATTTTTGTAAGTCGGTACTTGGTGATATTGGTTTAAGATCACACGACCACTTTTACTAATGTCTATAGGTAAATTTCTTACTAACTCTACTGGTTGAATTCCAGCAGTCCAGACAATTAAATCCACATCTTCAGGTACGTCATTATTATAAATGCGACCTGGTTCCACGCGATTAATATCAGAATTAGGAACAACTGTTACATCATGCTCGTTGAACCATTTTTCAATATACTTACTAAGTTTTTCAGGGAAACGGCATAAAATACGTTCGCCTCTATCGTAAAGAAAGATTTGAAGGTCTTTACGGCTTTCTCTTAATTCACTAGCTAATTCAATACCACTTAAACCAGCGCCAACGATACCTACTTTGGCACCATTTGGTAGTTCGCTTAAATGATGGAAAGTCTCACGTGATTTAGAAAGTGTTTGAATACTATGCGTGTATTCTTCAGCACCAGGGACATTATGGTATTTATCTTCACAACCTAAACCAATCACTAATTCATCATAGTCTACTTTCGTGTTACCAACAGAAACAATTTGATCTTCTAAATTAATATCATTGATTTCACCATAGACATTGTTAATTCTATCTGAATCAGGAAAGTTCATGCGAATATCTTTATCTGACTTTGTACCAGCTGCTAATTCATAAAATTCTGGTTTTAAACCATGATAAGGCATACGATCTATTAATGTAATCGTATAATTTTCAGGCAGTGCAGATGGTAAGATATGTGACATGATACGCATATTTCCATAACCGCCACCTAATAATACTAAGTTTTTCATTTGTGATACCCCTCTAGTAAAAATTGTATTGAGCATAAACATACAATTACTTACTTCTAATAGTAGGTAATTGAACTTGTTATCTCGTCAATGTAAGTTATTAAATATAATTTGGTTAAATCATATTTCGTCCTGCATCGATATACCAATTTTCTATAATCAGCTTACTTATATTTATTATATGCTTTTTTATTTGTTACTACAAATAAAGAAGACAAATTGTAATTATTAAAAATATATATTTTATTTTAACGGACATTATTTTCTGCAACTTTATTGTGTGCGTAATGCAAAGTGCATATTATTTCTAACTATTTATCAAGTTATATTTTATAAGCTAGTATGTAGAAATAACAATAACGTTTTTGTTATAATTGCTTAACTGATATTTTATGAGAGGGTGTATTATGAATCCAATAATCGAGTTCTGCATTTCGAATTTAGCGAAGGGTGGAGATTATGTATATAATCAGCTTGAAAATGACCCAGGTGTAGACGTATTAGAATATGGTTGTTTACAAAATTGTGGCATTTGTTCTAGTGGGTTGTATGCATTAGTGAATGGTGATATCGTTGAAGGTGATTCGCCGGATGATTTATTACAAAAAATTTACGCACATATAGAAGAAACATGGATTTTTTAGGGAGGTAAAAATAATGGCTATTATTGAAATAACTGAAGCTGCTGCATATGAAGTTAAGGATATGTTACAGCAAAATGATATGGCAGATGGTTATTTGAAAGTTAAGGTAAACGGTGGCGGTTGTACCGGATTAACTTATGGTATGTCTGCTGAAGCTGAACCTGCTGAAAATGATGAAATATATGAGTTTCATGGTTTGAAAGTATTAATTGATAAATATGATAAACCAGTTTTAGATGGAACAACGATTGATTTTAAACAATCACTAATGGGCGGTGGATTCCAAATAGACAACCCTAATGCAATTGCTTCATGCGGTTGTGGTAGTTCGTTTAGAACTGCAAAAGTTGCTGGTTCACCAGAAGATTGCTAAATTATAGTATCTAGATTAAAAGACTATAGTTCACTTAAAATAAGTGTAAACTATAGTCTTTTAATCGTTTATGTGAAATAATAAACAATATGGTCATTGGTGCTTGAAAATCAGCAGTAAAAACTATAAAATTAGTATTGGATGAAAAATGTCTTTTTTGTGAATTACTATATTGCGAATGGGGTATAGAAAAAGACTATAGCAACAAAAAAATTAAGAAAGCTTAGGTGAATGAAATGGCTCAAGATCGTAAAAAAGTATTAGTTCTAGGCGCTGGCTATGCCGGTTTACAAACTATTACAAAATTACAAAAGCAAATTTCAGCAGATGAAGCTGAAATTACATTAATTAATAAAAATGATTACCACTACGAAGCAACGTGGTTACACGAGGCTTCAGCAGGTACTCTTAGCTATGAAGATTTACTATATCCAGTTGAAAGTGTTGTAGACAAAAACAAAGTTAACTTTGTTAAGGCAGAAGTTACTAAAATTGATCGCAACGCGAAAAAAGTCGAAACAGATGCTGGAATCTTTGACTTTGATATCTTAGTTGTAGGTTTAGGCTTTGAAAGTGAAACGTTTGGTATCAAAGGTATGAAAGATCATGCTTTCCAAATTGAAAACATATTAACTGCTCGTCAATTATCTCGTCACATCGAAGATAAATTTGCTAACTATGCATCTTCAAAACAAAAAGATGATAAAGATCTAGCAATCATTGTTGGTGGTGCTGGATTTACTGGTGTTGAATTCTTAGGTGAATTAACTGATAGAATTCCAGAATTATGTAATAAATATGGTGTTGAGCAAAGCAAAGTGAAAATTACTTGTGTTGAAGCTGCTCCTAAAATGTTACCGATGTTCTCTGATGAACTAGTTAACTATGCAGTAAGTTACTTAGAAGGTAAAGGTGTAGAATTCAAAATTGGTACACCGATTGTTGCAGCTAACGAAAAAGGTTTCGTTGTAAAAGTTAATGACAAAGAAGAACAATTAGAAGCTAATACAGTTGTATGGGCTGCTGGCGTTCGTGGTAGTAAATTAATGGAAGAATCATTCGAAGGCGTAAAACGTGGACGTATTGTAACTAAACAAGATTTAACAATCGAAGGTTATGACGATATCTTTGTTATTGGTGACTGTTCTGCATTTATCCCTGCTGGAGAAGAACGTCCATTACCAACTACAGCACAAATCGCTATGCAACAAGGTGAACATACTGCTAAAAACATTAAAAATGTATTAGAAGGTCAACCAACTCAAGAATTTGATTATGTTGATCGTGGTACTGTATGTTCATTAGGTGCACATGATGGTGTTGGCGTTGTTTATGGTAAAGATATCCAAGGTAAAAAAGCAGCATTCATGAAGAAAGTTATTGATACTCGTGCAGTATTTAAACTTGGCGGTATCGGTTTAGCATTCAAAAAAGGTAAATTTTAATATATAATTTAAACATGTAATTCACATATCTAACTGTGATGAAAATTTTTAAAGAAGCGGGATGAAAAAACACTTTCTAAAATGATTTTATTGTCCCGCCAAGACCTTGATGAAAAGTGGATAAAAGGGAAAACTCTCCATACTACAGTCATCATTATCTAAAACATATCTGAGGCCGAGACATGATTTATGTCCGGTCTCTTTTTATTATACTTTTTAATAGTATTACTTTAAAATGCATTAAAAGAAGTTCAAACTAATAAAGGAGAGATGGTATATGTTAGTTAACCTTAAAAATACTAACGAGATAGCAACAAACACGCTGATTATCGGTTTGCCTGAACATTTAAATCAGTTAGAGGAAATCATTATTAATGGTGATAATATTAATGATAAACTAAAATTATTAAAACAAAATCAAATAGTTAATACTACTATTGGTACAGTTTCCAGCACGATGTTTACAATACATGATGAATATATCAAACTGATAACTGTTGGCATGGGGAATATTAAAACCTTGGCTTATAATGACTATTTGAAAATATTTGGAAATTTATTTCAATACTTAAAACAAAACCGTATTACACAAGCCTCTTTTAAATTAGAAACTTTTGAAGCGCAAGCTTTAACTAGAAATGCAGTTGCAGAGATATTAGGGCAACAAGGTGTTCGTGCGATCTATCAATTTGATAACTATAAAACAGATAAACCTACGCCTTATGAACTAACATTAGATATACATACGGACGATGGTGACATACTGAAATCTATTGAAGAAGGTCAAATTATTGGTAATTCAATAAACTTAGCGCGTGACTATAGTAATATACCACCAAACATTTTAACTCCCGAATATTATGCAAACTCTATTTGCGATCATTTTAAAGAGACAGAAGTAGATGTTGATATTAAAGATCATGAGACTTTACAAAATGAGGGGTTTGGCTTAATTCATGCAGTAGGTAAAGGTTCTGAACATGGACCGAGAGTCATTACATTAACATATAATGGTGGGAAAACAGATGAAGCACCTATTGCATTAGTAGGTAAAGGTATTACTTATGATTCAGGTGGTTATTCTATAAAAGGAAAAGTAGGCATGCAAACGATGAAATTCGATATGTGTGGATCTGCTAACGTCATAGGAATGATAGAAGTTGCTCGCAAGCTTAAATTGAAAATAAATATTGTCGGTGTTATTGCTGCAGCAGAAAATATGATAAATGAAACTGCAATGAAACCGGATGATGTATATACAGCTTTAAGTGGTGAATCAGTTGAAGTGTTGAATACAGATGCAGAAGGTCGCTTGGTATTAGGTGATGCAGTATTCTATGCGAATCAATTCCAGCCACAAGTGATTTTAGATTTTGCAACATTAACAGGTGCAGCCATTGTAGCTTTAGGAGATGATAAGGCTGCCGTGTTTAGTCATAATGCAACAAATCATTTACAAACAATACTTAATTATGCACAGACTAATGATGAATTTGTATTTGAATTACCTATGACAACTACTGAACGTAATTTAATCAAAAATAGTGATGTTGCAGACTTAGTTAATCATACAAATGGCCAAGGCAAAGCTTTATTTGCAGCAACGTTTATCAATCATTTTGCAGGAGATACACCTCATATGCATTTTGACATAGCTGGCCCTGCAACTACCAATAAAAATACGTATAAAGGTCCAAAAGGGCCGACAGGATACTTAATTCCTACAATAGTTGAATGGTTACGCAATTTAAAATAATAATAAAAGTTTAGAAATACGCTAACATAATGCGTTCTCTTTAATTTGTTGTATTTGTTAATAATATATCATAACTAATACTTTAAAAATTAATAGAAATATAGTTGTTTTTGAGTGGAAGTATGAAGTTAATTTTAAAATATTGATTTCATACTTCCACTTTTTTAGTTATTTAAATCACTAAAAGAGATGAAATAATAATGCTATTAATCGTGCGTAATTAGGCTTTTAAAGATACAAAAATAAACATCATACAATTAACTATTAAAAGAAGAATATGAAATCAATGAATAAATTGTTTGTTGTGTTTGACAAGTGCTCATGTTATTGATATTATAGTTTTCATGATGCTTTAGTTCGATAACGTGGTAAAGGAGTTGTGCTTTGTGATAAATGCTGTAGTAATAGCAGTGGTACTGATGATTATTTTATGTTTATGTAGATTAAATGTAGTAATCAGTTTGTTTATCAGTGCCTTAGTAGGTGGATTAATTGCAGGTATGAGTGTTTCAGATATCGTGTCTGTTTTTGGTAAGAATATTGTAGATGGTGCAGAAGTAGCACTAAGTTATGCATTGCTTGGTGGCTTTGCAGCGCTTATTTCTTATAGTGGAATTACCGACTATTTAGTGAATAAGATTATAAATGGTATCCATGCTGAAAATAGCAAGATGTCACGTATTAAAGTGAAAGTAATCATCATATTAGCTTTATTAGTGATGAGCATTATGAGTCAGAACTTAATACCTGTCCATATTGCGTTTATTCCTATTGTAATACCACCGTTAATTAGTTTGTTTAATGAACTGAATATAGATAGAAGACAAATAGCAATTATTATAGGATTTGGTTTATGTTGGCCTTATGTCTTATTACCTTTTGGTTTTGGTCAAATATTCCACCAAATTATTCAGAATGGCTTCACTAAAGCAAATCACCCAATTGAAATGGACATGATTTGGAAAGCCATGATTATTCCATCTTTAGGTTATATTTTTGGGCTGGTTGCAGGTATCTTTTATTATAGAAAGCCAAGAAAATACATTCAACATGAAGAGATTAAAGATAATAGCCAAATAGAAATTAAACCCTACGTACTTATAGTTACTGTTATTTCAATTATAGCAACATTCTTAGTGCAATTATTAACAGACTCTATGATCTTTGGTGCGTTAGCGGGTGTGCTTGTATTCTTTGTTTCAAGAGCATATAAATGGACGGAATTAGACAAGCAGTTTGTTGATGGTATAAAAATCATGTCATTTATCGGTGTAGTTATATTATCTGCTAATGGTTTTGCAGGAGTAATGAATGAAACCGGAGATATTAACAGACTTGTAGAAGGATTAAGTGGAGTTATAGGGGAAAACAAATTAGTTAGTATCATAGTGATGTATATAATTGGCTTAGTAGTTACCTTAGGCATTGGTTCATCATTTGCTACTATTCCAATCATTGCTACGTTATTTGTACCTTTAGGAGAATCGTTAGGTTTAAGCACTATGGCATTAATTGCTTTAATAGGTACAGCCAGTGCATTAGGGGATTCAGGTTCACCAGCAAGTGATTCTACGCTTGGCCCTACTGCAGGTTTGGATGTTGATGGTCAACATGATCACATTCGGGATACTTGTATACCTAACTTTCTATTTTACAATATTCCATTAATTATTTTTGGAACAATTGCTGCTATGGTACTATAAAAGGTATATAAAGAAAATGAGGTGACACAATGGCTAATATGTTAGATGCGTTAGATATTAAAGTTGTGAAACAAGAACGTGGTTTAATGGTAATGTCTATGCCTGTGACAGACAATGTAAAACAGCCATTTGGCTATTTACATGGAGGTGCGAGCCTAGCACTAGGTGAAACAGCATGTTCGATGGGAGCTGCTTATTTAATTGACACTGAACAATATGTACCACTTGGTTTAGAAATGAATGGCAATCATATAGGTTCAACTACTGAAGGGACTATATTTGCAACTGCTACGATTATTCATGAAGGAAAAACCACACAGGTATGGTCTATTGATATTAAAGATAATAAAGATAGATTAATTTGTGTAATGCGAGGTACTATTGCTATAAAACCATTAAAACGTTAATTAATAAAAATAAAGGCCAGAAATATCTATTGAGATGTTTTTGGCCTTTATTTTTGTTTTATTTAGTAGTGATATTTTTAATTATAGTCATCTTTAATTATAATGAAATGTTTTATCTAGAATAAAAAAATAAAAATTTCGTTATTGTGTTTATATTTTATTGTTTTATGCTTTGCTTGGTATTTAAGGGCTTATGATTATAATAATGCTTCTGTGATTTGTTGTACTGTTTATGTTCAAAAGCTTCTCCGATTCTTAATGAGGCTTCACGTCCTCCCATAATATTACGCGCAAATGGCCCAAGTTCTAAATCAGCCAATCCACCACTTACATAAAGGTTAGGGAGCCATTCTAAAGTTGATGTAATTGAAGGTAGCCCACAGCTACATACAGGAGCTTGATATTCTGTTATTAATTGCTGGATTAAAGGTTGTTGCATAATCGTTTCTTTAAAGCCTGTAGCTAATAATATATGGTCGTAATGTATACAATAAGTGTCAGTGCAAATATGGTGATTAATTATATCTGTTATTTCGTTGATATGTACTTTAAGACGACCCTCTTTAATATACTTTTTAAGTCTTAATTCTAGTTCTTTTGGCATAGAGCCTTTATGTCTCTCATTTTTAATTGTGTTTAAACGATCAATAGAAGATTGCATAGCACTAAATTTTTTCATATTTTTAGGTCCTAGCCATCCAGGATCTGCGTCAAAGTCATGGACATTTATAGCTTTATTCATCCATAAATGAATCTGATTATTACTGTTTTCCTTTAAAAGTCTTAACGTGAGGTGAGCTGCAGAAATACCGCTACCAACGACATGAGATGTACCTGCATAATTATTTTGTTCATTTTCAAAAATATGAGAAATTCCAGGTTGATTTTGAAATAGTTTAGGAACATATATTTCATGATTACAACCAAATGCAACTATTACATGGTCTGAGCTAATCCAGCTTTGATTGTTCAATTGCATATGCCATTGTTGTTTATTCAGCTTAATATCACTGACATATCCTTGAATATGACAGGAATTTAAATGATATGAATGAATTAAATCATGTGTATGGTCCATAAACATATTTCGATTAGGTCGTTTGTATTGTCCATATGCAGCATTAGTATAATGCATTTTTTTTGCATATTGATTTAGATGAAAAGGGTCAGGGTGTACATGGTGTACACATGGTGAACGTAAATAAGGCATGTCGATACGTTGTGAAAAATTATCGAATTGAGCACATAAATTAGGGTTTGGGTCAATAATTGATAATTGTGATGCCTTTAAACCTAAAGATCTTAATTTAATAGCGATAGTTACTGCATGTAATCCTCCACCAATAATTGTCCATGTTGTCATAAAATCACTCCCGTTTATTCAAATCGTAATAATTACGATTTAATATATCATGTAATATACTTTATAACAACTGATTTTGTAAATAAATTATGAGAGTAATAAACATATGAATATAAAAGTTTAGTAAATAAAAAAAGGGAGAGACACGTGTCTCTCCCTTTTTTATAGACAGCACTTGGAGAAGGGGAAATGTACTAAACCAAATCCAAGTAAACTATTTTTATAATTTTGTATCTTTCAAATCTTCTTTAATTTCATCATGCTTCGTTCGCTTTGAAGCAGGTGTTTGTAAATTATAAGCTGATTTGATAATCAAATGACTTGCTAAGGGTCCGGTAATTAAAATAAACAAAATACCTATAAATAATTGCATATTTACATAACCTTCTCGACCGATAAAAAATAAGAAAACACCACTAATTAGTAGCATTGAACCTAGTGTTGCAGCTTTACCGGCTGCGTGTGCTCTGGCGTATACATCGTCTAAACGTAATAGGCCAATAGCTGCTAGGGCACTGATAAGGGAGCCTAAAATGACTAAGATAAGTGCAATACTAATGACGATCGTCGTTATCATTTTCAATCACCTTACCTTTATCCATATATTTTGCAAATACCGCTGTGCCAAGAAAGGCTAAAATACCTATCAATAAAATGGCAACAATCATATACTTTGTACCTAAGAAAATACTAAATAGCGCAACAATAGCCATGAGTTGAATCCCCATTGCATCAAGTGCGACGACCCTGTCAGCGAGAGAAGGGCCGATAATTACACGAACAAGCATGCCTAACATTGATAAAGCTACAATAACTAACGCAATGATTAAAATAATATTATAGTTCATTAATTTTCGCCTACCTCTCTGACCACTTTTTCAAGGGATGATTTGATACTTTCTGTTTCTTCTTCTTTTGTAGTGAAATCGATACTGTGTATATATATTTTTGTACGATCATCACTAACGCCTAGCACAATTGTGCCTGGTGTTAGAGTAATTAAATTGGATAATAATGCAATTTGCCAGTCATTTTTTAAATCTGTATGGTACGTAAAGAAGGCTGGCTCATTATCAATCCTTGGCTTAATTACAATACGTATAACATCTATGTTTGCTTTTACTAATTCAATTAAAAATACCAAGAATAGTTGCACAATTTTATAGACGGTGATGATATAGAATCTACCTGGTAATACACCACGCATTAAGTAAACTAATAAAAGTGCGAATAAGTAACCTAAAATAAAGTTATTAAATGTATAGCTGCCTGTGACGAATAACCAAAATACAGAAAGCATCAAATTTACTAATATTTGAACTGCCATATTATTTACCTCCCAATACTGCGTCTCTATAGATACTAGGATTGTAGAATGTCTCAGCAGCATCTTTAATAATTGGTTGCAACCAATCTGCAGAAAGTCCGAAAACAACTGTAATAATGACTGAAATGATTGCTATTGTAAGTATTCCTTTATATTGCAACTTAGAGTTTACTTGATAACCTTCAGATTTTCCGAAAAAGCCTAATAAGAAAATACGAATTACAGAATAAAGAACTACTAAACTTGAAAGTAAAACAACAATACCACTTAGGTAAAATCCTTTTTCAAAGGTAGCTTGTACAATATAAAATTTACCATAAAAGCCACTTAGTGGTGGTATGCCTGCTAAACTTAATGCAGCGATAAAGAATGTCCATCCTAAAACTGGATAATCTTTAATCAGACCGCCATATTTACGTAAATCATGTGTTTTCGTAATTTTATACATAACTCCAATTAGGAAAAATAATGCTGCTTTTACTAACATGTCATGTAGTGTATAGTATATCGCACCCATCATTCCAGCTTGATTCATCATAGCAATACCAACTAGGATAACGCCTACAGCAATTACGATGTTATAAAGTATGATTTTTTTAGTATCAAAATAGCTGACAGCACCGACACACCCGAAAATAATAGTGAGTAATGCTAGGAATAATATTGTATAAAATGAGAAGTTCGATGAATCATTAAAGAATAAACTAGCTGTTCTTGCAATGGCATATACGCCCACTTTTGTTAATAAAGCACCAAAGAATGCAATAATTGCAATCGGTGGGGCATAATACGCACCTGGCAACCAAATATACATTGGAAATGCACCAGCTTTAGTTGCAAAAACAAAGATAAACATGATAAATATGATTGTTATTATACCGCTATCTTCAGCAGGTAGTTGGCTTATCTTTTCGCTAATATCAGCTAAATTCAAAGTACCGACTACAGAGTAGAGCATAGCTACAGCTATAACAAAAAAAGCTGATGAAGTTACGTTGATAAGTACATATTTAATGGTTTCACTTAATTGTATTTTTGTTCCACCTATAACTAACAAAATATATGAGGCTAAAAGGAATACTTCAAAGAATACAAATAAGTTGAATATATCTCCAGTAATAAATGATCCAATTATACCTGTAACCATAAACATTACTGCGAAATAATAGTAGTATGTTTCGCGCTCTATACCTACAGATTGATAAGAATAAAGGATGATTAACATCGTTATAATCAAACTGGTGATGACAAGTAGGGCACTAAATATATCAAGGACAAAGACAATACTATATGGCGCTTCCCATGAACCTAATTCTAATGTAATAGGGCCATCTCTAAGTACATTCTGGAAATTAATAATTGCAAAAATTAATGTAATAGCTGTACCTGATAAGGCAACGTAGCGCTTTATCCTAGGGCGCTTCCCAATGAATATGAGTGCGATAATAGTAATCATTGGTATGACGAGTAATGAAATAATGAGATTACTCTCTATCATTGTCTAGCACTCCTTTCATACTTTCTACGTTGTCTGTGCCTAATTCTTTATAACTTCTAAAAGCTAACACTAAGAAAAATGCTGTTACAGAAAACGAAATTACTATAGCTGTAAGTATTAATGCCTGTGGAATTGGATCTACATATGAAGTGATTCCTTTTTCATAAATTGGCACTTCACCTTTTTTAAGGCCACCCATAGTAATTAAAAATAAATTGGCTGTGTGAGTTTGTAAAGTAGTCCCAATAATGATACGTATCAAACTTTTAGAAAGAATGAGATAGACGCTCATTGCAGTGAGAATACCACAAACAAAAATCATAACTATTTCCATTACTCATTCTCTCCAATCGCTAATATTATAGTCATTATTGTACCTACAACAGCGCATAATACGCCTAAATCAAAAAATGTAGCAGTATGCATCTCCATTGGTTTTAAAATTACTAATGGGATTTCAAATGGTGTATGCGTGAAAAAGTTTTTATGATAAAACCAACTGGCCATTGGCGTGGCTAGACAAAAGAAAAAGCCAATACCGATTAATTTTTTAAAGTCCCAAGGAAAAATTTTACGCATCGTTTTTATATCAAAAGCTACTGTAATAATCACGAGTGCACTAGAAAGTAATAACCCTCCTACGAAACCACCACCTGGTGTATAATGTCCAGCTAAAAATAAATATAAGCCAAACATCACGATGAGAAAGAAGATAACAACTGCTGAATATTGAAAGATTAAATTATTTTTCTGTCTGTTCAACGTTTTTACCTCCTTCATCATTTTTATTATTATTTGTACGTAATTTAATCATTGTATACACACCTAAACCAGCAATACCAAGTACTGCAGATTCAAATAAAGTATCGGTACCACGGAAGTCAACAAGGATAACGTTAACCATGTTTGTACCATGGGCTAAGTCATAAACATTTGATTTGTAAAATTCAGCGATAGAGCCGAAATGTCTATTACCATAAGCAATTAAACCAAGTACCGTTACAACGATACCTGCGCAGACCGCAATAACAATATTTACTAATTTAAAAGTACGTGTTTCTTTATGTCTATTTAAATTAGGTAAGTGATAGAAACATAATAAGAACAGTGCAGTTGAGATAGATTCAACTACAAATTGTGTAAGAGCTAAATCTGGTGCACCAAAGAAAATGAAGAATATGGCAACAGAATAGCCTACAGCGCTTGCCATGATAATGCTAAACAATCTAGATTTAGCAAATATAATCATAGAAGCAGCAGTAATAATTAATACTACAATGATTAATTCGAATGGACGTACTGCACTTACATCTTTAAAGTCAATATTAAATGGTGTAACTAAAAGTGTTACTAACGTAATTACTATTAATGAAGCAAAGATAATAATTAAGTTATTACGAGTAAATCCAGTGACATAAGAGTCGGTAAATTTACCTGAATAATCCGGCGTAACTTGGCCAAATTTGTCATACCAATAATTTAATGTGAGCTTGGTTGGTTGTAAATGCAATAAACGAATCCAATAACCAAAAGTAAATATGAGCAAAATACCTATAACATAAATAACTAATGTTGAGAAGAATGCTGGTGTAAAGCCATGGAACATATGAAATTCTGTAGGTTTACCGGTTGATTGGCTAATTGCATTTACGGCAGGATCAATTATTGTGCCAGTTAATATTGATGGGAAGAAACCAAACACAACAACTAATACAGCTAAAATCGCTGGTGAAATTAGCATGAGTATAGATACTTCATGAGCTTTTTTAGGTAATTCGTCAACTTTATGACTACCTAAAAAGATTTGACCAATAAATCTGACAGAATAAACAAATGTAAAAATACTACCAATAATTGCGATAATAGGAATTAATATGCCAAGCGTATTTAAACTAAATATATTAGCATTTGTAATTTCAATCATACTTTCTAAAAATGACTCTTTAGATAAAAAACCATTAAATGGCGGTATACCAGCCATACTTAATGAAGTGATGATTGTAATCGTAAATGAAATCGGCATGATAGTTAATAGTCCACCTAATTTATTTACATCACGTGTGCCTGTTGAGTGATCAATTGCACCAGTTACCATAAATAAAGCGCCTTTAAAAGTGGCATGGTTAATTAAATGGAAAACAGCAGCAGTAAATGCAGCAACATAAAGTTGACTTTCAGAGCCTTCAAAATGATAGCTAACTGCTCCGATACCTAACATAGACATGATCATACCTAATTGTGAAACTGTAGAAAACGCTAAAATACCTTTTAAATCTTGTTGTTTTGTAGCATTAAAAGATGCCCATAATAATGTGATTAGACCAATCAAAGTTACTGACCAAATCCAACCTTGGGAAACAGCAAAAATTGGAGTCACTCGTGCAACTAAATAAAGGCCAGCTTTAACCATTGTTGCTGAGTGTAGGTAAGCACTTACTGGTGTTGGTGCTTCCATGGCATCTGGTAACCATATGTAAAATGGAAATTGTGCCGATTTGGTAATAGCCCCAATTAAAACTAAAATCAATGAAAGAATAAAAAATGGGCTAGTTTGAATTTCAGAAACATTGTGAATCAATTCTTGAATACTTGTTGTCCCGCCGGCGATTGAAAGTAGTATAATACCACCTAAAAGTGACAATCCTCCGAATACCGTAACGAGCATAGATTTTTGAGCACCATATATAGATGCTTGCTTATCACGCCAAAAAGAGATGAGCAGGAAACTAGAAAATGAAGTTAATTCCCAAAATAAATATAAGATAATTAAATTATCTGATAATACGACACCTAACATAGCACCCATAAAGAGCAATAGGTAACAATAAAAATTCCCCAGTTGCTCTTGTCGACTTAAATAACTTATGGAATAAAGTACAATTAAACTACCTATGCCTGTTATTAACAAACTGAATAATAAGCCTAAACCGTCAACATATAAATTGAAATTCATACCGAAGTGCGGCATCCAATTGGCTTTTTGCATTATGTTATTTCCTGACATGGTTAGCGAAATATATGATAGGAAATATATAAATAAGACGACGGGGATAGGTAACACAAACCATCCTAAATGTATGCGTTTATAAAAACGATATACAATTGGAATAATGAGTGCGAATATTAACGGTAAAAGTACCGATATATGTAACAAACTCATTATTTTATCCTCCTTTAAAAATGTATTATAAAACCATTATACATGAAGTCGACTATTCTGAAAAACGTCAGGAAGCCTTGAAGCGCTTGTGTTAGATGTTTTATTAAATAAGAAGAAACACGGTATTTTTATTCAAAATTTTGTTTATATTGAATGGAATAATCATGCTTTAAGCGCTGTAAATTGTCGAGAGACTTAGTTGCATGCAATGTATCTTGCCTTTTTAATTGACCTTCTAATTTAGATATAGCTTGTTGTAATGATTCTATGTAAGACATAGTTTCTGCATTGAATTCTCTAAGATGTGATTTTGTCGTATAGCGTTTTTCATAATGACTAAGTGCTTTACGTTCATGAAAAAAAACATTTTCAGTTTCAGTAGGATTGTGTAAATCTCCTTGTTTAGGGTGATTAATTACTTGTTCAACTTGAACAAGAACTCTATTTTCTTTTTCTTCCTTAATTGTTACGCCATAACTGCCAGTTTTATGTGAAAAACGGTATAACATAATTCAATACATCCCTTCATTTGTGTTAGAATACATATATCATCTTAACATGAAATGGAGAATAAAAATGACGAACTATCCTCAATTGAACACAGAAATAAATGACAATGAAATTAAAATGGTAATGCATACAAATAAGGGAGATATGACCTTTAAATTATTACCAGATGTTGCACCGAAAACAGTAGAAAACTTTGTTACGCATGCTAAAAATGGTTATTATAATGGCGTTACTTTCCACCGTGTAATTAATGACTTTATGGTACAAGGTGGAGATCCAACTGCTACAGGTATGGGTGGCGAAAGTATTTTCGGTGGACCTTTTGAAGATGAATTTTCAAGAGAAGCGTTTAATATTTACGGTGCACTTTCAATGGCAAATGCAGGTCCAAATACAAACGGTTCTCAATTCTTCATTGTTCAAATGAATGAAGTACCAGAATCAATGCTTAGTCAATTAGCAGACGGTGGTTGGCCAGAGCCAATTGTAAAAGCTTATGGTGAAACTGGTGGCACACCTTGGTTAGATCAAAAACATACTGTATTTGGTCAATTAATTGAAGGTAAAACTACATTAGAAGACATTGCTAATACAAAAGTAGGTCCACAAGACAAACCATTATATGATATTACAATTGATTCAATCGATATTATTGAATAATAAATGAAACATATGAAGTTGTAGATAACTATCTTTTTTCAGTATGTATAAGCTGATTGATTATTTAGTCTAAACTTTAGGAGAAGAGCTTAGAAATCAATGTGGTGTTGATTTCTACTCTTCTTTTTTTATGGGTATTTAAAAATGATATGGTATAGAATTGCCAACAATGAATAGTGGATATTTCAACAGCAATATATTTTCGAATAGGAAAGTAATGGGATTTTTCTAAGAACTAAAATATTCAGCTTACAACTTGAATTAAGGTAGATAAAGTCAGTTTTAGCTAAATAGGGATTAATCATTTGTGCGAAATTATTGTGAAATATGGCTTTCAAAGACAATATCTCAATGTTTAAACATCGTATTTAGGAATAGTTTTATCAATATAAAATTGTAAAATGTGAACTTTTTCTATGTTTATGTTAGTGCCTTCCTATAATGTATGCTATTATAATAGTGTTAAGTAAAACGAATTAAGGGGTTATCACGTTGAATAATCACTATAAAGTAGGTCAACATATTAAAGTTCGTGTGACTGGTATTCAACCGTATGGCGCTTTTGTAGAAACCCCTGACAATGCTGAAGGATTAATCCATATTTCTGAGATTATGGATGATTACGTCCATAATTTAAAAAAGTTTTTATCAGAAGGACAAATTGTAAGAGCGAAAGTAATTTCAATTGATGATGAGGGGAAATTAAACCTTTCATTAAAGGATAATGACTATTTTAAAAATTATGAGCGTAAGAAAGAAAAGCAATCAGTATTAGATGAAATTAAAGAAACCGAAAGATATGGGTTTCAAACAATTAAAGAACGCTTACCGGTTTGGATTAAACAGTCCAAAAATGCGATCAAAGATGAATAAAATCATCTTTTCTTAAGGCTAAGACATAAATTTATGTCTTAGCCTTAAGTTTTTTTATAGGGGGATTTTTAATGTTTATGTTTTGATCGTTTACACTTTGTTGGACAACTTCTATAAGGCTAAGTATTGTTAGATTAAGAAGTTGAATAGTTTTTTCATAAGTGAGGAATTAAGAATAATTAGTAAAGAGTTTAAATGACAAATGGCTAGTTTGTGTTAATTTGGAAAGTTAAAGCACACATCATTAAAGACTATGATTAAACAAGGGGTGGGTTAAATAGTTCAATTGGTCAATATAAAATCGTAACTTTTTAGTTCATAAGGTATTAACAATGTTGTTTTTAAATAGTCTTATATTGTTTTAGTATTTAGACGTGCATAGGAATTGTTGACAATGAAATCACGGTCGCTAGTTATACTTGGAATTAAAATTGTAGATATACTTAAAACAGTTGTAGAAAAACATTGAGTTAAAGATAAGACATATTTTATTTGTAGATAAAAGAAGGTGAGAGAATGAATAATTTAAAAGACGCAATGAATGGTTTAGGTTGGTTAGATTTGATTTTCCTAATTCCTCTTTTTTTCTTATACATATATTTACCGACTTATAATTTTATAAGTATTTTGCTAAATGTATTAATTATTATTTTAGTATCTATAGGATTGTCTTCTTTATCTTTTTCAATAAAAAACTTTATAAAAAATAATAAGTGGCAGAAATAATACTTTCATAATATGTAAATAAAAATAGTGAGTAGCGCTTTTCAGAGGAAGAATTTTTTATAGTATTAATATACTAAAGGTATTTAAAAAACAGCTATTTAGAATATAATTTTGGAAATTGCAGAAATATATGCGTGAGCATATTTATTTATATATCAGATTATTATAGTTAGAATTATAAAAGCACTAAAAACTTTAAGTGTTTTAAAGATGTTCGAATGTTTTAACGCATAGGAGGAAAAGTAAAATGAATAAAAAGTTTCAACCACTTTTTGAAAAATTAACATTACCTAATAAAGTTGTTTTAGATAATAGATTTGTTTTAGCACCACTTACTCATGTTTCATCAAATGATGACGGATCTATTTCAAATGAGGAAGTTGTTTATATGGAACAACGTTCGAAAGATGTAGGCTTAGCTATTTCAGCTGCTAGTAATGTTACAGATTTAGGGAAAGCATTTCCTGGACAACCATCTGTAGCACACGATTCAAATATTGATGGACTAAAACGTCTAGCTCAAGCTATGAAGAAAAATGGGGCAAAAGCTGTCGTTCAAATTCATCATGGTGGCGCACAATCATTACCGAATTTAACTCCAAATGGAGATGTAGCTGCGCCAACGCCGATTTCACTAAAAAGCTTTGGTGAACAAGAAGAACATCACGCACGTGAAATTACAGAAGATGAAATTAAGCAAACTATTAAAGCTTTTGGCGAAGCGACTCGCAGAGTTATAGAAGCTGGATTCGATGGTGTTGAAATCCACGGTGCCAATCATTACTTAATTCATCAATTTGTATCACCTTATTATAACCGCCGTGAAGATGAGTGGGGCAAGGACCGTTTGAAATTTGCATTAAACGTTGTTGATGAAGTAACTGAAACAGTTCAACAATATGGTAATGAAGACTTTATTGTAGGTTATAGATTTTCACCTGAAGAAGCAGAATCGCCTGGCATAAGTATGGAAATTACTGAATCTTTAGTAAAACATTTAATTGATAAGCCTTTAGACTATTTACATGTTTCATTAATGGATATACATTCAGAAACGCGCGAAGGTAAATACAAAGGACAAGAACGAATTAAATTATTATTAGAGTGGATAGATGGTCGCATGCCTTTAGTAGGTATTGGTTCTATTTTTACTGCGGAACAAGCTCTTGAAGCGATTGAGTCTACTAACGTTGAACTTGTTGCATTAGGCAGAGAAATATTATTAGACCATAACTTTATAAGTAAAATTAAAGATGGTAAAGAAGATGAAATTATCTCACACTTCGATCCAAATAGAAAAGACAGACATCATTTACCACCTAAACTTTGGGAACAATTCAATAAAGGTTTTTATCCATTACCTAGAACAGATAATAAGTAAAATATTTATCAAAGTATTCGAGGCCGAAACATATAGTTGATGTTTCGGCCTCGAATAATATATAAATTTATGAAATATTCGTAAATTCCGATTGTAATTATAAAAGAAAAATTTTAAGGAAAACGATGAACGTATGATTAAATATGCAATTTTGTGAAATA
Source organism: Staphylococcus sp. KG4-3 (assembly GCF_033597815.2). Classification (NCBI taxonomy): domain Bacteria; kingdom Bacillati; phylum Bacillota; class Bacilli; order Caryophanales; family Staphylococcaceae; genus Staphylococcus; species Staphylococcus halotolerans. The sequence continues at coordinate 873,143 of NZ_CP166245.1, forward strand.
ATAATAAAAAATAATTAAATTTTAAAATTAATAAAATGGGCTTGTATTAGCATTAGTAAATGTGTCATTATATATGTAAGGGCTTACAATTGTATTTTAGCGTTTTATAATTATATTATTTACGCTAATTTAACTGATATAAGTGTGTTTGTTACATAAAGTCCAAGCAGTTTTAGAAAATAGTTTCAGTTAATCGATAAATACGTTATGCTATGAGTGAGTATTACTTAAGAGTCTTTTACTCTTAAATTTTTACAAAGGGGAGATATCATGTCGAGATCAGAAGAAATCATTGAAGTAACAAATCATTATGGAGCACAAAACTACGTGCCACTTCCAATTGTTATATCGGAAGCTGAAGGCGTTTGGGTTAAAGACCCAGAAGGTAACAAATACATGGATATGTTGTCAGCATATTCAGCTGTAAACCAAGGTCATAGACATCCAAAGATTATTCAATCATTGAAAGATCAAGCGGATAAAGTTACTTTAGTTTCACGTGCATTTCATAGTGAAAATCTAGGTGAATGGTATGAAAAAATTTGTAAGCTTTCAGGCAAAGCTAAAGCTTTACCAATGAATACGGGTGCTGAAGCAGTTGAAACAGCTTTAAAAGCAGCTCGCCGTTGGGCTTACGATGTTAAAAAAATAGACCCAGATAAAGCAGAGATTATTGCTTTCAATGGTAACTTCCACGGTCGTACAATGGCACCAGTATCTTTATCATCAGAACCAGAATATCAACGTGGTTATGGTCCATTATTAGATGGTTTCCGCAAAGTAGATTTTGGTGATATTGAAGCTGTTAAAAATGCTATTACTGAAAATACAGCAGCAATTTTAATTGAACCAATACAAGGTGAAGCAGGTATTAATGTTCCACCTGAGGGTTATTTAAAAGAAATAAGAGCTCTATGTGATGAACATAACGTGTTGTTTATTGCTGATGAAATTCAAGCTGGTTTAGGACGTTCAGGTAAATTATTTGCTACGGACTGGGATGACGTTAAACCAGATGTATACATTTTAGGTAAAGCATTAGGTGGGGGCGTATTACCAATATCTGTAGTATTAGCTGACGAAGAAGTACTTGGTGTGTTCTCACCAGGGTCTCACGGTTCTACTTTTGGTGGTAATCCACTAGCTTGTGCGGTTTCAAATGCAGCTTTAGATGTAATAATTGACGAAGATTTACCAGGGCGCTCATTAGAATTAGGTAACTATTTCAAAGAAGAATTAGAAAAAATAAATCATCCATCAATTAAAGAAGTACGCGGACGTGGCTTGTTTATTGGGGTTGAATTAAATGAGGAAGCGAGACCTTATTGTGAATCATTAAAAGAAAAAGGTTTATTATGTAAAGAAACGCATGATACGGTCATTAGATTTGCACCGCCACTCATTATTTCTAAAGAAGAATTAGACTTTGCATTAGACAAAATTAGAAGTGTTTTTGAGTAAATTCACAGTTCTGTAACATATGTTTTGAAAACCCTTTAAAAAGGAAAATCTTATGTTACAATTATCATGAAAGCGAAATCATTAGTAACGAAAAAGAGGCGAAATGAATCATGACTGAGAATAATAATTTAGTTACTTCGACGCAACAAATTATTAAAGAAGCATTGCACAAACTGGGATTTGATGATGGGATGTATGATTTAGTAAAGGAACCTTTAAGATTCCTTCAAGTTAGAATTCCTGTGCGCATGGACGATGGTACTGTACAAACTTTTACTGGTTATCGTGCGCAGCACAATGATGCTGTTGGACCTACAAAAGGTGGCGTACGTTTCCATCCAGATGTGGACGAAGAAGAAGTTAAAGCATTATCAATGTGGATGACATTGAAATGTGGCATTGTTGATTTACCATATGGTGGTGGTAAAGGTGGTATTATTTGTGATCCACGTCAAATGAGTATTCACGAAGTCGAACGTTTATCTCGTGGATATGTGCGTTCAATTTCTCAATTCGTTGGACCAACGAAAGATATTCCAGCACCAGACGTATTTACAAACTCTCAAATTATGGCATGGATGATGGATGAATATAGTTCATTAGACAAATTCAATTCACCAGGATTTATCACTGGTAAACCAATCGTGTTAGGTGGTTCACAAGGACGTGATCGCGCGACTGCGTTAGGTGTTGTTATTGCTATTGAACAAGCAGCGCAAAGAAAAGGTTTAGAACTTAAAGGTTCTCGTATTGTTATACAAGGATTTGGTAACGCGGGTAGTTTCTTAGCGAAATTCTTGTTTGATATGGGAGCAACAATTGTTGGTATCTCTGACGCTTACGGCGCTTTACATGATCCAGAAGGATTAGATATTGATTATCTTTTAGATAGAAGAGATAGCTTTGGAACTGTGACTAATCTGTTTGATGAAACAATTTCTAATAAAGAATTGTTTGAAATTGACTGTGACATTCTTGTGCCAGCAGCAATTGCAAATCAAATTACTGAAGAAAATGCACATGACATTAAAGCTGACATTGTCGTTGAAGCGGCAAATGGACCAACGACACCAGCAGGTACTCGTATCTTAACTGAACGTGGTAAGTTGCTAGTTCCAGATGTATTAGCTAGTGCTGGTGGTGTAACTGTGTCATATTTCGAATGGGTACAAAATAACCAAGGTTATTATTGGACTGAAGAAGAAGTAAACACGAAATTACGTGAAAAACTTACAACAGCATTTGATACAATCTACGAACTAGCTCAAAACAGAAAGATTGATATGCGTTTAGCAGCTTATATTGTTGGTATCAAGCGTACTGCAGAAGCAGCACGTTATCGTGGATGGGCATAAATAAATATTTGAATAGTAATAGTAAGTTTAAAGCCCGAGACATTTATTGATGTCTCGGGCTTTTTTGGATATTATAAATAAATTGTTAAATGTAAGTTATCAGTTATTGTTCGTTTATGACTTGTTTATATAAATCAGGGTAATTCGTAAATAACCCATCGATTCCATAGTCATTAAGTCTTTCCATGTCGGCTACTTCGTTTACAGTGAAAGGATGAACTAGAAATCCAGTATTTTTAAGATTGGCGACATTTTGTTTAGTTAAATCTGTATATTCAGGACCGATACCGATGGCATATTGTTTAATATAATTCAGATCTTGTTGTGACATATTTGGTAGTTCGCCTTTGTCTAATAATCTTATGAGTGGCACACTTGAATTTAAATCTTTCATTTTAAGTAAGCTTTCTTGTGAAAATGATTGAACCATAACATGACCTTTTTTGAGAGACTGTTCATTTAATAATTGATGTTTATTAAGTGTATCTAATAATTTTTCTTCCATACCAGGATATACATCAGGGGATTTTGTTTCTATATAATAATTGGCATCAGTACCATAGCGCTCTAATATTTCGTCTAATGTTGGTACTTTTGCACCTTTATAATTTGAATTAGCATATTGTGGATTTTGTTCATTAAATTTACTTCCAGCATCAAGTTGTTTTAATTCTTTAAGTGTATACTGATCAACCCGGCCGGTGCCGTTGGTAGTTCTATCAACTGTTTCATCATGCATGGCTATTAGGTGACCGTCTTTAGTCATTTGTAGATCAATTTCAATATATGACGCGCCTATAGCGTTATGGCTTTTGTCGTATGAGTAAAATGTATGTTCTGGAGCATAGCCACTAGCACCTCTATGTGCAATCGTTGTGAATTTCTCGCCAGTTAAATTATGTATCCAATTTTGTCGATCTGATTTATTATTCTCATTAACTGTTTGAACTGAAGTATCTTCGTTTTGATTGTTTACACCGAGGGCGTTACTAGATGCTTCAGTAATTGTTGAACTTCCTATACCAGATAAAGCTAATATTGCTATACTTGAAATCAAAAATTTATTTGAATGTTTCACAAGCTGTCACTCCTTAATATGAACTTTCTTTTTACATTACATAAAAAAACTTAAATTGAAAATAGTATTTACAATATTCTAATTTAAACTATAAAAAATTAATTTTAACATTACATACAATCAATGAATTCTATTACAATGCTTTAACCAAATAGAAATATTGTGCTTGAGTTGTCATACAAAAAAACACAGACACACCTATTAAATAGGGTATCCGTGCAAAAATTTTAATTTAAGTTTTGTTTTATAATTTCTAATTGTTTTTTTACAGCTTCTTGTCCAGTAGAACCGTGACTTATTCTACGGCTAATACAATTTTCAGGTTTTAAATAATTGTAGATATCAGGTTCAATACTTTCGTGTGCGCTTTGATACTGTTCTAAAGGTACATCTAATAAGTATACGTTATGCTGAATAGCCCAAAGTACGATTTTACCAACAATTTCATGAGCATTTCTAAAAGGAACCCCTTTGTTGACTAAGTAGTCAGCAAGTTCTGTTGCATTGGAAAAGTCATTGTATACAGTTTCTTGTAAATGATTCACATTTACAGTCATCGTATCTATCATTCCTTCAAAGATACGTAAAGAACCTTTTAGTGTATGAACTGCATCAAATAGACCTTCTTTATCTTCTTGCATGTCTTTATTATATGCTAAAGGCAACCCTTTAAGCGTCATTAACATACTCATTAAATTACCTGTTGTACGTCCGACTTTACCTCTGATTAATTCAGCCATATCAGGATTTTTTTTCTGTGGCATAATTGAAGAGCCAGTTGAAAATGCATCTGATAATGTAATAAAGTTTGCTTCCGCAGAGGACCAAAAAATAATTTCTTCTGCAAAACGTGATAGGTGAACCATTGTTAATGAAATATTATGCAGCGTTTCAACAATATAATCTCTATCACTAACGGCATCCATACTATTCTCATAAACAGCAGAAAAGTCTAATAATGACTGCGTTTCGTGACGATCTATTGGATAAGTAGTACCACTTAACGCAGCAGCACCAAGTGGAGAGATATCAATACGTTTCATACTATCTTGAAAGCGTGATTTGTCTCTTTCTAGCATCCAATAGTACGTCAAGATATGATGCGCAAATGAAATAGGTTGAGCTCTTTGGAGATGGGTATAACCAGGCATGATCGTATCTACATGAGACTCAGCAATTTTTACAATTGTTTGTTGAAACGAAATAATTAAATCGATTAATTGAGATACTTCTGCTTTTGTATATAAATGCATATCAGTTGCAACTTGGTCGTTTCTGCTACGCCCTGTATGCAATCTACCACCAGCATCACCAATACGTTTTATTAATTCATGTTCGATATTTAAATGGATATCTTCCAATGAGACATCAAGTGCTAAGTTGCCTTGTTCATAATCAGCTAAAATTGCATTTAAACCTTCAATAATTTGCTCGCAGTCTGAATCAGAAATAATATTTTGTTTGGCCAACATGGTTGCATGAGCAATACTACCTTGAACATCATATTTAATTAATGTTTTGTCAAAGTGTATAGAAGCATTAAATTCATCAACCCATGCTTCTGGTTGCTCACTAAATCTACCACCCCAAGCTTTACTGCTCATCTTTATATCCACCATGTAACATTGAGTTTACTTTAGTTGGTAATCCAAAGATATCAATAAATCCAACTGCTGATTCTTGATTAAATGCATCTTCTTTTGTATAAGTAGCTAATTTTTCATTATAAAGTGTATGTGGTGACTTTCTTCCATTTACAATAGCGTTGCCTTTATATAATTTAAGACGTACATCGCCAGTTACATAGTCTTGAGTACTATCGACAAATACTTTGAGACTATCTGTTAAAGGTGAGAACCATAAACCGTTATAAATTTGTTCTGAAAATTGCTTTTCAATCACTGGTTTAAAGTGTGCAACATCTTTAGTAAGCGTAATTGTTTCAAGCGCTTTATGAGCATTGACAATTACTTCTGCTGCTGGTGTTTCATAAACTTCTCTAGACTTAATGCCAACAAGTCTGTTTTCAACATGGTCGATTCTGCCAATACCATGCTTACCGGCAAGTTTATTGAGCTCTAAGATGAGTTCGCTAAGTTTATAAGATGTGCCATCTAAAGCAGTTGGTATACCTTTTTCAAATGAAAGTACAATTTCATCAGCTTCATCTGGTGCATCTTCTAGTTCGTTTGTTAAGTCAAATGCATCCTTTGGAGGTGCAGCATAAGGGTCTTCAAGTATGCCACATTCATTACTTCTTCCCCATAAATTTTGGTCGATAGAGTAAGGAGAATCATGTTGGATTGGAACTGGGATATTATGTTTGATTGCATAGTCAATCTCTTCTTCACGGCTCCATGCCCATTCTCTTACTGGCGCAAAAACTTTTAATTCTGGGTCTAAAGCTTTAATTGCTACTTCGAAACGTACTTGGTCATTACCCTTACCGGTACAACCGTGTGCAATACCAACTGCATTTGTTTTGCTAGCAATTTCAACTAATTTTTTTGAAATTAATGGTCTTGATAATGCAGAAACTAAAGGATATGTACCTTCATACATTAAGTTACCTTTAATTGCATATGATACGAAATCTTCACTAAATTCTTCTGTAGCATCAATGATATGACATTCGATTGCGCCCATATCTAACGCTTTTTGATGTACTAAGTCTAAATCTTTACCTTCGCCGACATCTAAACAACAAGCCACAATGTCATAACCTTTATCTAATAACCATTTTACTGCCACACTTGTATCTAAACCACCAGAATATGCTAATACTATTTTCTCTTTCATAAGTTCCACCTCAATTGAATTTTTATAATTTATTAATAAGAATTTGATATTGATTAGTATAGCAGAAAATAAATGAAAATAAAACCACTTTTATACATAAATATACAAAAATAAGAAATGGTTAATTTGGTATATACTTTAAATAGCTGTTTTAAAAGCATTTTTAACACTCAAAGGATGTTTGTTTTTGTATAAAATAATGAATAATTAATTCAGGGTATTGAGTGATTTAACGTTTTAATAGTTAAATTATCAATATAATATAGGCTAGTTGTTTGAATACTCAAAATAAACTTAGTAAAATAATGTTGAAATTAAAAACACTGGAGGCAATTCAAAATGACTCATATTCAATTAGATTATGGTAAAACTTTAGAATTTTTCGGCGAACATGAATTACAGCAACAAAAAGATATAGTTAAGTCAATTCACAAAACAATTCATGAAGGAACTGGTGCTGGTAGTGACTTCCTTGGGTGGATTGATCTTCCTGTAGACTATGACAAAGAAGAATTCTCGCGTATTTTAGAAGCTTCAAAACGTGTCAAAGAACATTCAGAGGTGTTTGTAGTAATTGGTATTGGTGGCTCGTACTTAGGTGCACGCGCTGCTATCGAAATGCTAACATCATCATTTAGAAATAGTAATGAATTCCCAGAAATCGTCTTTGTAGGTAATCATTTATCTTCTTCATATACACAAGAGTTAATCGATTATTTAGATGGTAAGGATTTCTCAGTGAATGTTATTTCTAAATCAGGTACTACTACTGAACCAGCAGTTTCATTTAGATTGTTTAAACAATTATTAGAAAATAAATATGGTAAAGAAGAAGCGAAAAATCGTATTTTTGCTACTACAGATAAAGAAAAAGGTGCGTTAAAGCAACTTGCAACTAACGAAGGTTACGAAACATTTGTCGTACCAGATGATATAGGCGGACGTTATTCAGTATTAACTGCAGTTGGTTTATTACCAATCGCTGTTGCAGGTATTGATATAAAAACAATGATGGAAGGTGCAGCTAAAGCACGTGAAGAATTGTCTTCAGAAGATTTAGAAGAAAATATTGCGTATCAATATGCAACAATTCGTAACGTTTTATATGCAAAAGGTTATGACACTGAAATGTTGATTAACTATGAACCATCAATGCAATATTTTAATGAATGGTGGAAACAATTATTTGGCGAATCAGAAGGGAAGGACTATAAAGGTATTTATCCTTCTAGCGCTAATTATACAACAGATTTACATTCACTTGGACAATATGTTCAAGAAGGTCGTCGTTTCTTATTTGAAACAGTTGTGAAAGTTAATAATCCTAAACATGATATTACTATCGAAGAAGATAGTGAGAATTTAGATGGTTTAAATTATTTAGCTGGTAAATCTATAGACGAAGTAAACACGAAAGCATTTGAGGGCACACTGTTAGCTCACACTGACGGTGGCGTACCTAATATTGTCGTCAATATTCCTCGTTTAGATGAAGAGACATTTGGCTATATCGTTTACTTCTTTGAATTAGCATGTGCTATGAGTGGTTATCAATTAGGTGTTAATCCATTTAACCAACCTGGAGTTGAAGCATACAAACAAAATATGTTTGCTTTATTAGGTAAACCAGGTTTTGAAGATAAAAAAGAAGAATTAGAAAAACGCTTATAATTCTTCAATTTAATGTTATATAGCATATAATTGATGTTAAATTTATATTTTTAGGAGGCTGGGACAAATAATTGTCTCAGCCTTAATCATTATGTTGAGAAAGGAGAACTTATATATGAGCTTCAACTCAGGTAAACTCTTTATCTATTTCGATTTTAATCATCATTGTCAGGAGTGGGAAGGCGCAAGCTTTTAAAGAATTTAGATACGTTTCATACTCTTTTTTCTAAAACATATACATATAAGTATTTCGCAAGCTTATTAAATCGAAGGCAACAATACAGTAGTTATGATTTTGCTCAATTTCTTTAAAATTAGTGTTAATTGAAAGCGTAGATAGTCATTCAATTTCGGTTTCGAAAGCATGTCGTTCTTAAGACTGATTTATATTAGATGGAACGCTTTATAGTTTTAAAAAAGCAACTTTACACTTATAATTATAAAGAATAGTGATGACGAGGATGGGTTTGATGACAGAGGAACAAGTACAGTATTGGTTTGATATATTTGGGAGTTTAGGGTACATCGCAGGATTTCTATTACCATTTATTGAGGCTTTTATTCCTATTTTACCAATCATTGTGTTTGTAATTGTAAACGTTAATGCTTTTGGTTGGTTTATTGGTACTTTATTGGCTTGGTTAGGCACTGTAGCTGGAAGTTATATTGTATTTTTATTTTTTAGAAGATTAACTCATACAAAATATATGCAAAAAATTCAGCGACGGACATCAGTTCAACGTTTAATACATTTTATTGATAGAAAGGGCGTCTTACCTATTTTTATCTTAATGTGCTTTCCATTTACGCCAAGTGCTCTAGTTAATATCGTGGCAAGCTTATCCCATATTAAAGCGCATGCCTATCTAATTGTATTAATAGCATCTAAGTTTATAATGATTGGTCTTGTAGGTTGGTTAGGTAATGATATTACAACACTTTTTACTAATCCGATAAGGTTGATAACAATAATGGTAGTAATTGCTGTAGTATGGCTTGTTGGTAGAAAACTAGAGAAACATTTTATGCATTCGTCAGAGGAGTGACAACTTGCGAAAATTACTAAAACATTTGATTTCCATAATATTTGCGCTTATTATTGTACTATTGATTCAGGCATTTGTGCTTACAGGGTCAGTCATAAAAGATGATAAAATGGCTCCAAATCTAAAACAAGGTGATCGTGTTATTGTTAATAAAATAAAAACGACATTTAATTTTTTAGATAATAATGATATTATTATGTATCGTAATGGAAAAGAAATCCAGTTTAGTAGAATCATCGGAAAACCTGGACAATCTATTTCATTCAAAAACGGCTCATTGTACAGAGATGATAGAGAAGTAAATGAATCTTATACAAACAATAGCATCAATAACTTGTCACTTAGAAACATCAAAGATTCTGAAAGTGATATTATTCCGCCTAATGCTTACTTTGTACTTAATGATAATCGTGATAATAAAAACGATTCTAGAACATTAGGTTTCGTGCATCAGAAAGATATCATTGGCAACACAAGTTTAAGATATTATCCGTTTGAAAAATTTACAGTGACTTTTAATTAAATAAACGAGGTGAAGGAATTGAGAAAAGAAATCGTAGAATGGATTGTGTCCATCGTTGTTGCAGTGGCCTTAGTATTGCTAATTGTTAACTTCGTGGGGAAATCATATACAGTTAAAGGCGACTCTATGGATCCTACATTAAAAGATGGAGAACGTGTTATTGTCAATTTGATTGGTCAAAGATTTGGAAATGTTGAAAAAGGCAATGTGATTGTCTTCCATGCAACTAAGGATAATGATTATGTCAAACGTGTTATCGGTACAGCAGGTGATAACATTGAATATAAAGAAGATCAGTTATTTGTTAATGGTAAAAAAGTAGACGAACCATACTTAGATTATAATGAAAAACATAAAGATTATAATTATATAACTGGAAGTTTTACAACGAAAGAGATGAACGAACAATCTGAAGGTGCAGATAAAGTAAAAGATAAAAATAAAATCCCAGAAGGTAAATTGCTTGTACTTGGAGACAACCGTGAAGTAAGTAAAGATAGTCGTTCGTTTGGTTTAATTGATGAAGACCAAGTTGTTGGTAAAGTGTCATTTAGTTTTTGGCCGTTAAGTGAAATGAAATTTGGATTTAATCCAGATACAAAATATGAATAATAAAATATTGAGAATAGGGCAATGAAAATTTATTAATCAAATAAAATTTCATTGCCCTAACTTGTTAATCAAGTAAAAGTTCTAAAATTAGAACAGTGTTTATTGACTAACAATAATATGCACAATGCAGTTGCTATTGTAAAGAGTGTAGAAAAAGGATCGAGATAACTATTTGTGTCTCGATCCTCTTTTTGTTATAAACTACTAACAAATAATCAAATTTATAGTAAAGACATGTTCTAATTTATTAGACATTAAAGGTGTAAGAAAAGTTATACACAATCATATATATGTTAAAATATGAGTCAAAGGAGTTGGCGTAAATCATGGAATTAAATGCTTATATTGGTAGAGCAGGCACAGGGAAATCGAAAGCAATAATTGAAGAAATAAAAACAAAAATGCGAGAAGATCCATTAGGGGATCCTATTGTCTTAATTGCGCCTACACAAAACACTTTTCAGCTTGAACAATCATTCGTTAGTGATGAATTATTAAATGGTAGTATGAGAACCGAAGTTCTACACTTTGAACGATTAAGTTATCGTGTGTTTCAAGAAGTCGGTGGTTTGATAGAACAACAATTATCTAAAGCAGGCACTGAAATGATGATTTATGACATCATACAACAACATCAATCAGAATTGAAACTATATCGTTCTCAAGTTAAATACTATGGATTTAGTGAAAAACTTTATGAACAAATACAAGATTTTAAAAAATATGCAGTAACTCCACAACAATTAAATGATTATATTTCAGAAAATGACTTACAAACAAGAACAAAGCATAAATTACAAGATATTGCGCTGGTTTATAAACATTTAGAAGATAGAATTGACGGGACTTATGTATCTACTGAAGATAGTTTACAAAGATTCATTACGATGATGGATCAATCTGAATGGATAAAGAGAGCGGAAATTTATATTGATGGCTTTCATAACTTTTCGACATTAGAGTATCAAATTATCCGTAGTTTAGTTAAATACGCTAAAAAAGTTACGATTGTATTAACAACTGATGGCGATAAAGATATGTTTAGTTTATTTAGAAAGCCTTCGGAATCACTGACACACATAGAAGAAATTGCAAGTGACCTCAATGTACAATTACGTACGAAGCGTTTTGATAAAGTATATCGCTTTGATAATGCTGACCTAGCCAATTTAGAACGCAATTTTAATGCGTTACAATTTGAGCCGACAGTTGCAAATGGTGATATAGCAATTTTAGAAGCTAGTGGGATGAGAGAAGAAATAAATGAAGTTGCTCGTCGTATTTTAAGAGAAATACGTGAGAAAGGTTATAGATATCAAGATATAGCCATTTTATATAGAGATGAAGCTTATGCCTATCTCATGGAATCAATTTTGCCACAATTTGGCATACCATATAACATCGATGTGAAGCCGTCAATGACACATCATCCAATAATGGAAATGATAAGATCACTTATTGAAGTAATACAAACCAATTGGAATTTTGATCCGCTTATGCGACTTTTTAAAACAGATATTCTATCTAAGAAATTTAAAGATAGTAATTACTTGATAGACATATTAGAGAATTTTGTTCTAGAACGTGGTATTTATGGCAAACGCTGGTTGGATGAAAAATATTTTGATATTGAGCAATTTAGAAAAATGGGGCTAAAACGTCAACAATTAACAAATGAAGAACGTGAGACTTTTGAGCGTGTTATTCAAATGAAAACAGATGTTATCAATAAAGTGATGTTATTTGAAGAAAGTATGAATCATGCAACTACAGCTATTGAATTTGCCACTGCTTTCTACGAATCGATGGAAGCATTCGACTTACCAAGCCAGTTAATGACTGAACGTGATACGTTAGATTTTAACGGCCAACATAGAGAGGCTGAGGAAATTGACCAGATATGGCATGGCTTTATTCAAACGTTGGATGACTTAGTTACAGTATTTGGTGAGCAAACAATGTCTAAATCGCGTTTCCTAGAATTGTTTGATATTGGCTTAGAACAGTTAGAATTTGTAATGATTCCTCAAACGCTTGATCAGGTGAGTATTGGTACTATGGATTTAGCAAAAGTAGATAATAAACAACATGTATATATAGTAGGAGCAAATGATGGCGTTATACCGCAAACTGTGTCATCTTCAAGTTTAATTACGGATGACGAGAAAAAATATTTCCAAGAACAATCCTCCATAGAATTAAGTCCTACGGCAGATATACTGCAAATGGATGAAGCATTTGTATGTTATATTGCAATGACGCGTAGTTGTAAACAAGTTACATTTTCATATTCACTTATGGGTTCTAGTGGTGATCAAAAAGAACCAAGTCCATTTTTAAGCCAAATACAACAATTATTTACTAATTTAGAAGTTCAAAATATACACCATCAACATCAAGCGCAACCACTTACTTTAATGGAACATCCACACCAAACTAAAATTGCTTTATTTGAATCGTTAAAAGCTTGGTTAGATGATGAAATTGTTGCAGAAACTTGGTTAGACACATATCAAGTGATGCGAGACGATGAAAGTTTAAATGATGGTTTAGATTACTTATTAACCGCCTTAACTTATGATAATGAAACGGTTCAATTAAGTGAATCATTATCTAAAGAATTGTACGGTTCGACAATCAATGCAAGTGTTTCTAGATTTGAAGGCTATCAAGCTTGTCCATTTAAACACTTTGCATCACATGGTTTACGTTTAAATGAACGTACAAAATATAAGTTGGAAAATTTTGATCTAGGAGATATCTTCCATCAAGTATTGAAATTTATCTCAGAAAAAGTAAATGGTGATTTTAAAAATCTAAACTCCCAAAAAATTCATAAGCTAACAGTTGAAGCTCTAAGTGAAATATTACCTGAAGTACAATTTAATTTATTAAATTCAACAGCCTATTACCGATATTTATCACAGCGTATTGGTGCAATTGTAGAAACGACTTTAACAGCATTAAAATATCAAGGTAGCTATACTAAATTTACACCACAACGGTTTGAAGCTGGTTTTAGAAGAAAACCAAGAGATAATAGTGAGTTATTAGCTGAATCGTTACATACAAAACAAGGTATACCTATAAATATACGTGGACAAATCGATAGGATAGATACGTATAAAAACGGGGAAGAGAGTTTTGTAAATATTATTGATTATAAGTCATCTAAATATAGTGGTACGTTGGATTTAACAAAAGTTTATTACGGTATGCAAATGCAAATGATGACATATATGGATATCGTACTTCAAAATAAGTCACGTCTAGGGTTAACAGAGTTAACTAAGCCTGGTGGACTATTATACTTTCATGTACATGAACCGCGCATTAAACTTGCATGGAATCAACTGTCGGAAGAAAAAAGAGATTCTGAATTCATTCAATCCTTCAAGTTAAGTGGCTTACTAAATAGTGACGAATCTGTATTAGACGCTTTTGATACTAGACTAGAGCCAAGTTATAATTCTGATATTGTACCTTTAGGATTAAAAAAAGATGGCGGTATTAAAAGTAATAGTAAAGTTGCCGACGAGGAGACCATTTACAAATTAATTCATCATAATAAGCAAAACTTTATTGAAACGGCATCAAATATCATGGATGGACATACAGAAGTAGCACCAATGAAATACAATCAGACATTACCGTGTGATTTTTGTAGCTATAAATCAGCCTGTCATGTAGACGGTATGATAGATAGTAAACGTTATCGTACAGTTGACGAATCTATTGATCCATTAGAAGCGGTACAAAATGTAGTTTTAGAAAGTGAGGACGATGGAGAATGAGTCAAATACCAGTGAAACCTGGGAATACGAGATGGACAGATAACCAATGGAAGAGTATTTATGCAAAAGGACAGGATATACTTGTTGCGGCTGCCGCAGGTTCTGGAAAAACTGCCGTACTTGTAGAGCGCATTATACAACGTATTATTAAAGATGAAATTGATGTGGATAAACTGCTTGTTGTTACATTTACGAATGCAAGTGCGAGAGAAATGAAACACCGTGTAGACCAAAGGATTCAAGAAGCTTCAAATGAAGATCCAAATAACACACATTTAAAGAATCAGCGTGTGAAGATACATCAAGCACAGATATCTACGTTACATAGTTTTTGTTTGAAATTAATTCAACACCACTATGATGTATTAGATATTGATCCTAACTTTAGAACAAGTAGTGAAGCTGAAAATATATTGCTACTTGAACAGACAATAGATGAAGTGTTAGAAAAACATTACGACCAACTTGATCCTAATTTCATTGATTTAACGGAACAACTATCTTCAGATAGGAACGACAATCAGCTAAGAAACACCGTTAAAGAAATGTTTTATTTTAGTGTGGCAAATCCAAATCCATCGGCTTGGTTGAATCAACTATCAGCACCATACGATGATATTACAAAACAAGCAGAGTTATTAAAACTATTAAATGATTTAGCTATGATTTTTATGAATTCTGCATTGGAAGCATTGAATAAAAGTTATGATTTGTTCATGATGCTTGAAGAAGTAGATAAACAACTCGAAGTCTTAGAAAAAGAACGACGTTTTATTGCTCAAGCAATGGAAGGCGGTATATTAAATACACAAGTTATTGCAGAACACCAGTTTGAAACACGTTTTCCAGCTAAAAATAAAAAAATAAAAGAAGCCAATGAAATGATGTTAGATGCATACGATGATGGTAAAAAACATTACGATCAATATAAAGCGTTGGTAACTAAGGTGCAAGAAGATTATTTTTCACGTAATGCTGAAGATTTAAAAATGGATATGCAGCGCTTAGCGCCTAGAGTAGCGTATTTAGCACAAATAACAGCGGATGTAATTGATTTATTTAATCAGAAGAAACGCAGTAGAAACTTACTTGATTTTTCAGATTATGAACATTTTGCATTACGCGTATTGATG
Source organism: Staphylococcus sp. KG4-3 (assembly GCF_033597815.2). Lineage (NCBI taxonomy): Bacteria > Bacillati > Bacillota > Bacilli > Caryophanales > Staphylococcaceae > Staphylococcus > Staphylococcus halotolerans. Next base: position 888,615 of record NZ_CP166245.1, read on the forward strand.
AACGAAGATGGCACACCATCAGATATTGCTGATATGTATTGTAAACAGTTTGAAGAAATACTTGTCGATGAATACCAAGATACTAATCGTGTACAAGAGCAAATTATTGCATGTATTAAACGGGGGAGTGAGGCAGACGGAAATTTATTTATGGTAGGTGACGTCAAACAATCTATATATAAATTTAGACAAGCGGATCCCAGTTTATTTATAGTGAAGTATAATCGTTTTACGTTAGATGGTTCAGAGAATGGTATGCGTATTGATTTATCACAAAATTTCCGTTCTAGAAAAGAAGTTTTGACTACAACGAACTATTTATTTAAGCATATGATGGATGAAGCTGTTGGAGAAATAGTCTATGATGATGCTGCCCAACTTTATTATGGTGCTCCTTTCGATAATGAGTCTCATAATGTCCAGTTGAACATGTTAGTGGAAGATGCTTCTTCGGACTTAAATGGTTCGGAACAAGAAGCGGAATACATCGTCCAACAAGTGGAAAAAATTATGTCAGAACATGAGATTTATGATATGAAAAATGAGCAGTATCGTAAACCAAGTTATAAAGATATTGTCATTTTAGAACGTTCTTATGGACAGGCACGTAAGATACAACAAGCTTTTAAAGATCATAACATTCCATTTCATGTCAATAGTAAAGAAGGATATTTTGAACAGACTGAAGTTCAACTCATATTATCTTTCTTACGAACGGTAGATAATCCGTTACAAGATATTTATTTAGTTGGACTCATGCGTTCTGTAATTTATCAGTTTACTGAGGATGAGTTATCTAATATCAGGGTATTTAGTCCAAATGATGATTATTTTTATCAATCGATACAGCATTATATAGCAAATGATGTTGCTAATAAAAAATTAGTTACTAAACTCGAATCTTTCTTGAAAGATATTGAAATGTATCAACATTACAGCCAAAGCCACCCTGTCTATCAACTAATTGATAAGTTTTATAATGACCATTATGTTATTCAATATTTTAGTGGCATCATTGGTGGTAAAGGTAGACGTGCAAATTTATATGGACTCTTTAATAAAGCAGTAGAATTTGAAAATTCTAGTTTCCGTGGATTATATCAATTTATTCGTTTTATAGATGAATTGATAGAGCGAGGTAAGGACTTTGGTGAAGAAAATATTGTAGGACCAAATGATGATGTTGTGCGAATGATGACAATTCATAGTAGTAAAGGGTTAGAATTCCCATTCGTGATTTATTCAGGGTTATCAAGACGATTTAGAAGAGATGATTTGCACAAACCAGTAATCTTAAATCAAAGCTATGGTTTGGGTATGACATATTATGATATTGATAGTCGCTTGTCTTATCCATCACTATCATCAGTTACGTATAAGGCAATAGCCGAAAAAGAAATGGTTTCAGAAGAAATGAGGTTAATTTACGTTGCATTGACACGCGCTAAAGAACAATTGTTTTTAGTAGGTCGTGTAAAAGACGAAAAAGAACTAACTCAATTTGAACAGGTTTCAGTGTCGAAGACGCACTTACCCGTGAGCTATCGTTTAACTGCACAAAGACCAATTGACATGATTTATCCAATATTAGCTAAATATCAATCTACATCACTGCCAAAAGAATTACGTTTTGAAGCAACAATCAATGACATTGATGACTCGATGATGCCTTTTATACAGTTAAAAACAGACTTTTATGAAGATATTGCGTCAGAAATCGTTATAGCTGAAGGTGAACAACGTACGCTAGTAGATATACAGTCGGCTCAGACTGGTAACGATGAACTTAAGTCGCAGATTCATGAACAATTAAGTTTCAAATACCCACATGAAGTAGCTATTGAAAAGCCATCAAAACAATCCGTATCAGAACTGAAACGACAACTTGAGACAGAACAAGCTGACACCAACTACGATAGAGTTAGACAATATCGAATTGGCTCAGCTTCATATGAAAGACCAGGATTTTTAAGCCATACTACGAAACGAAAAGCAAATGAAATTGGTACTCTTATGCATACGGTAATGCAACATTTACCGTTTAAAAAGGAAGGGCTATCTCACAATGAGGTGGATGTACTTATCAATCAGTTAATAGACAAGCATATTATTGATGAAGACGCTAAAAAGGATATCCGATTTGAAGATATTTATCAGTTTATTGAAAGTGAATTATATTCAACGATTGCTATGAGTGACCGGATATATCGAGAGTTACCATTTGTTGTCAATCAAGCTAAAGTAGACCGTATTGAAAATATGGAAGAAGATGCTTCTATTATACAAGGGATGATTGATCTTATATTTGAGAAGGATGGCCAATATTACTTTGTCGATTATAAGACAGATGCCTTTAATAGACGTCGCAATATGTCAGATGAAGCAATAGGTGCCCAATTAAGAGAACGTTATAAGGTACAAATGGAATACTATCGAAACACTTTAGAAACTATATTGAAAACAAATGTTAAAGGCTATTTATATTTCTTTAAATTTGGTCAACTTTCTATTGATGAATAAAATTAGAGTATAAGGGGTGCTTGTTGTGTCATCTCAGCAAAGGTTATATGAAATAGATGCATTACGTGGATTAAGTTTGCTAGGTATTATTTTAATGAATATATTAGTTTTTAGTTTTCCGTATGAGGAAAGTTTATTGTCTGATGTTGTTCATGGAACCGACGCTATTTTATTACACGGAATTACCTTGTTAATTATTGGTTCATTTTATCCTATTTTTACATTTTTATTTGGTTTTGGCTTGAGCATCATGTATGACAATTGTCATATGAAAGGCATTAACTACTACCCAATAATATTTAGAAGATTAATTTTTCTTATGCTTATGGGCGTGTTACATGGATTTTTTGTATTTTCAGGAGATATCTTATTTGGCTATGCATTTACGGGTTTAATAGCGGTGTTGTTTATTAAGTCCAAAGCAAAGCGTTTAATAAAAGCAGCAATCATCTTATTTATCCTAAAAATTTTATTGCTAGTTATACCTTTTGCAGTATTTTCTTTAATAAATGATCCATATACCCAGCATAATTTTAGTGGTGTATCTTTATCTAAATTGATAGAAATTAAACAACAAGGACTTTATACAGATTTTCTGAAAATAAATGCACTAGAAAATTTATATAATGTGTTAGATGTTGTGACAGGGTCTGCCTATTTTGAATTTTTACCATATATTCTTTTAGGTATAGCTGCACAAAAATTAAAGCTAGTTAAGAAAATACAACTACGAAAACAAAGTGCAATTAAATGGGGGATATTATGCCTTATAATAGGTTATATAGTGAAAATGCCTTTTGCACTTGATTTCTCAAATAGTGCGTACCAGAATATCAATATCGTTGGTGGTCCAATTGTTGCTACCGGCTATATATTAATATTTATTGCTATGTATCAAAGTACACGTATAGCACACTTGCTCAAAGTATTTACATATCCGGGTAAATTAAGTTTATCTGTATATTTAACTCAGAGTATTGTTTTATCATTAATATTTTTAGGTATAGGCGGAGGATTATATAACCAATTGCCACTATACCAATCTTACATCATTGCATTACTTATTTATTGCTTACAATTAGTAGGCTGTTACTATTATTTAAAACATTTTAAAATGGGGCCTTTTGAATGGCTATGGCGAAAGATCACATACCTTAAATGAATTTAGATAATGTGAATGGATTGTAAAAATTATTAAAAGAGTAGACTGCTGTTCTACTCTCATTTATTAATTTTAAAACTGTTTTTAATGTTTATAAGGATAAATAATAAGTTGAAGTTGTAATCAAATTAGACATACAACATAAAAAATTCATTGTCATTGAGTTAAGGAGAATTTTTGTAAGCGCTAGTTATTTATTTGTTATTTCTGGGTAAATATAGTTATAATATGTAATAAGATATAGATGAGGAGCTGATATTGAATGAAATTCCTATCATTCAGACATGAAGGACAGACATCTTATGGTGTGAAAGTTAAACGTGAAGAGGCTGCATGGGACTTAAAAAAAGTTTTTGCAGATTTTGCTGAAGGCGAATTCCACCCGAAAACATTATTAAACGGACTTCAACAAAACCAAATTGTTGATTTTCAAGAACAAGTTCGTAAAGCTGTTGTTGCAGCAGAAGATAGTGGCAATGGTGACGACTATAAAGTACAATTTAGCGAAATAGAGTTTTTACCGCCAGTCACGCCAACAAATAATGTGATTGCCTTTGGACGTAATTATCAGGATCATGCTAGTGAGTTAAATCACGAAGTGCAGCGATTATATGTGTTTACGAAAGCTGCTTCGTCATTAACTGGTGATAATAGCATAATACCTAACCATAAAGATATTACTGAACAGTTAGATTACGAAGGTGAACTTGGTATTGTAATCGGTAAATCAGGTGAAAAAATCCCTAAAGGTTTAGCACTAGATTACGTATATGGTTATACTATTATTAATGATATTACAGACCGTAAAGCCCAAAATGAACAAGACCAAGCATTCTTATCTAAAAGTTTAACTGGTGGTTGTCCAATAGGTCCTTATATTGTGACAAAAGATGAATTACCTACACCAGAAGATGTGAACATTGTTACGAAAGTAAATAATGAAATCCGTCAAGATGGTAACACAGGTCAAATGATTCTTAAAATAGATGAATTGATAGAAGAAATTTCTAAATTTGTGGCACTACATCCAGGTGATATTATTGCAACTGGTACACCGGCAGGCGTTGGTGCAGGTATGAATCCACCTAAATTTTTACAACCAGGTGATGAGATTAAAGTTACTATCGATAATATTGGTACATTAACTAATTTTATTGCTGATAAATAAAAATTATTAAGATAATATAGAGCGCGGGTATAAATATCAAATTTAAAATTTTGATTTGTATCCCGCTTTTTTTACTTAACCTTTAGTAGAGTAACATAGAATTCTCTTTGAAAAATGAAGCGATTTTAAGTATGATTAGGTAAGTAATCTTTTGATTTTATAATTAAAAGACTACAATATACTTCTGTTTTATATACTTTTGAAGTGAAAAATGTGTGGGGGTTATATTATATGTTACATATGCATATAGCAAGTTGGGTATTATTAATTATTTTATTCTTTGCAGCTTACTTTAACTTTTCTGAAAAACAAGGAGCTTCACCTTATTTTAAACCAATTCATATGGTTTTAAGATTATTCATGTTACTTGTGTTAATTTCAGGCTTTTGGGTTTGGATTCAATCATTCTCATCTGGTAACGCAGGTGGACATATGTTACTGACATTGAAAATGATTTGCGGTGTAGCAGTCGTTGCATTGATGGAAGTGACAATTACTAAACGTAAAAAAGGTCAACCAAGTCATAGTTTATTATGGACTACTATTGTAGTTATTATCTTGACTATCATTATTGGTATTATTTTACCGATGGGACCAATTACACAAATGTTTGGTTTGTAAGTTATATAAAAGGAGGCTACGACAAAGAAGTCGTAGCCTCTTTTATGTTTTTTCAGTAGATCGATTTATTTAAACTAAAATGTATTATAGTGTGAGATAACAAACGTTAACAAAGAGTATTAAAATTACACTGAAAATTTTCCATTTAATCTATAGAAATGTATCAATATGTGGCTCTAACAGATCCCATAGTTCATTACTTAATTCATCAATAGCGCAGGGTCTAGAGTGCTCTATCCACCATATAATAACACCTACTATTGCCGAACCTAAAAATTGTAATGTTATTTCATTATCTTTTCGTTTTATGTTTTGCATAAATTTTTCGGAAAGTGTTTGTCTTAATATATTTAAATCAGATTTTTGTATTAATTGTTTCAAGACAAAATATTGTTTATCTATAGTTATGAGTATTTCACGCATATTTGCTTTACCATCTTGTTGAAGGTTCATCGTACTCTCGCATTTTTCAATTGTTTCAGCTAATATAAAATCTAATGATTGATTAAGTATGTCGTATTTATCTAAAAAGTTTAAATAAATCGTACCTCTATTAATATTAGAAGCTTCGGCAATATCTTTCATAGATATTTTAGCAATGTCCTTTTTTTGCATTAGCTTTATAAAATTTTCGATAATAAGTTGACGTGATTTTTCTTTTCTTTTATCCATAGATATTCCTCATTTATCAACGATTTTTGAAATCTGTACAATAAGCATCAATATACTTATTTTGTTTATTGAGTTTAACTTTTTATAATGATAAGTTCAAGCTAATGAACAAATGTTCATTAAAAAGGAGGACACATATGAATATTCTTATTTATGGCGCTGGGGTACAAGGACAATATTTAGCACATGTATTAAATCAACCAGAAAATAACATAACATTATTAGCTAGAGGTCAAAATTATAAATACTTAAATAACAGAGGAGTTGTGTTGAACCATTATTTACAAAATAAAAGAACTACAGATTACTTTAACTATGTAAGTAAGTTAGGTAAGAATGATAACTATGATATTATCTTTGTAACAATGAAGTATTCAGATTTTTACTCAATTGTACCTTCAATAGCTCAAAATATAAGCACCAATATTATTTTTATAGGTAATAACACCGACCCTCATAAGCTTCGTCAAACAGTACTTCGCCAATCAATTACACATAAAAATATATCTTTTGGTTTTCTAATGACTGGAGGAAATAGGGGGGAAAGTGCAACAACTGTTATTCGATTTAATGCAGGGGAATTAAAAGTAAGCCATCTTAACGGGATAATACCATTTCATAATAAACTTGATGCAATTTTTAAAAATTCATCTATAAAATTAACTTATGAAACAAGATTCGAAGATTGGTTAATGTCACATGCCGCAATGATAATACCTCTAAATGCAGGGATATCATTGAAAAATAAATATAAAGAAAATCAAAAACAACTTCTTAGTAATATTATTAAGTCATATAATGAATTACATTTATTAATTGAGCATAGTAACTATAATATTGTCCCAAAATTACAGTCAACGCTTTTTAAGAATTTTAAATGTCTTGCTTATCCACTATTAAAATTAATTATTAATATCAAAATAATGAATCAAATTCAAGGTTCCAATTCAGAAATCAATGCTTTATATAAAGATATAAAATTGTTAAATAAACAAACAGCGTTAACAACAAATTATTTAGATGAAATGATTATAGAAGCAAGATAATAAAGTTTAACTATATTATCATCAATTTTTTTCGATATAAATAAAAAGATTATTCATAAGTATAATTGTTAAAAGTGTAGTTAAGTAAAATATGAAAATTTCTAGAAAAAAGAAAGCAACTTTCTAGAATTATTCTGTTTTATAGCAAATCTAAACGATAAATTACTAATAAAAAAACCGATAATTTCTACTCAGTATGTGATTAGAAATTATCGGTTTTTGTTTTCTTTGTTAGTAAAATAAAGTTGATTTTTTATTTATTTCGAGCTTTATAGCCTATCATATTAATAATATCTTTAGGTCTGCTATATGGTGGTGCATAAGCAACTTCAAATTCTGTCAGTTCATCAATTGTTAATTTTTGCATCATTGCCATCGATAAGACATCGATACGTTTGTCTACACCTTTTTCTCCAACTGCTGCAGCACGAATAATACGCCTGTTAACTTTATCAAAATAAACGCGTAAGTGTAATTTTTTATTTCCAGGGTAATATCCCGCATGTTCACCTTGGTTAACTTCGACTATGCCATAATCAAAATGTTTTAATTCTTGTGGCGATAAGCCTACACTAGCAAAGGTATAATCGAAGAATTTTACGATATTTGAACCTAAAAAGCCTTTGAATTTCACTTTAGGGTTACCTGCTAATTGTTCGGCAATGATACTTGCACCACGATGTGCCCCCCATGCAAGTGGCACGTGTGCATTTAAATCAACATGTCTATAATGTGATGTTATGATATCACCAAGCGCATATATATTTGGTATATTAGTCTGAAATTGGTCATTAACAGGGATATAACCTTTATTATCTAAAGTGATATTCGATGATTGGATAAATTCTGAATTTGGTTTTACGCCTACACCTTCGACAATTAAATCAAAAGTTTCTACTTTACCAGAGGAGAAATATACGTCGTTACCATCTACTTTTGTTATTTCTTCATTAAAACGATAAGCGATATGACGTTTATCCATTTCATCAATAATAGCTTGGTTCATATCTTGATCCATCAATTTATTAATGTGAGTTGAGCGATGGATTAGAGTAGGCGTGATACCACGTTCATAAAGGTTGTCTAAAATTTCTAAGCCTATATAACCCGTACCTACAACAAGTGCTTTTTTTACATTTTGTTGTTCAATAAAAGTCTCAATTGCATCTGTATCCTCCATATTTCTTAAAGTAAATGCTATAGGACTATTTAAGTTCAACGAATTTGCACTACATCCAGGACTTAATATTAAAGTATCATAGTGTTCTTCAAATGAAGTATCTTTCATGTGATCATAGACTGTAATTGTTTGTGAATCATCATTTATAGTCGTCACTTCATGGTACGTTTTTACAATTATATTTTTAGAATCATAAAAAGCTTCTGGCGTTGCTTCAAGTATTTTGTCGCGTGAATCAACGACATTGCCTAAATAGTAAGGTAAGGCACAGTTGGCAAAACTCATATCACGATCTTTTTCGAAAACAACAATCTCGCTTTCCTGATCCAATCTTCTTATTTGACTAGCTACAGTTGCGCCTCCAGCAACTGCACCAACGACTACAATTTTATTCATATTGAATGGCCTCCTCAAATTAAAATCGCAAAATTAAATTTGAGATTTTATAGTTTCTTCATAAGGCATATTTAATTGGAAGTAATCATTTAAATATCGTCCAATGCCATCTTCATTATTAGAATATGTAACTTGGTTTGCAACATGTTTAAGTTCATCCAAGCCGTTGTCCATGGCAATACCGTATTTAGCATATTTAATCATTTCTAAATCATTATCTTCATCGCCGAATGCAATAATATGATTTCTATCGATTTCTAAATGAGATTTTACGTAATCTATCCCGCGTGCCTTGCTAATCCCTTGTTTAACAATTTCAATGACTGGAAATGGTGAACCCCATCTACGGTGTTCAATGTTTTCTGCATAAAAGCGTGTTAACATTTGTTTGACTCTAGGGATCATGAACTCTTCCGCCTCAACTAAAATTGATGTAGGGGATTCAGTTAATGAAGTGAGTAAATCTCCAGTCTCTACTTTTGGATTACCCATTGAAAACCCATCAAATAACCTTTGATCATAGTTATTAATAAACACGTAGTCTTTGACTTCGGCAATAATATTAGATACACCATAATCATTTAAACTCTTTATAATATTTTTTGATAAATCTAAATCTAATACATCATGTTTGATTTCGAATTGATCATCTTTAGGATGATGTACGAATGCACCATTAAAGTTTACAACTGGTGTATCCATATTCAATTCATGATAATAAATTTGGCTAGCTCTATATGGTCTACCAGTGGCAATCATTAATTTGTGCCCTTGTTTTTGTAATTTAGTTAATACTTCTTTTGTATAAGGTGTAATTTCTTTTTCATCATTTAAAAGTGTTCCGTCTAAATCTAGACAAATTAAATAAGGTTCCATTGATTTCTCCTTAATGTTTAATAATTGACGTATGAATATCATAGCATTTTATTGGCGTTTTGTAAGATATTTGATATATTGTTAGTATGATTAATTACGAAGAGGTGAAATGTATGGATGAAGGATTAAAAGATAGCATATTGAATGCTTTAGAAATGGTTATTGACCCTGAGTTAGGTATCGATATCGTAAACTTAGGTTTAATATATAATGTAGATGTGGATGACGAAGGTTTATGTACTGTAGAAATGACATTAACATCTATGGGGTGCCCAATGGGACCTCAAATTGTAAACCAAGTTAAAATGGTGTTAGCAGAAATTCCAGAGATTTCAGATACAGAAGTAAATATTGTTTGGAGTCCGCCATGGGGCAAAGAAATGATGTCTCGTTATGCTAAAATTGCTTTGGGTATTGGTTAAACAAATTAAAATAGCAACTATAAAATAGTCTAATGTACTTAATTGTACATTGGGCTATTTTTTAGCTAAAATTCTTAGAAATCAATATATTTAAAAACATATTTTCTCTGTAGTGCAATTCATTAAAATAATTGCAGTTATGTTACAGAAGTATTACAATGGTTGAGTGATTGATAAGAAATAATGGTGAAATATTTTATTTTGGGGATGAAAGAATGAATGGAAATGAACAATAATTTAAATAAGCATAAGCAGTTAAAGTATAGTACTCGCTATATGCCAGGTTTAGATGGATTACGAGCAATCGCGGTTATAAGCATTATAATCTATCACTTAAATAAACAATGGTTGACTGGTGGCTTTTTAGGCGTAGATACATTCTTTGTGATTTCCGGTTATTTGATAACTAGCTTATTACTTTTTGAATATGAATCCACAGGTATTATTAATTTAAAACAATTTTGGTTAAGGCGAATTAAAAGATTAATTCCAGCTATGTTGGTAGTTGTGATGGTTGTAACGGTAGCAACTTTAATATTTAAACCTGGTGAAATTGTAAATATTAAACAAGATGGCTTTGCAGCTATTTTTTATGTATCTAATTGGTGGTACATTGCCACAGATGTTAATTATTTCGAACAGTTTGCTTTTATGCCCTTAAAACATTTATGGTCACTTGCAATTGAAGAGCAATTCTACATTGTTTTTCCCACTGTCTTTATTTTTTTACTGCTTACAATAAAGAAATACCGAAATGTGACTTTGATATTTTGGATAGTTTCGCTAATTTCTTTATTGACAATGGTTATTATTGCCCAATCACAAACAGGGCATTCACGTGTCTATTTTGGTACTGATACACGGTTACAGACAATGTTATTAGGAGTAATATTTGCATTTATTTGGCCACCGTTTAAATTAAAGAAAAATCCAAATCATTCATTGAGAACTATCATCGATAGTATAGGTGTGATTGGAATTGTACTTTTATTAATCCTTTTCTTAAAAGTGAATGATAATAGTAATTGGATATATAATGGTGGTTTTTATTTAATTTCAGGATTGACATTACTTGTAATTATTAGTGCAGTACATCCTTCTGGTTATTTTGCCAAAATACTAGGTAATCCATTATTTGTATACATAGGAAAGCGATCCTATAGTTTATATTTATGGCATTTTCCTGTAATTAGCTTTGTACATTCATATTATGTAGATGGCCAATTACCCATTTATGTTTATGTTGTTGATATTATTTTAACTATTGTATTGGCAGAAATATCTTATCGTTATATAGAGACACCGTTTAGAAAACAAGGGATAAAAGTATTTAGTATCTCACGTGTAAATAAACAGACAGTGATTAGAACAATCGTCTTAATTTTATTTTTAATTCCTACTATGTTTGTCTTTACAGGAAGTTTTGACAAACTAGGTAAAAATGATATAAACCATAAAGCGACTTCATATAATACAGATGAAATAGATAAATATTTAGTTAGACCAATTCCAGTTGATGATGTTAATTTTTCAGGGGACTCTGAGTTTAAAAAAGATAAAGATAATGAAGTATATGCAGATTTGAAACCATTATTAATTGGAGATTCTGTAATGGTGGATATTGGAGAAACCTTTAAGATACAAGTTCCTCATGCTAATATTGATGGCCAAGTTGGTAGGAATTTATATGAAGCCATACCTTTAGTAGATCAAAAATATCAAAATTATAATCACAAATCAAATCAAGTTATCTTAGAATTGGGAACAAATGGAGATTTTTCTGAAGAGCAATTAAATGAATTAATTAAAAAATTCGGTGAAGCTCAAGTGTATTTAGTAAATACTCGAGTACCTAGAAGTTATGAAAGTCATGTTAATGAGTTGATGGCGGATGCTGCCAAAAAATATGATAATGTTACTTTAATCGATTGGCATAAACGTTCTGAAGGTCATTCAGAATATTTTGCACCAGATGGTATTCATTTAGAAGCAAAAGGTGTAAAAGCACTAGCAGATGAAATATTAAAACATATTACCAAAAATCTAAATAGATAAAAAACATAATAATGTTTGAAGTTTTTGTTTCTATTATAATCTAAAATTGAGGGAAATAGATCGCATGTAGGCGTTAATGATATTATAAATCAAAGTTTAGAATCTAAAAACGTATGCTAAGAAAGCACTTATTTTCTTAGCATACGTTTTTTTATAATTTAACATTTTTAAGAGGGGCGCACAGTGACTTCGTTAACATTAACATGCTTTGGTTGAGAAATAGCATAGGATACAGCGTTAGCAATATCTATAGGTTTTAATTTTTTTCTGTTTTCTTCAAAGGGGCTTTTCGAACTGAGTTCCGTTTCCACCATACCTGGTGATATATTTGTTACACGTACACCTGTATTAGCTAGTTCTTTTTCTAAACCAATAGAAATAGCTCGTACAGAGAATTTTGTAGCACAATAAACAGATAAACGTTCAATAACTTCAAATCCTGACTCGGAACAAATATTGACAATATGACCTTTTTGATTATTGACCATATTTCCAACTACCGAATTTACACCGTAAAGCAAACCTTTAATATTTATATCAATCATATCTTCCCAATCTGATACCGAACCATCTAAGACCCTACTAGAACCCATTTTCCCGGCATTGTTAACAAGCACATCAACTGTTTCAAAACGCGTTTCGGCTTGTTTAACTACAAATTCTACTTCTTTTTTATTAGAAACATCTGCTTGTATTGTGAGTAATGTAGAGTCGTTATTTAATTCGGTAGCTAAACTATTTAATTTATCTTGATTTCTAGCTACAGCTACAACGTTCATATTCATTTGTAGTAAGTTCTGTGTGATGGCTTTACCTATACCACTCGTCGCACCTGTCACTAATGCAGTTTTATATATTGAATTTTAATCCATGTTATAATCTCCTTTGGTTAACAGTATAAAGGGTCTTTATTTTCTCTATAAATATAAAAATAGAATTACTCATAGTAAGATTCATTAATCTATATTTAATCCAAATATTTTCTATCTTCTTTGCTAATTGGGTAATCATTTGCGCTCATATCTCTTCTAGTCATGAGGCCATTTTTATTAAATTCCCAATGTTCATTGCCATGGGTGCGCATCCATTGATTTGATTCTGCGTCTCGCCATTCGTATTCAAAACGAACAGAAATCAAATTATCTGTGTAACACCACAATTCTTTCATTAATTTATAATCAAGTTCTTTGTTCCATTTTCTATATAAAAAAGATTTGATTGCTTCGCGTCCTTCAAAAAATTCAGTACGATTTCTCCATTTTGAGTCTTCCGTATAAGCGAGACAAACTTTTTCTGGATTTCTTGTATTCCATGCATCTTGAGCTATCTTAACTTTTTCCAACGCTGTCTGCTTATTGAAAGGCGGTATTGGCTTTTTAATTTCTTGTTCCATGTAAACACACTTCCTTATAATGACCATTTACAATAATCGTAACATAATCCTAAGAACTTTATTTGTATTTACTAGTTAATCAAATGGAAAGTGCATGTTTTATTTTATGTTAAACAGGCAAAATATAGGGTGTAGTAAGCTTTCAAGTCTCATGAAAAGAATATAAAAAAGCAACCTTTATTATTGATTAATTTAATAAGAAGTATTATAATATATTTAAGGTCAAAGAAAGTCAAAGTCAAACTTAAAGACGCTTGATCAAATACTAAATGGTGAGGTGAATCATTTTGGATATTAATCAAATGACCTATGCAATTCAAGGGGCTTTACAAAAAGCAGTTGAATTAGCAAAAGTAAATGAAAACCAAAATATAGAAATCGAAGCTGTGTTAATAGCAGCACTTGAGGAAAACGAAAGTTTATTTAGAAGTGTGCTAGAAAGAGCTAATATTGATACTGAACATTTAAACAATGCATATACTAATAAATTGAAAAATTATCCAACCGTACAGGGCGATAATATTCAATACGGACAATATATTAGTCCAAAAACAAATGAATTATTCAATAGTGCAGAATCATATATGAAATCATATGAAGATGAATACATTTCAATGGAACATATCATATTAGCTGCAATGGACATTGATGAGACGACAAAACAATATGTAGATAATAAAAAAGAAATTATTGTAGAAATTATTAAAAAAATAAGAGGGGGAAACCATGTGACAACACAAAATCCAGAGGCAAATTATGAAGCTTTAGAAAAATATGGTAGAGACTTAGTTGAAGAAGTACGTCAAGGTAATATGGATCCAGTGATTGGTCGTGACGAAGAAATAAGAAATACCGTTAGAATTTTAAGTAGAAAAACAAAAAACAACCCTGTACTTATCGGTGAACCAGGTGTCGGTAAAACAGCTATTGTTGAAGGTTTAGCGCAGAGGATTGTTAGAAAAGACGTACCTGAGTCGTTATTAGATAAGACAATATTTGAATTAGACTTAAGTGCACTTGTTGCAGGTGCAAAATATCGTGGTGAATTTGAAGAGCGGCTAAAAGCAGTATTGAAAGAAGTGAAAGATTCAGACGGTAGAATTATACTGTTTATAGATGAAATTCATATGCTTGTTGGAGCTGGTAAAACAGAAGGTGCAATGGATGCAGGAAATATGTTGAAACCAATGCTTGCTAGAGGTGAATTGCACTGTATTGGGGCTACAACACTAAATGAATATAGAGAATATATTGAAAAAGATTCAGCTTTAGAACGTCGTTTCCAAAAAGTAAATGTATCGGAACCAGATGTAGAAGACACAATTTCAATTTTACGTGGTTTGAAGGAACGTTATGAAGTTTATCATGGTGTACGTATTCAAGATAAAGCATTAGTAGCCGCTGCAGAACTTTCAGACCGTTATATCACTGATCGCTTTCTTCCAGATAAAGCAATCGACTTAGTTGACCAAGCGTGTGCGACAATTAGAACAGAAATGGGTTCTAATCCAACAGAATTAGACCAAGTTAATCGTCGTGTAATGCAGTTAGAAATCGAAGAAAGTGCATTGAAAAATGAATCAGATAATGCAAGCAAACAACGTTTACAAGAGTTACAACAAGAATTGTCCAATGAAAAAGAAAAACAAAATGCAATTCAATCTCGTGTTGAAGAAGAAAAAGAAAAAATTGCTAAGTTACAAGAAAAACGTACAGAATTAGATGAAAATAGAAAAGCATTAGAAGATGCTGAAAATAATTACAACTTAGAAAGAGCAGCTGAGCTACAACATGGTACAATTCCAGAATTAGAAAAAGAATTACGCGAGTTAGAAGATGCATTCCAAAATGAACAAAATGGAGATAATGAACGTATTATTCGTGAAATTGTTTCTGATGAAGAAATTGGAGATATTGTTAGTTCATGGACAGGTATTCCGGTTTCGAAACTTGTAGAAACTGAAAGAGAGAAACTGTTGAACCTTTCAGATATACTACATGAACGTGTTGTTGGACAAGATAAAGCAGTAGATTTAGTTTCTGATGCTGTTGTAAGAGCACGTGCAGGTATCAAAGATCCTAACAGACCTATTGGTAGTTTCTTATTCTTAGGTCCTACAGGTGTAGGTAAAACAGAATTAGCTAAATCATTAGCATCAACGTTATTTGATTCAGAGAAACATATGATTCGCATTGATATGAGCGAGTACATGGAGAAACATTCTGTCTCACGTTTAATTGGTGCACCTCCAGGTTATGTAGGCCATGACGAAGGTGGGCAATTAACTGAATCAGTTCGCCGTAATCCATATTCTGTAATTCTATTAGATGAAATTGAAAAAGCTCACAGTGATGTATTTAACGTATTGTTACAAATACTCGAAGAAGGTCGCTTGACGGACTCTAAAGGACGCGAAGTAGATTTTAAAAATACAATTATCATTATGACTAGTAACATAGGTTCGCAAATTTTATTAGAAAATGTTAAAGATTCAGGTGTGATAACTGAAACAACAGAAAAAGCTGTGATGAACAGTTTAAACCAATATTTTAAACCTGAAATTATTAACCGTATGGATGATATTGTTTTATTTAAACCTTTATCTATTAATGATATGAGTTTAATTGTTGATAAATTATTAACAGAGTTAAATATTAGATTAATGGGGCAACGTATTTCAATCAATGTATCAGATGAAGCAAAAGCTTGGTTGGGCGAAGAAGCTTATGAACCACAGTTCGGTGCAAGACCATTGAAACGTTTCATCCAAAGACAAATTGAAACACCATTAGCACGTAAAATGATTAGAGAAAACTTACCTGAAGGTACAACTATCGATATTGCATTGACTGATGATGGTTTAACATTTTCTGAAAATAAACCCGAAACAGTTTAATAAATACTATTAATTATAAAGCAATTTCGCTAATTAAAATAATTTAGTTGGGAACGCGTAATAGAAAGCAAAGTAAGCATTTGTTTTCTGAGGCGTTCCCTTTTATTATAAAAAACAAGTCCAAGACATTTATATGCCTTGGACTTGTTTAATGTTATAGTCATCTTTGACGTAGATAAGACAATTGAATCACAAGATTATTGTCCTACACCGTATTTAGTGGTACTCTTTGGCGTCATGTTTACTAGGTTTAATCACCATATCAAATAAAACGATAATAATTGTAAAAGCAATTGCTCCAAAGACCGGTGTTATATAGTTAAGTGCACCGCCACCATTCAAACTATTAAGTACGAAATTAATCATTTGTAATAAGATAATAGACCAAAATAAAACTGCGAGGTATTTCATTATGTAATGCCTCCAATATAATATATATAACTTCATTATAAATAATTAAGTGTAGTTTGTATAGAGAGAAGTAATATTTAAAATTTCGATGTGTTGTTCTTGTATTTGAAATGTGTATTATGTTAAATTAATACCTGGTATTAAAAGTTTAATTCAAATAAAAATTAAAATTAAGATTAAGAAGGTGTACAACCATGGATGTGGGTATTAAAGGTTTTGGTGCGTACGCACCTGAAAGAGTTGTTGAAAATACCTATTTTGAATCATTTTTAGAAACTTCAGATGAGTGGATTTCACAAATGACTGGTATTAAAGAGCGTAGATGGGCAGATGAAAATGAAGAAGCTTCTGACATGGCTTATCAAGCGAGCTTAAAAGCAATCGAAGACGCAGGGATTGAAGCTTCAGAAATCGACATGATTATTGTAGCGACATCGACAGGTGATTTTCCTTTCCCAACAGTCGCTAATATTTTACAAGAAAAATTAGGTGTGGGAAAAGTTGCTTCCATGGATCAACTTGCAGCATGTAGTGGTTTTATGTATGCAATGATTAATGCAAAACAATTTGTGCAATCTGGTGATTATAAAAACATATTAGTTGTCGGTGTAGATAAATTGTCTAAAATTACTGACTTTACAGATCGTTCAACAGCTATTTTATTTGGAGACGGTGCTGGTGCAGTAGTTATTAGTGAGGTATCAGAAGGACGCGGTATTTTAAGCTATGAACTAGGTTCAGATGGTTCAGGAGCAAAGCATTTATTTTTAAACCCAGAAAATGGCAAAATATTTATGAACGGTCGTGAAGTATTTAAATTTGCTGTAAGAATAATGGGCGAAGCGTCAACAAACGCAGTGGCTAAAGCAAATTTAACCCCTGATGACGTAGATATGTTTGTACCACACCAAGCAAACATTAGAATTATGGAATCTGCTAGAGAACGTTTAGGTATACCAAAAGAAAAAATGAGTGTTTCTGTAGACAGATTTGGAAACACGTCAGCAGCATCTATTCCATTAAGTATCGGCCAAGAATTAGAAAAAGGCAAAATTAAAGATGACGATGTCCTTGTATTAGTTGGTTTTGGTGGCGGCTTAACATGGGGCGCTGTCACACTAAGATGGGGAAAATAGGAGGATAAATTATGAGCAAAGAACAGCGTGTTGTAATAACAGGAATTGGCGCATTATCACCTTTAGGCAACGATGCTAAATCATCGTGGGATAACGCGTTGAAAGGTGTAAGTGGTATTGATAATATTACAAGATTAGATACAACAGATTACAGTGTTCATTTAGCTGGAGAACTAAAAGATTTTAATATAGAAGACCATATCCCGAAAAAAGAAGCACGTAGAATGGATCGTTTTACTCAATATGCGTTAGTAGCTGCTAGAGAAGCGGTTCAAGATGCTAAACTTGAAATTAACGAAAAAACTGCCAATAGAATTGGAGTATGGATTGGTTCAGGAATTGGCGGTATGGAAACATTTGAAATTTCTCATAACCAATTAATTAACCGTGGCCCAAGAAAAGTGAGCCCATTTTTTGTACCAATGCTTATACCTGATATGGCCACAGGCCAAGTGTCTATTGATATTGGTGCCAAAGGTCCAAATGGTTCTACAGTAACAGCTTGTGCAACTGGTACAAACTCAATTGGGGAAGCGTTCAAGATTATTCAACGTGGTGATGCAGATGCAATGGTTACAGGTGGAGCTGAAGCGCCAATCACACATATGGCAATTGCAGGGTTTAGTGCTAGTCGCGCATTATCTACAAATGATGATAAAGAAACTGCATGTCGTCCTTTCCAAGAAGGTCGTGATGGATTCATCATGGGCGAAGGTGCTGGTATTGTAGTATTAGAGTCTTTAGAATCAGCACAAGCACGCGGTGCTCAAATTTATGCAGAAGTTGTAGGGTATGGTTCGACTGGAGACGCATATCATATTACAGCTCCAGCTCCACAAGGTGAAGGTGGCTCTCGTGCTATGCAAGCGGCGATGGATGATGCTGGTATTGAAGCTAAAGATATTCAATATCTTAATGCGCATGGTACAAGTACACCAGTGGGCGACTTAACTGAAATCCAAGCTATTAAAAATACATTTGGTGAAGCTGCTTCTACATTAAAAGTAAGTTCAACTAAATCAATGACAGGTCATTTACTTGGTGCAACAGGTGGTATTGAGGCAATATTTTCTGCGCTTTCAATTAGAGATAGCCGTATTGCACCTACAATTAATGCAAACACACCAGATCCAGAATGTGATTTAGATATCGTTCCTAACCAAGCAGAAGATTTAGATATTACTTATGCAATGAGTAATAGTTTAGGTTTCGGTGGACATAATGCAGTGATTGTGTTGAAGAAATTTAGTGACTAAAATTGTTATAGTATTTTCATACTGTTATATTATAAATATTAAAATAAACCAAACGCTATATTTTTAGTGTTTGGTTTATTTTGCGTTCAGGTAAATTTTGAAAGATATACTTTAAAAATTTATCAAAATATTTTAATCTCTATTTGAGGCTTTATTTAAAATAGGCAGACTAATATTTATAAATGCTCTTGATAGTATAAATTAGTTTTATTTAAGCAAATAAAATCATATGAAGTATTTAAATAGTTAAAACATATCCTTATTGGCTAAATAAGCATTTAGAAGTATAATTTATTTAATCATCTGGGAGTGGGACAGAAATCAAATTTTCTAACATAGATTTCGTAGTCCCACCCCGGCAATAGTGACTAGCATTGAAAAAAGCTTGATATAAGCGTATTTTCAATTCAGTCACCTACTGCCAAATTGAAAATGAGCCTGAGACATCTATTTATGTCCCAGGCTCATTGATAAAGTAAACATTGGGGAGGGCATAAGATGAAAAGGTTTTTAACTCTATCCACAACATTAAAAACACGACTTATAGCAGATTTTATATTAATTATTGCGAGCCAAGCGATTTTACCTTTCTTGGCATTATATTTAACTAGTAAAGTGAATGCAGTATTTGCAGGTGTTTTCTTAATTACAAATCTTATTGTAAGTTTCATTGTGTCCTTCATAGGAGGGTATATAGGGGACAATTATAATAGGAAGAAAGTGGTAAATTACATTCATTTTCTTTATGCAATTTGTCTTATTATTTTAAGTATAACCGTTACTATGGATGGTATAGGATTAGTTGTTTTTTGTGTGACAGTTTTTATTTTTGAAATTATGTTTGCTGCGAGTGAACCTATTTTTGAGGCAGCGATTATGGATGCAATTTATGAAGAAGTTCGCGAATACGTGTATCAACTAAATTATTGGATGTTTAATATTAGCACAGCAATTGGAATGGTGCTAGGTGCTTTACTCTATTTAGGTCATAAGCGATTATTATTTATGATATTTTTCTTAGCAATGCTTATAAGTTGGTACCTTTTTGAGAAATACTATGATGTAGAGCAAGCTTATAACAAAAAAGAAGAATTAACATCAAAATTTAAACATTTTATTAATAGTTACCATACTGTTATTAAAGATAAATACTTTATGATGTTAAATTTAGGGTTTATGTTAGTAATTATGGCAGAGTTAAGTTTAAATTCTTATATTGTGGTTAGGTTGAAGTCTGATTTTGAACCATTAAGCTTTTTTGGGTTTTACATAGATGGAGTGAGAATGTTTACTGTTATTATGATAATCAATACACTTGTTGTAGCTACCTTAACTTTTACAGTAAATAGAGTTGTGGAATCAACATCGAAAAGAATTGCGTTTATTTTAGGGATTATATTATATACCGTTGGTTATAGTGTGTTGACGTCTGCGAGCTCATTTTGGATTTTATGTTTATTCTCCATTATTGCTACATTAGGGGAGTTGATATATTCGCCTATACAAAACGCACAAAGATTTTTAATGATACCAGATGATAAACGAAGTACATATAATACATTTGGTATGGTATCGTTTTATGGTGGTAATTTATTAGCACGTTCTGGGTTAATTATAGGGGCTTTTGTTTTACCATGGATGATGTCGGTATATGTTGCAACCGTTGTTTTAATAGGATTTGTATTATTATATTATGCTTTGTTTTGTAACCCGAATGTTGAAACGAAATAATAAAAAGAGAGAAACAAATCATTTTTTTGCTAAAATGATTTAGTAGAATTAATCTTTTTTAGAAAATATAACTGGCAGCAAAGGTATAATCATTTTCTGCCCATATAACAAATTAGTCCGAGACAACTATATAAGTCTCGGACTAATTTTTCGTTTGAATGTTTGATAGCATTACAAAATATATATAACGAATCATTATTTTAATTAAATTAACCAATTAGGTTGGACTTTAAATTAAAAATGATATAACGATTGCGAGTATTAAATAAAATAAATTAAAACTAAATGCAATTTTTACCCATGGAGAGACAAAATAGTCATCTTTTTTAACTTGTTTAGGTTTAAAAAATTCATCATTTTCTATGGTATCTTTGTGTTTTTTACTTGAAAGCTGATATTTTAGTCTTCTAAAACCATAACTTGTAGGATCAAAAATACCTTCTTGAACGATAATGATAATAAAAAAGAATATGGTTAATGAAATCGAAATATAGAAGAAAATATTAATAAAATATATTAAGGTATGTGAAAAGAAAAACCAAAACAGCAAAGAAAGTAGGGGTGTTAAAAACGCCCAACCAAATATAGAAGTTAAATTTCGCATTATTTTGTCTCCTTTAATTAATAAATTTATTGTAACTTAAAATTACTTAAAAATGAATAATAATTAATGGAATTTCTTTTACAACAATACTTATAAGATTTATAAATTTATTTAAAAAATGATTACTTTAATAATGTAAAGTAAAACAATGTTGATTAAAATATGAACTAAAAGTATAATGTTATTAAATATTTCTGAATATTTTGAAGGGAATGTTTATTCTGAAATTAAAGGGGGATAAAATATGCTTAAGTATATTATGAAGCGATTAGGGTATATGATTTTATCATTATTCATAATCATAACGATCACTTTTTTCTTAATGAAGTTAATGCCTGGTTCGCCATTTAATGATGAAAAATTAAATGAAGAGCAGAAACAAATTTTAAATGAAAAATATGGTCTGAATGATCCGGTACCTGTACAGTATGCCAGTTATCTAAAGAATGTAGTTACGGGGGACTTTGGTAACTCATTCCAATATGACAATCAACCTGTTTGGGACTTAATAAAACCGAGATTGTTACCGTCATTTGAGATGGGGATGACAGCAATGGTTATCGGTGTAATACTAGGTTTGATTTTGGGGGTCATAGCAGCAGTACGGCAAAACACCTGGGTGGATTATTCTGCAACGGTAATTTCAGTTATTGCGGTTTCAGTACCGTCATTTGTATTAGCAGTATTATTGCAGTATGTCTTTTCAGTAAGATTACAGTGGTTTCCTGTTGCGGGTTGGGAAGGGTTATCAACAGCAGTGCTACCTTCACTAGCTTTATCTGCAGCAGTACTAGCAACCGTGGCTAGATACATAAGAGCGGAAATGATTGAAGTATTAAGTTCAGATTATATCTTGTTAGCACGTGCCAAAGGTAACTCAACAATGAGAGTATTATTTGGCCATGCATTAAGGAATGCTTTAATTCCAGTTATAACAATTATTGTGCCGATGTTAGCAAGTATCCTAACAGGTACACTAACAATCGAAAATATCTTTGGTGTGCCTGGTTTAGGGGATCAATTCGTTAGATCTATAACAACAAATGACTTCCCAGTTATCATGGCAACGACAATTTTATTCAGTACACTATTTATTGTTTCCATTTTCCTTGTAGACATATTATATGGTGTTATTGATCCACGTATTCGTGTACAAGGAGGTAAAAAATAATGGCTGATAAAAGAGATGAAAAATTAAATGATGATCATTCAAATGCAGTGATGACTACTACCTCTGAAGCTATTCCAGCATCTGATTTTATTAGAAGTAACAATGATATTGAAAAAGAACCTGAAATGCAAAGAGAGAGTAAAAACTTTTGGCAGGATGCATGGACACAATTGAAACGAAATAAACTTGCAGTAGTAGGGATGGTTGGTTTAATTATTATTGTGCTATTAGCGCTGATAGGGCCGTTATTAAGTTCACATGACTATGCTGAACAAGATGTTGAGCGTCGTAATCTACCGGCGAAGATACCAGTATTAGACCAAATTTCATTCTTACCATTTGATGGTGAGGGAGCGCAAGGCGTTGATGCTTATAAAGAAGCTGGGGTTAAAGAAAACTTCTGGTTCGGTACAGACCAATTAGGTAGAGATTTATGGTCAAGAACATGGCAAGGTGCACAAGTATCATTATTTATTGGTGTTGTCGCTGCCTTACTAGATATATTTATAGGAGTCATATACGGAGCAATATCAGGATTTTTTGGCGGTCGATTAGATAATGTTATGCAACGTATAATAGAAATTGTTGCTTCTATTCCAACACTTATTGTTGTGATTTTATTTGTACTAATCTTTGAACCATCTATATGGACGATTATTTTAGCGATGGCTATCACAGGTTGGATTGGTATGAGTCGTGTCGTTCGTGGAGAATTTTTAAAGTTGAAAAACCAAGAATTTGTTTTGGCTTCAAAAACATTGGGTGCATCAAAATTCAAACTGATTTTCAAACATATTTTACCTAACACGTTAGGTGTTATTGTAGTGACTTCAATGTTTACAGTGCCTAACGCAATATTCTTTGAAGCATTCTTAAGCTTTATTGGTATTGGGGTACCTGCGCCAAGAACATCTTTGGGTTCTTTGGTAAATGAAGGTAGAGCTATGTTGCTCATCCACCCACATGAATTATTTATACCAGCGTTAGTATTAAGTTTACTAATCTTATTCTTCTATCTATTTAGTGATGGATTACGTGATGCATTTGATCCGAAAATGCGTAGATAATAAAAGGAGGCAACAGATATGTCAGAAAGAATATTAGAAGTTAGTGATTTGCATGTTTCCTTTGATATCGATGCAGGGGAAGTGCAAGCGGTAAGAGGCGTTGACTTTGTTATCGATAAAGGAGAGACATTAGCAATTGTTGGTGAATCTGGTTCCGGTAAATCAGTAACAACAAAAGCTATTACGAAATTATTTCAAGGTGACGCCGGAAGAATTAAAAAAGGACAAATTAATTTCTTAGGTGAAGATTTAGCGAGAAAATCAGAGCAAGAATTAATTAAATTGCGCGGTAAAGACATTTCTATGATTTTCCAAGACCCGATGACATCATTAAACCCAACTATGAAAATTGGAAAACAGGTTATGGAACCATTAATTAAACATAAAAATTATAATAAAGCAAATGCTAAAAAAAGAGCACTTGAAATTCTGAATCTAGTTGGTTTACCAAATGCTGAAAAACGATTTAACGCTTATCCCCATCAATTTTCTGGTGGACAAAGACAAAGAATCGTTATAGCGACGGCTCTCGCATGTGAACCAAAAGTACTTATCGCAGATGAGCCTACAACTGCACTCGATGTAACAATGCAAGCACAAATATTAGAACTTATGAAGGAGCTTCAACATAAAATCAGTACCTCTATTATATTTATTACACATGATCTAGGTGTTGTAGCAAACATAGCGGATAGAGTTGCTGTAATGTATGGAGGGCAAATGGTAGAAACTGGTGATGTAGATGAAATATTCTACGATCCTAAACATCCTTATACATGGGGATTACTTTCTTCTATGCCAGACTTAACAACTGGGGCTGATACAGAGTTGCTAGCGATTCCTGGTACACCACCTGATTTGTTACACCCACCAAAAGGGGATGCATTTGCGGAACGTAGTCAATTTGCTTTAGATATTGATTTCAAGACACCACCACCATGGTATCAGGTATCGACAACACATTTTGTGAAATCATGGTTACTGGACGATCGTGCGCCTCGCGTAGAACCACCAGAAATGGTCAAAAAACGTTTGCGTAAAATGCCAAATAACTTTGATAAACCACAACAGGTAGAAAGGGTGTCTTTCAATGGAGAATAGTAATGAGTTATTATTGCAAGTGAAAAATTTAAAACAATATTTTAACGAAGGTAAACGTAATGAAGTTAGAGCCATTGAAAACATTTCTTTTGATGTTTATAAAGGCGAAACTTTTGGACTTGTTGGTGAATCAGGATGTGGAAAATCAACAACAGGCAAAGCGATTATTAAATTAAATGAAATAACGGATGGCGAGATTTTATATGAAGGCGTGGATATTCAAAAAATTAAAAATCGTAAAGATTCTTTGAAATTCAATAAAAAAATTCAGATGATTTTCCAAGATCCTTATGCTTCATTAAACCCAAGACTTAAGGTAATGGATATTGTAGCTGAAGGTATTGATATACACAAACTTTCAACAGGGGTAAAAGACCGAAAAAAACGTGTCTATGATTTGCTAGAAACTGTTGGTTTAAGTAAAGAACATGCCAATCGTTATCCTCATGAATTTTCAGGTGGTCAACGTCAACGTATTGGGATTGCAAGAGCATTAGCAGTTGAGCCTGAGTTTATTATTGCTGATGAACCTATTTCGGCGTTAGACGTTTCTATACAAGCACAAGTAGTAAATCTATTATTAAAATTGCAGAGAGAACGTGGCATAACATTTTTATTTATTGCCCATGACTTATCAATGGTTAAATACATTTCAGACAGAATTGCAGTTATGCATTTTGGTAAAATTGTTGAAATAGGTAGTGCAGATGAAATTTACAATCACCCAATGCATCCCTATACGAAGTCATTACTTTCTGCTGTACCACAACCTGACCCTGAAAGTGAAAGAGTTAGAAAAAGAACTCATTTTAAAGAAGATGACACTAAAAATAATCAACGCTCATTACAAGAAATTAGAGTAAATCATTATGTATTTACTACAGAAGAAGAAGCTAAAGAATTAAAATCTCAAACACAAGAGGCTTCTGTTTAATAGGGGAAGGGGGGAATATAATGAAAAAATCCAAGTTTTTAATTATTTTAGTAGTACTATCGGTTGTATTAGCAGGTTGTGGCAATGCTGAAGGAATTTATTCTGATAAAGGTGATGTATTTAGAAAAGTGATACCACAAGATATTTCTTCATTAGATACGGCCTTAGCTACTGATACAGTTTCATTTGATATATATAATCAGGTATATGAAGGTTTATATACCTTAGATAAAAATGATAAAGCGAAACCAGGTGTTGCAAAAGCTATGCCAAAAGAAAGTAATGGTGGTAAAACTTTGACGATTGATTTGCGTAAAGATGCAAAATGGTCTAATGGTGACCCCGTTACAGCACATGATTTTGAATTTGCATGGAAACGTGTCGTTAACCCAGACACGGCATCTGAATATGCTTATATTATGTATGATTTAAAGAATGCTGAAGAAATAAATATGGGCAAAAAAGACGTAGATGAGCTAGGAGTTAAAGCAGTTGATGACCACACATTAAAAGTGGAATTAACAAAACCAATACCATATATGAATGAGATGCTAGCCTTTGCAACGTTTATGCCACAAAATGAAAAAGCTGTGAAGAAAGCTGGACAACAATATGGTACTACAGCTGATAAAACAGTGTTCAATGGACCGTTTAAAGTAAAAGATTGGAAAGTTGAAGATAAAATACAACTTGTGAAAAATGATGATTATTGGGATAAAAAAGCAGTGAATTTAGATCGTGTAAATTATAAAGTGTTGAAAGATCAGCAAGCAGGTGCGTCACTATATGATACAGGTTCTGTAGACGATACAACGATAACCGCCGACCAAGTTGATAAATATGCAGATGATCCAGGATTAAAGAAACGTTTATTAGCAAGTACATTTTATATTAAGTTAAACCGAGACAATGTACCAGAATTTAAAAACAAAGACTTAAGGTTAGCAATTTCTCAAGCTATTAATAAAGAAGGTTATGTAAATTCAGTTAAAAATAATGGTTCTGAAGCTACAAATGGCTTTACATCTAAACTAACTGCTAAATCGCCAGATGGTAAGGATTTTACCGAATCAATCAATTCACCGTTAACATATAATCCTAAAGTAGCAAAACAACATTTAGAGAAAGCAAAAAAAGATTTAGGTATCAAAGAGCTAACATTTACAATGAATACGGAAGATACTCCAGATGCAAAAATTTCAGCAGAATATATCAAGGCACAAATTGAAAAAAATTTACCAGGAGTTACAATGAATATTAAACAATTACCGTTTAAACAAAGGGTGAATCAAGAACATTCTGAGACATTTGAAGCATCATTATCTGGTTGGGGACCAGATTACCCAGATCCATTAACTTTCTTGAATATTATGACTACAGGGAATCCATCTAATAATACAGGATGGGGCAATAAAGAATTCGATAAATTAGTTAAGGATGCCAATGGCAAATTATTGAAGAAACCTGAAGAACGAAATGCAGCAATGAAGGAAGCAGAGGAATTATTATTAGCAGAAGCGCCAGTTGCACCGATTTACCAAAAAGGGGAAGCGCATTTAACTAATCCTCAAGTTAAAGGTTTGGTGTATCATCAAATTGGTGGAGATACGACACTAAAACATGTGAAAATTGATAAGAGTATCGACCCTAAAACTGGTAAAAAGAAAGAAAAATAAGCATAAAAAAGGAGAATCCGAATTACTGGATTCTCCTTTTTTATGTTCTGGAAATTGTAAGGTCAGTAAGTTATCTTTTACGACCTAAGCCCATAGCTTTTTCCATTTTTTTCAATGTTTTAAATGACACTTTTTGTGCTTTATCTCTACCATTATCTAATATTGTATCAAGCTCATCAGAATTGAAATAATAGTCATATTTTTCTTGGAAATTAGTTAAGAATGATTTTACTATTTCTGCTAAATCTGCTTTAAACACACCATAGTTTGAGTCTTTATATTTTTCTTGAAGTGAATCAATAGATTCATTAGTTAAACTTGAATAAATAGATAATAAATTAGAAATTCCTGGTTTATTTTCACGATCAAATTTAATGATACCGTCAGAATCTGTTACAGCACTTTTGATTTTTTTAGCGGCAGCATTTGGCTGATCAAGTAATGAGATAAAGTTTTTCTGATTATCATCACTTTTACTCATTTTTTTAGTTGGGTCTTGAAGACTCATCACGCGGCCTCCAACTTTTGGCATACGGATTTCTGGTTTAATCAATACATCATTATAACGGGAGTTAAATCTATCTACTAGATTACGTGTTAACTCCATATGTTGTTTTTGGTCATCACCAACTGGTACGATATTAGTATTATAAATAACGATATCAGCAGCCATCAATGGTGGATAAGTTAATAACCCTGCTGGTACACCTTCAGTTTGTTTTACTGCTTTATCTTTAAATTGCGTCATACGTTCTAATTCGCCAATTGAAGAAATTGTAGTGAGCATCCAACTTGCTTGAACATGCGCAGGAACCTCAGATTGAATAAACAGTGTTGATTTTTCTGGATCTATACCAGAAGCTAAATAGATTGCAGCAAGTTGTCTAATTTGTTTACGTAGTTTTAATCGATCTTGGGGTACCGTGATTGCGTGTTGGTCCACGATACAAAAGAAACAATCGTAATCATCTTGTACTTCACCAAATTGTTTCAATGCGCCAATGTAGTTACCAATTGTTGGAATCCCACTAGGCTGGATACCTGAAAATAATGTTTCCATTTTATGATGCCTACTTTCTGAAATTTAATTTAATACACAATACGTTTATTATAACAGTATTTCAATCATTTGTAAGTTATGTTAAACTACATGTACATCAATATTTCTAGTTGAATTTATTGAGAAATACTTTTATTTTAAATTTTTTGAAAAAAATTAGAGAATTCTCATTTAATTTTAATGTTGAAAGGGTATACTTTCATTGTAAGGTTAAGGAAGGCGAAGAAAACTATAAAGTTTCCTAATCATATAAATATTGAAATCAAATGAATTTACATTCATGAAAAATAGGAGAGTGAGATGTATGGTAACATTATTTACTTCACCAAGTTGCACATCTTGCCGTAAAGCGAAAGCATGGTTACAAGAACATGACATTCCGTATACGGAGCGTAACATTTTTTCAGAACACTTAACAATTGACGAAATCAAACAAATTTTAAAAATGACTGAAGACGGTACTGATGAAATTATATCTACACGTTCTAAAACTTACCAAAAATTAAATGTAGATATTGATGCGCTACCACTTCAAGATTTATATTCAATTATTCAAGATAACCCTGGTTTATTACGTCGTCCAATTATTTTAGACGAAAAACGTCTACAAGTTGGTTATAATGAAGATGAAATCAGACGTTTCTTACCTAGAAAAGTTCGTACGTTCCAATTGCAAGAAGCGCAACGTATGGTTGACTAAGACAAATTATAAGTGAAATAAATAAATCGTAAACCATAAAGTAATGAATTAAAAAATTGCTTTATGGTTTTGTTATATTTAACATAACAAATACTAATAGGCTTAGGTCAAATGCAAAGGTTGTCTAAGCGGAAAAATCGATTTAATATAGAGTTAAGTTAATTTTGGTGCAGCACGCTTGAATAGTTAGTGCTGTTTTTTTGGCTAATATTAGGGTATATGTTAATATAAGATACTAATTGGAATTTAGTGAAATTTAATCAAACAAATCAATTGTAATTATTGCTATGTTCTAATACAATATGATTACTATTCATCGACTGTAAGGAGTGAGATGATATGAGAATAGAGCGCGTTGACGATACTACCGTTAAATTATTTATAACATATAGTGATATTGAAGCAAGAGGTTTTAAACGTGAAGATTTGTGGACTAATCGCAAACGTGGAGAAGAATTCTTTTGGAATATGATGGAAGAAATCAATGAAGAAGAAGATTTTGTTGTTGAAGGCCCATTATGGATTCAAGTACACGCTTTTGAAAAAGGTGTTGAGGTAACGATATCTAAATCTAAAAATGAAGATTTGATAAATATGTCAGATGAAGATAATGAACAGCTTGATTATCAAGTGAACGATTTATTATCACAGACGTTTGATCAAGATGATAGTTTAGAAGATTTATTTGAGCAACGTCAACAACAGAAAGAAAATAACCATAGCCAAGAACGAAATGACCATAAACAGCAAAATACACGTACTGTTATTGTTAAATTTAGTGATTTAGAAGAAGTAATCGATTATGCACATCACAACGATCAAGTGACAGATGCATTTGAAGATTTATTATATAGTCTTAACAATATTTATTATTATGCTGTGCATTTTGACGAAAATGTAGATCAAGAAACAATTAATGATAGTTATAGTCAATTACTTGAGTTCGCATATCCTACTGATAAATCTGAAGTATATTTAAATGACTATGCAAAAATAATCATGAGCCATAATGTTGCGTCACAAGTGCGTCGTTATTTTCCAAACACTGCAGAGTAATTAATGTGAATAAATGAATGATATAACCATTACTAGAATTGATTTGTAATGTATAGTAAGAGTTATGTTTTTAAGAAAGACCCTGTGCCGACAAAGTTTATACTTTGTCGGCTTTTTTATATCAGGTAAGTTGAAATTATAATTTACTAAAGTAATTTATGTGAGATTACCGTGTATATTAAATGAGGTGATTCAAACATGTTTTACGCGAAAGATGGCAACGGGGTACTAATAACTGCGCATAACGCTAATAATAACTGTGATTATAAGTGCCCGCATTGTCAAAATAAAGTTATTTTAAAAAAAGGGCTAATGAAAACAGCGCATTTTGCTCATATTTACAAAAGTTCAAACTTTTGTAACAAAGGCGAGACTTATGAACATTATATGTTTAAATATGAATTGGCACAGCAATTAAATAAATTAGATTATTATGTGGTAATTGAACCTTATATATATCAGTGCTATCAATATCCTGATTTAATCATTAATAATAAAATTGCGATTGAAATACAGTTTTCAAATATAACTATAGATAATATAAAAAAGCGAAGCAATGCTTTAGCTAGTATTGGTTTTGATGTTATTTGGATTATCGGTAAGTTGAAATATAATAAAAGAACAAAAATTTTAATTTTAAATAAGTCGGAACGTACTTATATTAATTTGAAAAGAAGACAACTTTTTTCGTGGCATAGCGACACGTTTTTATTATATAGATATAAAATAGTTCAATTTATTGGTGGAAATCGTTACATAGCTATTAGGGAACAACTTTCATATAAACAATTTACATATTATTTTAATAAAAATGACTCTCCAATGTTACCATGTCATTTTAAATTAACGAAGTCTTCAATTAAACAATATATCATGTATTGCAGACGTCAAAGAACTGTTCGTGAGCCTAGTTTGAGTGTTATTTACAATTTACAACTAGCGGAATCATGGGTTTGTGAAAATTTAGGTATGGTGTATCCAGAACAAATATTTATACAATCACATCCTATTTATTGGCAATTGCAATTGCTAAATATGTTAGATACAAACAATATTAATGAAGGCTTATTCTTAAATACTATTAAGTATAATCATTTTTATAATTATGATGTTAATAGCCGAGTAATAGTTCAAGCAATTATCTATAAGTTTCAAAAATCATATCGAAATATTAGGTATAAAAACGTGCAAAATTGAGTCTTACATGAGAAAATTATGGTATTGAATTTAATAGGAGGTTTACTAAAATTATGACACAACAATTAACAAGAGAAGAACAAGAACGTAAATATCCTGAATATACATGGGATTTAACTACCATATTCGAATCGGATGAAGCTTTTGAAGAAGCTTTTAAAGAAGCAGAACAAAATTTAGGAAAAGAACAAAAATTTAAAGGTCATTTAGCTGATAGTGCTGAGACTTTATATCAAGCATTAGCTTTAGAAGATGAATTAGGCTCTAAATTAGAAAAAGTTTATGTATACGCACATTTAAAGCAAGATCAAGATACAGCTAATGATAAATACACGGGTTATGAAGCGCGTGCTCATCAATTAATAATTAAGTTTAGTTCAGGATGGAGTTTTTTAGTACCTGAAATATTACAAATTGATGAAGACAAGATTCAATCATTTATTGATGAAAATGACAATTTAAAACAATATGAATTTGATTTGAAATTAATTAATGAAAAACGTCCACATGTGTTGAGTGCGGATAAAGAAAAGTTACTTACAGAGGCACAAGATGCTTTATCAACAGCTGATAATGTATATGGTATGTTCAGCAATGCTGATTTAGAGTTTGAAGATGCCATCGATAAGGATGGTAACCGCCATTCACTTACACAAGGCACATTCATAAAGTGTTTAGAATCAGATGACCGTATATTAAGAAAATCTGCATTTGAAAATTTATATAAAGCTTATGGTGCTTATAATAATACTTTAAGTGCTACATTAGCAGGAGAAGTTAAAAAGAATGTGTTTAATGCACGTACACATAACTATGAATCTGCAAGAGCAGCAGCTTTAAGTAATAATCATATCCCAGAAGCAGTCTATGACAATTTAGTAAAAACAGTCCATAAATATTTACCATTATTGCACCGTTATACAGAATTACGTAAAGAATTGTTAGGTCTTGAAGATATGAAAATGTACGACTTATATACACCTTTAGTTAAAGATGTGAAGTTTGAAATGCCATATGAGGAAGCAAAAGATTGGATGCTTAAAGCTTTACAACCTATGGGTGAAGAGTATATGGAAGTAGTAAATGAAGGATTAAATAATCGTTGGGTAGACGTATATGAAAATAAAGGTAAACGTTCAGGCGGTTATTCTTCAGGTGCACATCTAACAAATCCATTTATCTTATTAAATTGGTCTAATACTGTGTCAGATTTATACACGTTAGTACATGAATTTGGTCACTCAGCTCATAGTTATTTCAGTCGTAAAAATCAACCATCTAATTCAAGCGATTATACAATATTTGTGGCGGAAGTAGCATCTACTTGTAATGAAGCATTACTAAGTGATTATATGGATAAACATTTAGATGATGAACGTAGATTGTTGTTATTAAACCAAGAGCTTGAGCGTTTCCGTGCCACATTATTTAGACAAACGATGTTTGCTGAATTTGAACACAAAATTCATCAGATAGAAGAAGCAGGTGAGCCATTAACAGCAAATCGTATGAACGAAGAATATGCTGAATTAAACCGCGTTTATTTTGGTGACTCAGTTGAAACAGATGAAGATATCAGCAAAGAGTGGTCAAGAATTCCTCACTTTTATATGAACTACTATGTGTATCAATATGCAACAGGCTATAGCGCTGCACAAAGTTTAAGTCATCAGATATTAACTGAAGGGCAACCAGCAGTAGATAGATACATTAATGAATTCTTGAAAAAAGGTAGTTCAAATTATCCAATAGAAATCTTGAAAAATGCTGGGGTAGACATGACAACACCTGAACCAATTGAGCAAGCTTGCCAAGTATTCGAACAAAAATTAGATGCGTTTGAAAAGTTAATGAAAGCTTAGTATGAATGTATTCGTTTACAATATGACAAGTTTGTGACAAACTAAATTTATTTAATTTAAAAGGTTGAAAGGTGTATTTTACCGTGTTATATTATAAACATGAAATTAATCACATAACAAACATACCCCTTTGTTTGAAGTGAAAAATTTCTCCCATCCCCTTTGTTTAGCGCCGTGTAATCAGACACGGCGTTTTTTTGTACTCTTTTTTAATGATTCTTCTAAAAATAAGTATAATTGAATAACTATTCAATCAACTTTAAGTGGAAAAGATAGTGAAAACAAAGAAACGATAATTTTTACTGAATTGTAGTAAAAATTATCGTTTTTAATTTAAGTAGTACATTTTATGTGATTATCTATTTAATAAAAGCTATTTGGTTATAAAGTTAAATCATAGAGTATTAATTTTTAGCTTTCCAAAATTTGCCGTCTGGCGACTTAAGTTTTTCAATTTTTTGTTGAATTGCTAATTTTTTTAGCTCTTTATTCATTAGTTTTTCTGGCCACTCATATATTGTCAGTAACTCTTCTTTAGTAACTAATTGTTGTTGTTGAATATATTCTTCAAGACTTGGTGGTAATTCTTTTTCAATTGTTGAACCAATGAGTTCGTTAATAATATAAGTATAAATATGGTAAGGATATAATCCTTCTACTTTTAATCCTTCTTCGTGTACGTCCTCGCTAAAGAATACGAGGGAAGGAGCTTCTTCAATTTCCATTTCTCGTGCGATATGCAAATCAACTTGTAAACTATCTTTTAAACAGTTACTTTGCAAATCTTCTTTAAAAACTTCGTAGTCTAGCCCTGCGTTACTGATACAATTATTAACCATCGATTCTGTAATAATATCTCGCTTGGGTATAATTTCATTTTGTACAAGATGTATAAAACGCTCTGCACGTATACGTCCCTGAAGTTCAGCGGCTTTATATGCGAGTGCGATATTATCTAAATCAGATGTACTTTGCGCTTGGCATTTTGTCAAAACGCGTAATGAAGGGTTCAATATATGTCTAATACTTATATATTGTTTATACTCAATGCGTAATTTAGAAAGGATTGCAGATAATTTAAAACATTCCTTACTGAATGGATCAAAAAAGGAATAAATTTCTATCTTACTAACAGGTGAAAGATTTACATCTTCACGACTATTGGGTTGTATTAATCTTAATTCTTCAGTCATGTCTATTCCACCTACAATTAATTTTCGGAATTAACCATGTGATTCGCTGTTAAACGTAATCTCTCGTATAAATAATCACCGACACCTTCGGGAAAATCAGCATGCTGTATAGCTTTATACATATTTTCTAACCAAGCATCACGTTCATGATTTGTTATAATAAAATCTAAATGACGTCTTTTCAACATTGGATGACCATGTTCTTGTGTGTAAAGATTTGGTCCACCTAAGAATTGTGTTAAAAATTGTTTTTGTTTTCTGCTTGTTTCTGCAAAATCTCCAGGAAACAAGTGATTAATTCTACTATCTTGTTCTACTAAATAATAAAAGTAATCAATCATCTCATACAAGGCTTTTTGGCCAATGATTTCATATGGTGTTTGCGTCATAATATCACCGTATCCTGTTAATATAATACTAATATAACATGAATTTTTACATTTGGAAGTAATTCGACTTCTTACAATTGCATGTGATTAATTATGATATAAATTTGATTTACGATTAAAAAATCTTTGTACTTTATTAGCGGGAATTTCATGTTTCATATCAAATTTTTCAAGGATTGATTTAAATTGAATTAAACCTTCATCATAATCTTCTACTTCGTATTCTAATTCAAAATCTTCAAAATCTAGGTAAGTACTTTTATCAAGTACAAGTAAGTTTCCATTTATTTCTTTCTCTAAGCGTTCAGTTTTAAGTGAACCAAGAATAATTAATTCAGTTAAATCGATATCCATCTTTGTAAGTTGATCTGCAATTTCAGAAGGCAACGATTGTTCTGGAATAGGCTTGTTTAATTCAGGAACGACATGTGTTTCAAAATTGTATTCAGTAAGACCTACTTCAGCTGGTATTTTTAATGTCATCTCTAAGTACTCATCTTTCACACGAATTCTCAAAGCTGATTTATGGTCTTTTAAATCAAAGTCTGGCGTATCAATATAGAAATTTGTTTGTTTATACGGTTCAATTTCGTTGAAATAGGTTTTATGAATAACATTGTATTGACTTTCTGTTAACAATTGTTTGAATTCAATCTCGTTATTTGTTGCCACTATAATCTCTCCTTCTGGTGCGTATATTCATTTATTTTAAAACACTTTTTATTTAATTTAAATTGAACTGCATTTATGATTACATAAATAGTTGAAATTGATGGATTGATGTTGGTATAACATTATCTTGTAACGTGTTATGTAGTATGAAATTATGTTAAAATAATGAAGAATAAGGAGGAACAAGCATGCGTATTTATGTGAATGAAATTAAAATTACAGAAGATAGCATTAATTGCTATACAGAACAATCCACAGAAGGTTTACAAGAAGCAGGACAAATGCTTGTTGATAGTGATAATTACAGCTTTGCATACATTTTAGACGACGGACAAAACTATTCGTACTTGATATTTGTACAAGAAACGTGGTCAATGTTACATGAAAACAAAGGCAAAAAAATTATCGTTAATGACGATTTAGAATTAAAACAATTCGAAAATGAGTTTAATTACATATTGGATAACATTCAAGGTAATTCAAATTATGGTAAGGAGTTTGTTTCCGTTGTAGAGGATATTTTCGAATTAGATTGAAGCGGAGTGAGGCACAATGAATCAATGGGATCAATTTTTATCTCCATATAAACAAGCAGTAGACGAATTGAAAATTAAATTAAAAGGGCTTAGAAAACAATATGAAGTAGAAGATAATGCATCTCCTATAGAATTTGTAACAGGACGAGTCAAACCTATGACAAGCATTATTGATAAGGCTAATAAACGTCAAATTTCTTTTGATCGTTTACATGAAGAAATGTATGACATTGCCGGTTTGCGTTTAATGTGTCAATTTGTTGATGATATTGATATTGTGGTTAATTTATTAAGACAGCGTCAAGATTTTAAAGTTGTAGAAGAACGGGATTACATTAGTAATACCAAACAAAGTGGTTATCGTTCATTCCATGTCATTATTGAATATCCTATTGAAACATTAAATGGGGAAAAGAAAATATTGGCAGAGATTCAAATTAGAACGCTAGCAATGAACTTTTGGGCAACGATAGAACATACTTTGAGATATAAATATGATGGAGATTATCCACCGGAGATTCAACATCGATTGGAAAGAGCAGCAGAAGCGGCATTTTTGCTGGATGAAGAGATGTCGGAAATTAAAGAAGAAATTCAAGAAGCTCAGAAATATTATTCTAAAAAGCGTGCGAAAAAGCATAATAATGACTAGGGGATGTTACGATGCGTTATACGATTTTATCTAAAGGTGATTCAAAATCGAATGCTTTAAAGCATAAAATGATTAACCATATGAAAGATTTCCAGATGGTTGAAGACCCAGATAATCCAGAAATCGTTATTTCTGTTGGGGGAGATGGAACTCTGTTACAAGCTTTTCATCAGTATAGTCATATGCTATCTCGCTGTGCGTTTGTAGGGGTTCATACAGGGCATTTAGGCTTTTATGCTGATTGGGTGCCACATGAAGTTGAAAAACTTATAATTGAGATTAATAACTCTGAATTCCAAGTCATTGAATATCCTTTGTTAGAAATTATTGTGCGTTATAATGATAACGGATACGAGACACGTCATTTAGCATTAAATGAAGCTACTATGAAAACTGAAAATGGTTCTACTTTAGTTGTTGATGTGAATATTAGAGGTAATCAATTTGAACGCTTCAGAGGTGATGGTTTATGTATATCTACACCATCAGGTTCTACAGCATACAATAAGGCATTAGGTGGCGCATTGATACATCCATCATTAGAAGCGATGCAAATTGCTGAAATTGCATCAATAAACAACCGGGTATTTAGAACTGTAGGTTCTCCTTTAGTATTGCCCAAACACCATACGTGTTTAATAGCACCTGTTAATCATGATACGATTTTAACGACGATTGACCACGTTAGTATAAAACACAAAAATGTTAATGCG
Source organism: Staphylococcus sp. KG4-3 (assembly GCF_033597815.2). Lineage (NCBI taxonomy): Bacteria > Bacillati > Bacillota > Bacilli > Caryophanales > Staphylococcaceae > Staphylococcus > Staphylococcus halotolerans. The sequence continues at coordinate 926,140 of NZ_CP166245.1, forward strand.
ATACAATATCGCGTAGCTAATGAGAAGATTAGATTCGCTAGATTTAGACCGTTTCCGTTTTGGAAAAGAGTACATGACTCGTTCATTTCAAGTGGAGATGATGAGTAATGAAATTTACTTATACAATACAGCAGCCAGAAATGGTTCGCACATTTTTACAACAACAAGAATTTTCAAAACGGACGATAAGCGCCATTAAGCATAATGGCGCTTTATTAGTTAATGGACAACCAGTTACAGTCAGAAAGCAATTAGCTATAAATGATAATTTGGAAGTATTTTTAAGTGATGAAACCCCAAGCTCTAACTTAAAACCATATAACGACGGGTTAAATATCTTATATGAAGATTCATATTTAATTATTGTGTCGAAATCTGCCCAACAAAATTGTGCACCTTCTAGAGATCATTTACATTTTAGTTTAGTAGAGCAAGTGTTGGGTTATTTTAATGATAGAAAGTTATCGTTGACCCCACACATTGTTACGCGTTTAGACCGTAATACTTCAGGCATTGTTGTGTTGGCAAAGCATGGATTTATTCATCATTTAATGAGCCAAATTAAAATCGATAAAAAATATTTATGTATTTGTCAGGGGCGATTAGACGGTGAAGATTTAATTGATGCTCCTATCGCAAGACATCCAGATAGTATTATCCAGCGTCAAGTCAGTAGTTTAGGAAAGCCTTCACAGACTAAATATAAAGCACTCGAACATACTAATAATCATACTTTATGTGAAGTGAGTTTGCTGACAGGAAGAACACATCAAATACGTGTGCATTTTCAACATATTGGTTATCCTTTAGTAGGTGATGACTTATATGGCGGTAAAGATGAAACTTATCATCATCAATTATTACGTTGTATCCAAATATCATTTATTCACCCAATTAAAAAACAAAAAATTATAATAAACGATAGATATGACACGATTGAAACTATATTTAATATGATATAATTTAAAAGAACTATGGAGGTGGGGCTAATGGCTAATGAAAAAGAATCAATTACATTAGAGGATGAGCAAGTATATGATAAAGTATTGCTAGATGATTTGTTGATTAATAACCATATTGATGAATTTAGAGATGAATTCTTATCTATGCATACATATGAACAAAGTGAATACTTTGAAGATAGTGATGAAGGTATACGACAACGTATCTTTGAAGTACTATCGCCAGAAGAAGTTGCCGATTTCTTTGAACAATTAGAAATCGATGAAGACGAATATGAAGCGTTATTTGATACGATGGATGCTAATTATGCTAGTAAGATTTTAGAAGACATGTCTTACGATAATGCCGTAGATATTATGAATCAGTTGTCAAAACAAAAAACAGTTAGTCTCCTCACACTAATGAAGCGTGAAGATGCTAAAGAAATTAAAGCATTATTACATTACGATGAAGATACTGCCGGTGGTATCATGACTACTGAATATATCTCATTGAAAGCAACAATGCCTGTTAAAGAAGCGCTTATTCATGTCAAAGAACAAGCCCCTAATGCAGAAACAATTTATGTTATTTTTACAGTGAATGATGATAAACAACTAGCCGGCGTGCTCTCACTTAGAGATTTGATTGTAGCTGAAAATGATGCTTACATCGAAGATATCATGAGTGAACGTGTCATTAGTGCAAATGCAGCCGATGACCAAGAAGATGTTGCTCAAAAAATGAGAGACTATGATTTTATTGCAATGCCAGTTGTCGACTACCAAGACCATTTACTTGGTATTATTACGATTGATGATATTCTAGACGTTATGGACGAAGAAGCAAGTGAAGACTACTCTCGTTTAGCCGGTGTATCAGACGTTGATGCTACAAATGATTCTGTAATTAAAACTGCAAGAAAAAGATTGCCATGGTTGATTATACTTACATTTTTAGGAATGATTACCGCGACAATTTTAGGATCATTTGAAGATACATTATCAAAAGTTGCATTATTAGCTGCATTTATTCCAATTATTAGTGGGATGTCTGGAAACTCGGGTACACAATCGCTTGCCGTTTCTGTTCGTAATATTTCAACAGGTGAAATTGATGAACAAAGTAAATTTAAAGTCGCATTAAGAGAAACTGGTAGTGGATTTTTAAGTGGGTTGGTCTGTGCAATCTTGTTATTTATCATTATTATGGTCTTATATGGCCAACCAATCTTAGCAACCATTGTAGGCAGTAGTTTAACAATCGCGATGACAGTGGGTACATTAGTAGGTTCAATGATTCCGTTAGTGATGAACAAATTAAAAATTGACCCTGCAGTTGCAAGTGGTCCTTTTATCACTACAATTAATGATATTGTCAGTATGTTGATTTATTTTGGATTAGCAACATCATTTATGTCTTACCTAACATAAGGGGGTTATATGGAATTTGTATCACTTGTTGTCGTAGTTTTAGCGGCATTTCTTACACCAATTATAGTCAATAGACTAAGGATTACATTTTTACCTATAGTTGTAGCTGAAATATTAATGGGTATTATTATAGGCCATTCTTTTTTGAATTTAGTCGAACGTGATTCAATACTTAATATATTATCAACTTTAGGTTTTATATTCTTAATGTTTTTAAGTGGCTTAGAAATTGATTTTAAAGCTTTTAAAAGAGATAAAAGTTCAACTAAAAAAGAAGAAAAAGTTAAAAAGCAAGAACCAGGTCATTTACAGCTTGCCATAGTTGTATTTATGTTTATTATGATTATATCTATTGTCTTTGCATACATGTTCAAATGGTTCGGCCTAATTGATGATGTTTTACTAATGGTTATTATTATATCTACGATTTCATTAGGTGTCGTTGTACCAACATTAAAAGAAATGAATATCATGCGTACGACAATTGGACAATTTATCTTGTTAGTCGCTGTACTAGCAGACTTAGTAACAATGATCTTATTAACAGCATATGGTACGTTTCATGCTTCAGGCAATACATCATTGTGGTTAATCGGTAGTTTAGTGGTATTTACAATTGTTTTTTACTTTTTAGGTGGTTTCTTCAAGAAAGCACAATTCTTACAAAAATTAATGGATGGTACTACTCAAATCGGCATACGTGCTGTGTTCGCACTTATCTTATTGTTAGTAGCTTTAGCTGAAGGTGTTGGTGCAGAAAATATTTTAGGCGCATTTTTAGCAGGAGTTGTAGTTTCTCTTCTTAATCCAGATGAGGATATGGTTGAAAAGTTAGATTCGTTTGGATATGGATTCTTTATTCCAATCTTCTTTATCATGGTTGGTGTAGATTTAAATATCCCAGAGTTGATTAAGGAACCAGCATTATTGCTGATTATCCCGTTTTTAATATTAGCTTTTCTAATATCTAAACTGATACCAGTATTTTATATACGTAGATGGTTTGATATGAAAACTACAATTTCTTCTGCATTTTTACTAACATCTACATTATCATTAGTAATTGCTTCTGCTAAAATTGCAGAACAACTTGGTACAATTTCATCAGAGATATCTGGTATTTTGATATTAAGTGCCGTTATTACTTGTGTATTTGTACCAATTATCTTTAAGAAAATGTTCCCGATACCAGACGAAGCGACAAGACAAATTGAAGTAAGTTTGATAGGAAAGAACCAACTAACCATCCCAATTGCTCAAAATTTATCTTCACAACTTTATCAAGTTTCTCTTTATTATCGAAATGATTTAAGTGACAAACGTAAATTATCTGATGCAATTTCAATGATTGAAATTGCAGATTATGAAGAAGGGTTACTTGAGCGTCTTGGTTTATTTGAGCGTAATATTGTTGTATGTTCGACAAACGATGACGATATTAATCGTAAAGTAGCATTAATGGCAAAAGCTCATGGTGTAAAACGAGTTATTTGTAGGTTAGAATCTAGTTCTAATGACGAGACTCTTCAAAGAGAAGGTATTGAAGTGTTTAGTAGTTATATGAGTAATAAGATTTTATTAAAAGGCTTAATAGAAACACCTAATATGCTTAACTTGTTAAGTAATGTCGAAACGTCATTGTATGAAATTGCGATGTTAAATCATCAATATGACCAGATTCAACTACGTAATTTCCCATTCGGTGGGGATATTATCTTTGTTCGTATTATTAGAAATAATGAATCTATTGTCCCACATGGCGATACTCAGCTCCGTTACAGAGACCGCGTTATTGTTACAGGTTCTAAAGAATACGTTGACGAATTGAAACGTGAATTAGAGTTTTATTATTAAATTGCTTATGACAGTAAATGATACTCTAACCTCATATCATCTAACTAATCATATATTTAAAAACGAAGGCTGAGGCATATTATAAAGTAATGCCTTAGCCTTCGCTATATTAAAACAAGATAAAAAGTAGTATTTTTTGATACTCCTTGTAAAATTCAATATAAACGTACGTTCGAATCTTTTTATAATACTCCTTATAGGATAATTATTTCACTTTAGATATGTAAACGCATAAAAAGTTCAATTGATATTAAAATAAATTGTTTATTCATTATAACCAATGTTAAAATAAAGGATGTTGATATTGGTATCGAGTAAAAAAGCATATATCTGTGTCATCTGAATTCGAACCAGTTAAAAAATGAAAATTTAAATAAAGGAGCTATTTTCATGTTAAATTTAGAAAATAAAACTTTCGTCATTATGGGTATTGCAAACAAACGTAGTATTGGTTTTGGCGTAGCTAAAGTATTGGACCAACTTGGTGCAAAATTAGTATTTACATACCGTAAAGACCGTAGTAAAAAAGAATTAGAAAAATTAGTTGAACAATTAAATCAAGAAACGCATCATATGTATCAAATTGATGTTCAAAGTGATGAAGATGTAGTAAATGGTTTTGCTAAAATTGGAGAAGAAGTTGGCAATATAGATGGTGTTTACCATTCAATTGCATTTGCAAATATGGAAGATTTACGTGGTCGCTTTATTGATACATCACGAGATGGTTTCTTATTAGCACAAGATATTAGTTCTTATTCATTAACACTTGTATCACGTGAAGCTAAAAAACTTATGCCTGAAGGTGGAAGTATTGTAGCTACAACTTACTTAGGCGGCGAATTCGCAGTTCAAAATTATAATGTGATGGGTGTTGCGAAAGCAAGTTTAGAGGCAAATGTTCGTTATTTAGCATTAGATTTAGGACAAGAAAATATCCGTGTTAACGCGATTTCAGCTGGACCTATCCGTACATTGAGTGCAAAAGGTGTAGGCGGATTTAATTCAATTTTGAATGAAATCACAGAACGTGCACCGTTAAAACGTAATGTCGATCAAGAAGAAGTTGGTAAAACTGCAGCTTATTTATTAAGTGATTTTTCAAGCGGTGTTACCGGAGAAAATATTCATGTAGATAGCGGTTATCATATCGTTAAATAATATTGTAAAACCTCAAAATAAATATCACATTGTCTAATTTATATATTATAATATTGGCTAGTGATTTGCGGGAACTTCTGCGGAAAGAGCGCTAGTCGAACACTATAGGTTAAGTCAGTATTCGCAGAAAACGTGCAAAAAAACTGCCAACAAAGTCGGGAACTTTGTCGGCGGTCTGAAACCTCTGATACTTGGTATTAGAGGTTTTTTGTATTGATAAATTGAAATCGGGACATGCATTTATTACGACCTCAATATATAAAATTAAAGCACCTAGACAAATTGACTAGGCGCTTTAATAAATGTGTCTAAATTTAAACACTGATATAGTATCTAAGCTATTTTTTTAGCTATCTTTTAACATCACTATTAGCTTTTTCGATAATTTGTTGTCGATATTGGAAAACATTACGTACAATTGTTTTTATTACTGCGTAAAGTGGGACAGCTACAAGTATTAGGCCAAAGCCACCGAGATTACCAGCAGCTAAGATGACAACAATTATTGTTAGTGGGTGAATATTTAAAGATTTACCCATAACATTTGGTGTAATAACGTTACCTTCTAATTGCTGAGCAACTAATGTGATAATACATACCCATATAAATGTAGTTGGACTTTGAATAATTCCGATAATGGCTGCTGGAGCAAATGCCATCCATGGACCAAGGAATGGAATCATATTAGCTACACAGGCAAACATAACTAATAATAATGTGTAATTCAAACCAATAATTGAATAACCGATATATAAGATAATACCTAAAATAATACTAACTGTTACTTGACCTTGAATATAAGACTGTACTGTATGATTTAAATCTTTTAATAAATCAACAATAAAAACTTTTCTATCACCTTTAAATAGTTTAGCAATAAAAGGTATAAAACGTTCATGGTCTTTTAACATATAGATTAAGAAAAATGGCACCATAATAAGTAAAAATAGTGTTGAGATAAATGAAGTTAAATAACTAAATGAATTAGATAATATATCTGCAGTACTATCACTCATAGATTGAACCATTTTATTTATTCTATCTGTTACATCAGCAGGTAATCTCTCCATTTGATCTAAAGCAAAATTGATAATATATTGAATTTCATGTTGTAATGCTGGGATTTGATTGATTAAATTTTCAATTTGTTCTGCAATAGGTGGTGCGATAAACCTAATAATGACACCGATAATGATAAATAAAGCGATAAAGATAATTGTAATACTAGCCCAACGTGGGACTTTATTTTTTTCTAGTATTTTTTGAAAAGGTAAGCAAATATAGAACAAGAAGCCACTTAATAACAATGGTAATAATACAGATTGAATAATAATTACAAAAGGTACAAACACACTATGGACTTCCATGACTAATTTGATTAATAAAAACAGGATTAATAAGGCAATACCTGTTCTAAACCAAACCTTATTTAGCATAGGACAGTTCCTCCTAAATTCTTTTTTAAGTACTATTTAGTATATCTCAAATAAACAAAGAACAAAAGATGAAAATTGAATTCAATAATTTCTGTGGTGCAATTATAAAAAAGTAGAAAGTTATATCTATAAAATAGGCTAATTTGTGATGAATAGTGTAAAACTATTTATCTATAAGAATAAAGTGATCTGAAATATTTAATATAAATTTTGTAATATAATATATAAATTGTGAAAAATATAACTTAATGAATACGTTGCGCGGAATATTATATATGTGTATAATAATGAAAAATATATCATTTCACATGATGGTACAACAAGGGGGATACGTTATGTTAGAGGGGTTACTTACGTGGTTGTATGATATCGTTTGGAGCAAACCTTTGGTTTATGGTTTATTGCTTACAGGAATATTATTTTCATTTATGATGCGCTTTTTCCAAATTAGGCATTTTAAAGAAATGATACGCCTAATGTTTCAAGGGGAAAAATCACCGACAGGTATATCTAGTTTCCAAGCAATTGCTTTATCTTTAGCAGGTAGAGTAGGTACTGGTAATATTGTAGGTGTTTCGACGGCTATATTTATTGGGGGTCCCGGTGCTATATTTTGGATGTGGGCATCGGCATTTTTAGGCGCAGGTAGTGCATTTATTGAATCTACACTCGGACAAATTTATAAGCGTGAAGAGAAAGGGCAATACCGAGGCGGTCCAGCATTTTATATTGAATATGGTATTAAGGGGAAATTAGGAAAGATATATGGTTTAATATTTGCGATCGTTACTGTTATATCAGTGGGGTTATTATTACCAGGTGTGCAGTCTAATGCAATTTCAAGCTCAATGAAAAATGCATTCAGTTTAGAACCATGGATAGTAGCAATATTCTTGGCGGTCTTAATTGGATTAATCATATTTGGAGGTATAAAGTGGATTGCAAATGCAGCAACTGCAGTAGTTCCATTTATGGCAATTGCGTACATATTAATGGCAGTTATAATTATATTTCTAAATATCGAACAAGTCCCTGCTCTATTTGCTTTAATATTTAAATCAGCATTTGGTTTTGAAGCAGCTTTTGGTGGTATTGTAGGTGCTATGATTGAAATTGGTGTTAAAAGAGGACTATATTCAAATGAAGCAGGACAAGGTACAGGCCCACATGCTGCCTCGGCAGCAGAAGTATCTCATCCAGCTAAACAAGGGTTAGTGCAATCATTTTCAGTTTATATAGATACATTATTTGTTTGTACAGCAACCGCTTTAATTATTTTACTTTCGGGTACGTATAATGTTACTGATGGTGGTTCCATGTCAGACGGTAAAGCGAGTATGATTAAAGATAATGGTATATTTGTAGAAATGTCCAATGGTAATAAAGATTATTCAGGTACAGCAATGTATGCACAAGCTGGTATTGATAAAGCATTCCATGGTAGCGGTTATCACTTTGATCCGACTTTCTCAGGATTTGGCTCATACTTTATTGCAATTGCATTATTCTTCTTTGCCTTTACAACAATACTGGCATACTATTATATTGCTGAAACCAATATTACTTACTTAACTAGAAGAAGTTCGAAGAAAACCACTTTTGTATATATTAATATTATAAGAATCGTTTTAATTTTAGCGACAGTATATGGCGCAGTTAAAACTGCAGATTTGGCATGGATGATGGGTGATTTGGGTGTAGGTATGATGGCATGGTTAAATATTATTGCTATTTGGATACTACATAAGCCAGCAATCAATGCTCTGAAAGATTATGAAAAGCAAAAGAAAAAACTTGGATCAGGTAAACGAGCAATTTACAGACCAGATCCTAGTAAAGTACCTAATGCTATTTTCTGGCTGAAAGATTATCCACAGCGACTAAAAGAAGAAAAAATTGATGATTAACGTATCATTCAATTTGTAAAAATTAAGTTGAAATATTTTAAAATCATGCGTCTCTTGGTACAATGTCTATAAGACTACTAGGGGGCGCATTGTTTATGTATGACTTTCAACCAGGAAATATCAATAAGATTAATTTTCCTAGCGAGATTTTAGATAGAGATGTGACATTATCTATCTATTTACCTAAGGATTTTACAGAATTATTTAAATATAAAGTTGTTTTTTGCTTTGATGGGGCAGACTTTTTTGCTTTTGGCAAAATCCATCGTACTTATGAAAAGTTAAGAGAAACCAATGAAATTGAGCGAGCAATTTTTGTAGGTTTTCACTATGAAGATGTTGATAAAAGAAGAGCAGAATTTCATCCACAAGGCGCTCGTACACCATTGACTGTGAAAGCTATGGCTAATGAAATATTACCATTTATAGATAAGACATTCCCAACGTTTAAAGTAGGAAATGCACGTGTGCTATTAGGGGATAGTTTAGCTGGTAGTGTTGCTTTAATTACTGCGTTATCATATCCGCGTGTATTTAGTCAGGTGGGCTTATTAAGTCCGCAACATGATGAGGCTATCCAGACATTAATTGAACGTTGCCAATTTAAAGAGCAGCTATCTATTTGGCATGCGGTAGGATTAGAAGAAGAGGATTTTAAGTTACCTACCACAGGTAAAACTGCAGATTTTTTAACACCGAATCGTGAATTAAATTCAATTATTAAAGCAAATGATTTTACGTATCATTATTTAGAATTTGAAGGAGGCCATAGATGGAAATCATGGCAATATTTACTTGATGAAATGTTAAAATATTTTTTATCTGATAATATTTCATTTTAATATTCTGAAATAAATTGACTTTAGAGTAACGAATTTTTCAGAAATTTGCTATAATGTAATTATGTTAAACAAAGGAGGAATTTAAATGATTTTAGGATTGGCATTAATTCCGTCAAAAGCATTTCAAGATGAAGTGAATGCATATCGTAAGCGTTATGATGCTCATTATGCATCTATTATGCCGCATATTACGATAAAGGGGCAATTTAAAATAAACGATGGTGATTTAGAGTCTGTAAAAGAGACAATTAAATCAAGAATCGAAGGCATTCCAACGGTTGATGTTCATGCAACAAAAGCATCTAATTTTGCGCCGATAACAAATGTTATTTATTTTAAAGTTGAAAAAACAGAAACTTTAGAAAACTTATTTAATCAATTTAACAAAGGCGATTTTTATGGGGTTGCAGATCATTCGTTTGTACCACATTTTACTATTGCCCAAGGATTGACGAGTCAAGAATTTGAAGATATTTATGGACAATTGAAGCTAGCGGGGATTGACTACAAAGAAACTATTGAGCAACTTTCTTTAGTTTATTATGATGAAAAAGAAGATAAATGGAAAGTTTTAGAAAACTTTAATTTAGCATAAACGTGTTCCATTTTGATTATTGTCTGAATGCATCATGATTAGACATAAGAAGATATAGAGTTGTGAGAATAAATGCGCACCTCCGAAATAAGAGAGAGCTAATCATTTTAGATTAGCTCTCTTTTATATTTAAAATAGTATGATTTGGGAAATGCCTACCATCTTAAGCATGGCATGGTAAAATTTTCAGGAAAATAAAAAAACGTCAATTTATCTATATTTTCAATAGAAATTGACGCTTTTTTAACTAGATATATTGTGTGTCTTATTTTGTAAATTTTTGAGTTATTATAAGTTATGTCTACATGCATATTTGAGGTTTACTAATGTTATTTTTAAATAATAACTTAAGTATGGCTGATATAACTTTTCTATAAATATTAAAGTTTATAAACGCTTTAAACGTGCTTTTTACGTTTGATAAAATAGATGCCGTAAAAGACAGCAAGGAATAAGAACACAAACGCTGAAAAGTAAAATGTGTTATTTACTGAATTTGAAAACTCAGTGATTAAACCACCAACAAGGGGGCCGACCATAGATCCAAAGCCTTGCACACTATTGAATACGCCCCAAGTTTCTTCTTGTTCATCCGAATGTATATGACTCGCCATAAATGTGTTCCAAGCCGGTAGTAAGATACCATACATGAGACCTATAAATACTGCTAGTATCCAAACCAATGTGATTTCTGTAATTAGCGATAAAGCAAATATCATGAGTGTATATAGTACAAAACCACTAAATATTACACTGTACATAAATAATGTGCCATGATTATCAATTACCTTAGATAAGAACAACATTGAAAACGCACAGCCAATACCGCCAAATACGATTGCCATTGTATATTCAACTGTTGAAACACCAACAACTTTTGTCGCATATGTAGGTAGTATTGGAACAAGAGCAGTAATTGAAGCACCTTGTAGTAAAATGCCTGGAAAAAGAATTAAATGTCGCTTTGTGACATTTACTATTTGACCTAATTGCTGTTTAACAGGTCGAGTATTATAATTTGTGAGTCTAATTTTTACGAAATAATATAATATCCAAGCAATTAATACAACTAGTGACATTAAAAACGCAAATTGTGTCGGATGAAATTTAAATATAATATTCATGCCTACCATACCTACTAGCAATCCTAGTAACCATGAGAAGTACACGTAACCCATTTGTTTACCACGATTTTTTTCATCAACACTTGCTAACATGATGACCCATATAGGGCTTACAGCAATACCTAGCAAGACTGCACTGATGATTAATACTATTGGTGCAGTAGGGAACCAAATAACCAAAAATAAACTAACAAAAGCAAGTAAAAACCCTAACGTTAGTACTAATTTTGCACCTAAGCGTTTAAGTAAGAAACCAATAACAAAGTTTGTTGCTGCATCTGAAATAAAATGTATAGAAATAGCGATAGATGTTATACCTACCGCGATTGAGGTTGCTGTTGGAAGTAATGATAAATAACTTAAAATATACATTCCTCGAGCGAATTCCATTAAGAATAAGATGATTAGCATGATTATAAAATTTTTATTTGTACCATAATTATTTAACGAAGAGCTTTGCATATAAAGGAACCTTTCCGTAAACTTCCTCATATCGAGATGAATGATTAAGTAAGTCTAATAAGTCTTTGCATAATTTGTATGTTGAATATGGGATTCTGGAAGAATCCATTGCTTGTGACATTGCAGCTAATTTAGCTGGCTCATTTGTTAATGAAGCAACTTGCTCTATTGCTGCCTCAGGTGTAAGTGCTATGCTACCAAATCCTTTTTCTTCAAAATAAACTGCATTCTCAAGTTCTTGGCCAGGTGCGGGATCTAAGAAAATCATTGGTATTTGACGTGTTAATGCTTCTGATATCGTGATACCACCTGGTTTTGTAATCATCAAGTGACTTGAAGCCATCCATTCGTTCATGTGTGTAGTGTAACCTAAAATTATTACGTTATTGTTAGCTTTGAATTGACTAGATAATGAACGTTTTAAGTCTTTATTTTTACCACATATCATAACTACTTGTGCATGTGGGCTTCTGTTTAAAATTTCTTGAATCATTTGGCCGAACCCTTTTGAAACCCCAAATGCACCTGCAGACATTAATATAGTAGGTTTGTTAGGATCTAAATTATTTTGACGTAACCAATCTTCTTGATTGATATCCGCTTCGAATTTATCTGAAATAGGGATTCCTGTTACTTTCAACTTATTTCGAGGAATGCCAATACTTGCAAATTCATCTTTTAATTCCTCTGTAGCAAGATAATATTTATGTGAATGTGGCGTAATCCAGTTTTTTTGCATGCGATAGTCTGTCATTACTGTTGCAATAGGTATGTTCATATCAAATTGTTCAGTTAATACAGACATAACCGGTGTTGGAAAAGTTAGTAAAATAAGATCTGGCTTTTCTTTTAAAAGTAAATTCATTAATTTATTAAGTCCATAGTATTTATAGAAACATTTATCTAATTGGTCTGGTTGACTATAGTAAAAAGCTTTATACATATTTCTAAAATATTTAAAACTATTAATGTACCATTTTTTACAAATAGAAGTCAGAATTGGGTGAGCTTCTAAAAATAAATCATGTTCAATAACTGTTAAATTGTCTAGATTCATTTCGTTAAATTGGTTTACTACGCTTTGCGTAACTTGTAAATGACCGTTACCAAAAGATCCAGTAATTATCAGTATTTTTTTATTTTGAGTAACCATTAAAAGCCACCCTCCAATAGTTTATATTTAGCTCAAGATAATTTTAACGTATTTACTTGAGGTTGTGAAAGAAAAATACACAATTAATTTTAATTATATCATTTTACAAACGCTTGTGAAATGATTCATACTAAATTAGTAAATTAAAATTTATTAAAATAAAGTTGTTATATATCTATATAATACCACTTTTGACAAGACAATAAGCTTATATTCTACAAATAACAAAATATATAGAAAGAATTAATATTTTCGCAACGTATTGTTAATATTCTTAACCATAAAGATTATAATATGTAGGTAAAATAGTACTTGAACGTAATTAAATGATTAATCAACTTAATACAATAGGAAGAAATTATAAATATCAAATCATTAGATTCTATAAAAACAGTGGGAAATGTGTATAATAGAAGTATTGGAAATAAAGGAGCGATATAAGTTGGAAGCAAATGTGTTGTTTGAAAAAATTAGAGTGAAACAAGTTTTCGGCACGTTAGATAGAAATATAACAGATATAACAACAGACTCTCGTACTGCACAGCGAGGTAGTATATTTGTAGCATCGAAAGGTTATACAGTAGACAGTCATAGATTTTGCCAAGATGTGGTGAATCAGGGGTGTGAGGTTATCATCGTTAATCACAAACAACAAGTTGTAGGAGATGTAACGCAAGTCGTTGTCCCAGATACTTTACGTGTAGCAAGTTTGTTAGTTAATATGTTATTCGATTATCCTAGTAAGCAACTCATAACATATGGTGTAACAGGAACAAATGGTAAAACTTCAATCGCTACGATGATACATCATATTTATAGAAAATTAAATAAAGGTAGTGCTTACTTAGGAACAAATGGCTTTCAAATAAATGAAGTTAAATCAAAAGGGGCAAATACAACCCCTGAAACGGTATTATTAACAAAGAAAATAAATGAAGCAGTTGAAGCAGGTGCTGAATCTATGACCTTAGAAGTATCTAGTCATGGTCTATCTTTAGGCCGCCTTCGTGGTGTGGATTTTGATGTAGCTATTTTTTCAAATTTAACACAAGATCATTTAGATTTTCACGGAACAATGGAATCCTATGGACATGCTAAATCATTATTATTTAGCCAATTAGGTGAAGATTTATCACAAGATAAATACGTTGTGTTGAATAATGATGATGCTTTTTCAGAATACCTTAGCTCAGTAACACCATATGAGGTATTCACTTATGGTGTTAAAAATGACGCCCAGTTTACAGCCGAACAAATTGAAGAATCATTACAAGGTGTTAAATTTATTTTTAATACGCCTCAAGGAAAATTTCAGGTCCAATCACCTTATGTTGGTCTGTTTAATGTTTCTAACATTATGGCTGCTATGATTGCTGTGTGGAGTAAAGGCATTGAGTTAGGTGAAATTATAAAAGCTGTTGAAAATTTAGAACCTGTAGAAGGCAGGTTAGAAGTATTAGATCCTTCATTACCAATTGATCTAATTATAGACTATGCACATACAGCAGATGGAATGGATAAATTAATTGATGCGGTTAAGCCATTCGCCAAACAAAAATTAATTTTCTTATGTGGTATGGCAGGTGAACGTGATTTAACTAAAACCCCTGAAATGGGACGTGTAGCATGCCGAGCAGATTACGTTATCTTTACACCTGATAATCCTGCAGATGATGATCCTAAGAAATTAACACAAGAATTAGCTAAAGGTGCAACGCATGATAACTATATTGAATTTTACGATCGTGCTGATGGCATAAGACATGCTATAGATATTGCTGAGCCAGGGGATACTGTGGTATTAGCTTCAAAAGGTCGAGAACCATATCAAATTATGCCTGGCCACATCAAAGTGCCACATCGTGATGACCTTATCGGATTAGAAGCGGCTTATAAAAAATTTGGTGGAGGTCCTCATGAAGGTTAAAAAAATCAACTTCAATGACATTCAGGCTAATGTGTATATATATGAAAATGTAATAAAGCAATTATTTCTTATAGCAATTCCTGAAATAAATTGGTCATTAGAAGTGGAATCAACTTTAAATGAAGATGATATGAAAGAGGAACTTGTGATACACTTATTTACATTACTTGATGAGTCAACAGCATCACATGTTGCTGATGACATCGTTAAATGGATATTTGAGAATTAAAGGAGATTATAAATGAATATAAAGGAAGAAGTAGAATCAAGAAAAACCTTTGCGATTATTTCTCACCCAGATGCTGGTAAAACAACACTAACAGAAAAATTATTATTATTTGGTGGTGCAATTAGAGAAGCAGGTACAGTTAAAGGTAAAAAAAGCGGGAAGTTTGCTACAAGTGACTGGATGAAAGTTGAACAGGAACGTGGTATTTCTGTGACTAGTTCAGTAATGCAATTTGATTATGATCATTACAAAATAAATATTTTAGATACGCCGGGTCACGAAGATTTTTCTGAAGACACATACAGAACTTTAATGGCAGTAGATAGCGCAGTTATGGTTATAGACTGTGCAAAAGGAATTGAACCACAAACATTAAAACTGTTTAAGGTTTGTAAAATGAGAGGTATTCCTATTTTTACGTTTATCAATAAATTGGATAGAGTAGGGAAAGAACCATTTGAATTATTAGATGAAATTGAATCTACATTAGATATAGAAACATATCCAATGAATTGGCCAATTGGAATGGGGCAAAACTTTTTCGGAATTATTGATAGAGAATCGCATACAATTGAACCATTTAGAGATGAAGAAAATATCTTACATTTGGATGATGACTATGAACTTAAAGAAGATCACGAAATGAAAAATGATAGCGCGTTTGCACAAGCAATTGATGAGCTTATGTTAGTTGAAGAAGCGGGTGAAAACTTTGATAATGAAGCATTATTAAATGGTGAGTTAACCCCTGTATTCTTTGGATCGGCGTTAGCAAACTTCGGTGTACAAAATTTCTTGAATGCATATGTAGACCACGCACCTATGCCAAATGCACGTCAGACAAAAGAAGACATAGAAGTAAGCCCGTTTGATTTAGATTTTTCAGGTTTTATATTTAAAATCCAAGCTAATATGGATCCGAAACATAGAGATAGGATAGCTTTTATGCGTGTTGTTAGTGGCGCATTTGAACGTGGCATGGATGTTAACTTGCAACGAACAAACAAAAAACAAAAAATCACTCGTTCAACGTCATTTATGGCAGACGATAAGGAAACTGTAAATCACGCGGTGGCTGGTGATATTATCGGGCTATATGATACAGGGAATTATCAAATTGGTGATACGCTAGTTGGTGGTAATCAAAAATTTAGTTTCCAAGATTTACCGCAATTTACACCTGAATTATTTATGAAAGTATCAGCCAAAAATGTGATGAAGCAAAAACATTTCCATAAAGGTATTGAACAATTAGTTCAAGAAGGCGCAATCCAATATTACAAAGCATTACACACGAATCAAATTATCATCGGTGCTGTAGGACAGTTACAGTTTGAAGTATTCGAACATCGTTTAAAAAATGAATATAATGTAGATGTTGTTATGGAGCCAGTTGGTCAAAAAATTGCGCGCTGGATAGAAAACGAAGAAGACATCAAAGATAAGATGAGTTCTACACGTTCTATTCTAGTAAAAGATGTATATGATAATTATGTCTTTTTATTTGAAAATGAGTTTGCTACAAGATGGTTTGAAGAGAAATTTCCAGAAATTAAATTATATGGATTGTTATAAATTTTGTTTTTGTGTATAATAACCATATTAATAGAATACCTATGACTATGTAGTCAGAGGGGAGTAACTTAACTAAAGTTAAATTGATATATGAAGTGTGCAAGTATCGCTTAGATATAGTTGAATGTATATTGATATATTCTTTTTAACTTAGTCATTTTTATCGTCATTACGAAGTATGATACTTCCGGTAAGATGGGCAGAATAAAACTGTCGAGTGAGACCTTTGCTAACAGTGTATATTATCTGTGAATTGTAATTAATTTACTTTATGTTTATTAAAATACGATGAATGGATTTCGTATGCATTGACTTAGCTTAGGTCTCTATTTTTATGTAAAAAACTAAAGGAGATGTCCTATATGGATCCGAGTTTGATTTTACCTTACCTATGGGTGTTAGTAGTACTCGTATTTTTAGAAGGTTTATTAGCTGCAGATAATGCAGTTGTAATGGCAGTAATGGTTAAACATTTACCACCCGAACAACGTAAGAAAGCGCTGTTTTATGGTTTGCTTGGTGCTTTTGTATTCCGTTTCTTATCTTTATTCTTAATTAGTGTTATTGCACATTTCTGGTGGATACAAGCACTAGGCGCTTTATACTTGCTATATATGTCTATACGAAATTTAATATCCTTCTTTAAGGAAAAAGACCATGATAAGAACGATGGCAGTGATGATCATCATTTTGATGATTCTGGAGAAGAAATACATGCAAGTGCTAAATCATTTTGGGGTACAGTATTAAAAGTAGAATTTGCGGATATCGCTTTTGCAATTGACTCAATGCTTGCGGCGCTTGCTATAGCGGTAACCTTACCAACAGTAGGTATCCATTTTGGTGGCATGGATTTAGGTCAATTTATTGTTATGTTCCTTGGTGGTATGCTTGGTGTTATTATTATGCGTTTTGCTGCAACTTGGTTTGTAAACCTATTAAATAAATATCCAGGTTTAGAAGGCGCAGCTTTTGCGATTGTTGGTTGGGTTGGTATCAAATTAGTTGTTATGGTACTTGCTCATCCAGATATTGGAGTTTTAGACGAACATTTCCCACACAGCGTTGTTTGGCAGTCAATCTTCTGGTCTGTTATGATTTTGTTAGTCGTCATTGGTTGGTTAGGTTCTGTTCGTAAAAATAAAAAACAAGAAAAATAAAATATATAAATTTTTAATTTTCGAATTTAGTTCATAAATATTGAGGCTTGTTCCTATACTTTTAAGGGAATAAGCCTTTTAATTTTGCTCTTATCTATTCCGTTTTAAATTTTCTAACGAGTTGTAAGAGTAGAAAGTTACCAGAAATCCTTATAAATTCCATAATGTCATTACGTTATTATTATTTATATTAAAGACACTTCTAAAAAAGTTTATTAAACTTTTAAATTGATGTTGATATGCAAAATAGAAATATAACGTGTAAATTAGATCCTACAAATAGCCTTTAAAATCACAATTTTATGTTTAACTTATTAACAAAAAGGAATGCTCAGTAATAAGGCATGCGAGAATGTAAACATTAGAAAAAATACTGAGCATTTAAGGTCAACATCCAAGAAATTGCGTATTAAATTTTAAAAAGGATGTGTTGAAAGATGAGAATGCAAGTTAAACAGTATATAGATGGCGAATGGATTGAAAGTACAAGTGGAGAAACTATCAATGTCATTAACCCAGCAACTGAAGAAAAAATCGGTGAAATAGCTAAAGGTAACAAACAAGATGTAGATAAAGCAGTAGAATCTGCACATAATGTTTATCTTAGTTTTCGCCATACATCAGTCCAAGAACGCCAAGATTTGTTAACGAAAATCGTCAAAGAGTATGAAAATCGTAAAGAAGACTTGATTCAAGCAATGACAGAAGAATTAGGAGCTCCATTAAAAGTGTCGGAAAAAGTACATTATCAGATGGGACTCAATCATTTTGCGGCAGCGAGAGATGCGCTAGATGATTTTGAATTCGAAGAACGCCGTGATAATAACTTAGTTATAAAAGAAGGTATTGGGGTTGCAGGATTAATTACACCTTGGAATTTCCCTACTAATCAAACGTCACTTAAACTCGCTGCTGCATTTGCAGCTGGTTGTCCAGTTGTGTTAAAACCTTCTGAAGAAACTCCATACGCCGCGATAATTCTAGCAGAGATATTTGAAAAAGTTGGCGTCCCTAAAGGTGTTTTTAATTTAGTAAATGGAGATGGAGAAAACGTTGGTAATCCTTTAACTGAGCATCCTAAAGTGCGTATGATGTCATTTACTGGTTCTGGAGGCGTTGGTACTAAAATTATGGAAAAAGCCAGTGAAGATTTCAAAAAAGTATCTCTTGAACTTGGTGGAAAATCACCATACATTATTTTAGAAGATGCTGATATAGAAAGCGCAGCAGAAGGAGCTGTAAGAAAAATTATAAATAATACAGGACAAGAATGCACAGCTGGAAGTCGTACAATTATTCCAGAGTTTATGAAAGAACAATTCTTAGCAGCGGCAAAAGAGAAAATGTCAAACTTGAAGGTTGGCGATCCACAATCTGAAGAAACAGATTTAGGCCCACTCATTAATAAAAAGCAATATGAAGGTGTACAAAATTATATAGAAAAAGGCATAGAAGAAGGCGCTACTCTGATATATGGAGGTACAGGAAAGCCAGAACAACTTGAAAATGGATACTTTGTTAAACCTACGATTTTTAGTGATGTTAATAATAAAATGACTATCGCTCAAGAAGAAATATTTGGTCCTGTGATGTGTATTATAACTTATCAAGATATAGAAAAAGCTATTGAAATTGGAAATGATACAAAATACGGATTAGCAGGATATATATATGGAAAAGACAAAGAGACACTCCGTAAAGTTGCCCATTCTATTGAAGCTGGTATTATAGAGATTAATGAAGTTGGACAGGCATATAATTTACCATTTGGCGGCTATAAACATTCAGGTATAGGAAGAGAATGGGGCGATTATGGTATTGAAGAATTTTTAGAAGTTAAATCAATTGCAGGTTATTATGAATAAAAATTAATACCATAAGCAAAAAGCACGGAATCCTCAATTGGCGGATTCCGTGCTTTTTACTTTTTGGATAAAAAAACATACGTTATGCGTATGGTGCAGTATGGTTATACCGTTGTATTAAAAATTGCATCTCTCCGTGCTAAAATAATATTTGGTCAGCCAACCAAAATAAATAACGCGAGAAGATGCAACTTATGTCATCAGTCACAAATAGTTTAGCACATACAAAATGGAATTGTAAGTATCACATTGTCTTCGCTCCTAAATATAGAAGACAAATTATATAGGGGAAAATAAAGAAATATATTGGAATAATATTGTGACAGCTATGTGTAAGAAAAGGTGTAGAAATTATTGAAGCTGAAGCATGTAAAGGTCACATTCGTTGTTAGTTAGTATCCCCAAAAAAATTAAGCGTTTCTTAATTTGTAGGGTATTTAAAAGGAAAGAGTAGTTTGTTGATTTTTGATAGACCTGCACATTTAAAATATAGATATGGTAATAGAAAATTTTGGTGTAAAGGGTTTTACATTGATACAGTTAGAAGGGATAAAAAAGTCATAGAAAATTATATTCGTAATCAATTACAAGCGGATATCGTTGCGGAACAATTAACGCTTGTTGAATATATAGACCTTTTACTGGAGAAGAAAATAGTAAGAAAAAATAAAACGACCCTTTTAATGATTGCTGGGAAAGTAGTACATATGACTGATCTTCTCAAAGCATTTATCAAGGCTGGTCAGTAACAAAGGCTTATAGATAGCCACAGAGAAAACCACCCGTTTTACGGGTGGTTTTGCTTCAGTCATTTATAACTAATTTTCACTTATATTGGATATAATAATTTTTGTTCTTCGAATAATTGTAAAGTTACAACTAGTGGCGCAAGCTGTCTTTATTTTGTTACACTAATAAATTATAACAATTTAAAAGGCTATAAAATAAAATTAATGCACTGCCTAAGTGATATACTAATTAGTATATCCTTTTGACTCACAATATACTATATTATTTAAATTGGTTTAATTTTTCACAATATCTTTACTTGTTTTAATAATAAATAAAATTAATAAAGTGAGGCACACAGAACCGACAAACGTTGGAATTATAAAGAATAATCCTGCTGAATTTGACAATGTCTTACCTGAAGAATTTAACATTGTTACACCAATAAATGCGCCAATTAATGCTGAAAGCGTGCTAATAATAAGGCTAGTAATTTTATTATTAGTTAACCAAAATGAAAATGTCACTCCAATGATTAAACCTATTAATATTACGATAATAAAATCCATTTAATCCCTCCAGTAATAAAGCGTTTCTAAATTTTGATGATATTTATTTAAAAATAGGTTAATAGGAAAATAGAATAATCAGAAATATATTATACTTAGATAGTCTACTTTGGCAAAATATTATTCTTCTAATAGTTATGTGTTAAGCGATATCTTTACAAGCTTTTGCGCACTTGAAACAAGATTTTGCACATTCTTGGCAATGATCGTGCTCATGCTTTTGGCACTCATTTCCACATGCCTCACAAATTTTGGAACATATTTCTGCCAAATCGTGTGCAAATGGGGAATCTATTGTTAATTCACGTTCTAGAAAAGTACACATATCGGCACATTCACGGTCTAATCGGATACATTCAGCCATCATTTTTACATTTTCTTCTTTCAAACAGGCTTGGAAACAGTAGTTACATGCTTCAACACATTCATGTAGTGTTTGGATTAACAATCTATTTTTTCCATAAGACATAACAAAACCTCCAATCAATTAAATTATTCTATATAATAATTTCCCTATAATTTTCATGATCAAACTGTTTTTAATAAATACTATAAGAACTGTTCGAAATTAAATCAAATTTGAGTTAATAAAATATAGATATTAATATTTTAGGAAGTTAAATATTAGAGGCTAAAATTCTTAGATTGAGAGATTGTAATAATTCATACGGAATTGCTGATGATATGGGCAAAGGTGATGAATGGCCACAAATATTAGATTAAATTATCAATGTTGATATTTTAATTATAGGCACGTCTCTATGGTTAGGAGAAAAAAGTAGCATTGTTATGCTTGCTATAGAAAGATTGTATGGTAGCAGTATAACGTATGACCAGGACAATCAATTTAGTTGGGGGAGTAAAAGGTAATGAGGATGGCGTAAAACATACTGCAACTTCGACATTATATTCATTATCTCATATTGATTTTACTATACCTCCTAATGTCGGTGCATATTGGGTGGGCGAAGCTGATTACGAACTTTCGTATATGGATATTAATCATGAAAATGAATTTACGAAAAAACATGTAAAGTTGTTAGCGTACAATACAATACATATTTAGCAAGAATATTTAGTAAAAACTCAATACCAAATGAAAGGGGTTAATTAAATAATTAGAAAAATGAATTTATAAAATGCTTTATAATGCAATATGTTCATGATGCGATAATAATGAGGTATTAAATAAACAAATGAAGATGAAAAGCTAAAATAATGTTAATGATAGAAATATATACTTAAAGTGCTTATAATCACTTATATATAGTAATAAAATAAAAATAAAGCAGAAATATTTTATGTGATATGTCATAATGGAAATTAAAGAAACATGCAGTTTTAGGGGGACTTATGGTGAAAGATAATAAAAAACATGTAATCCCAAAAGAAAAATACGGTCGTAAAAGACGCGAGTATTTTCATAATGAAGAGCGGGAACAACGTGTACAATTTGAGCGTAAAGCAAGAAAACAACGTGCTGAAAAAGCAGAAGAATTGGCCAAAAATAATGAAGAACGTGTAAAAGAGAATTTGAGGAAAGCACGAATTGAGAAATTGACTCAGGAAGAGATTCAACAGCAACAACAAGTTATGAAGGAACGTAACAATGGTAAGGCGAGTGACCAAAATCACATTAATGAAACGCCTAAAGATAGCCAGCAGAAAGAAACAAAAACTGAAGTTGAATCAGAAAAAACGCCTGCAGCAAATTTAAATGAACCACATGCATCAACTAAAGATTATCAGAACGATAAAGGACAACATAATAAAGAAGCAAAGCATAGTCATTCAGAAAGAAAAGATAAACCAAAAGATACCCATGACGACCATTTTTATTCTGAAGAAGCGCAACAATCTCGTGTAAATAACTATATAGAAGACGAAAATGAAAGTAAACCACAACATAATATTGGTGTAAGTAATGAATCACAACATCACAGAAAAATGGCTTCCCAACAAAAAGATGATCAATCACAGTCATTTACAGATAGAGTTAAGTACTTTTTCATGGAACAATGGGCGCAAATATTAATCGTCATTGCAGTTGTATTATTGTTGATATTGATTCAAGCAATCTTTAGTAATGTAGATAATAATGGAAATACAAAAGATCATGTATTTTTAAACAATAGTGATAAAGATAAAACTTATACTGCTACAATGAAAAGTGCAAATAGTGCAATTCATTCAGTTGTAACAGTAGAAAATGATACAAGTGATGATTCATCGTCTGCAGAGAAAGAGACACAGGAAGCAGGTAAAGAAAACGAATTAGGTTCAGGTGTCGTCTACAAAAAAGTAGGCGACTCTATTTTTATTATGACAAACGCACACGTTGTTGGTGATAAAAAAGAACAAAAGATTACATATGGTAATAATGACTATTCAATAGGTAAAGTGATTGGTACAGATAAATTTTCTGATATTGCAGTCATTAAAGCAAAAGTGAAATCAGGTAGCGATGTGAAAGCAATTAAAATGGGAGATTCAAGTACTTTAGTATTAGGCGAACCTATAATTGTGGTAGGTAACCCTTTAGGCGTTGATTTTAAAGGCAGTGTTTCAGAAGGTATTGTTTCAGGGTTAAATCGACACGTGCCAGTAGATATTGATAAAGATGATAAGTTCGATGTATTAATGAGTGCGTTCCAGATGGATGCACCTGTAAATCCAGGTAATTCTGGTGGCGGTGTAATTGATAAAAACGGTAAATTAATTGGTATAGCATCACTGAAAATTGACATGGATAATGTTGAAGGTATTGCCTTTGCTATTCCAGTCAATGATGCAGAATCAATTGCAAAACAACTTGAAGCTAAAGGTGAAGTAATATATCCTAATACTGGTGTAGAGTTGGCTAATATTGCAGATGTTGATGATGCGACAAGACAATCTATCAACTTACCTGATGATGTGAATAATGGTGTATTGATAGGGAACATCAAAGCTGATTCTATTGGAGAAAAATCTGGGTTGCAAAAAAATGATGTAATAGTAGAATTAGATGGTAAAGAAGTAGAAGATAATCTTAGATATAGACAAATCATTTTTAGTCATAAAGATGATTTAAAAACACTAACTGCAAAAGTATATAGAGATGGAAAAGTACAAGATATTAACATTAAATTGAAGTAGCGTTGGGGTGAATAAACGTTGTCCATTTTCAATCAATTATTTAAAAAATCAAGCCCTCAACAAGGTATTGTGATGTATTATATTATAGCAATTATTGTAGCGTTTTTATTGCTGAATCTGCCTTTTGTTCATAAACCAGGTATAAAGGTAGATCCAATAGATTCACTATTTGTTGCTGTTTCTGGCGTAAGTGTTACAGGTCTTTCTCCAGTTAATATAGTTGAAACTTATACAACATTTGGTCAAATCATTATTATGATTATACTTAATATTGGTGGCATTGGCGTAATGGCAATAGGAACCATGTTATGGGTAGTATTAGGGAAACATATAGGTATGCGCGAACGCCAATTAATTATGTTAGATAATAACAAAGACACTATGAGTGGTACAGTTAAACTTATTTTAGATATTGTACGTACAATTTTAATTATAGAAGTAGTTGGTGCAGCACTTTTGGCTTTTTATTTCTATAGAGATACACCAGATTTACAATATGCCATTATGCAAGGATTCTTCGTTGCGGTATCTGCTACGACAAATGGTGGTTTAGACATAACTGGTCAATCATTAATACCATATGCAAATGATTATTTTGTACAAACGATTGTAATGTTTTTGATTATTTTAGGTTCAATTGGTTTTCCAGTTCTGATTGAAGTGAAGGCTTATATTAAAAATAGGATTCCTAATTTTAGATTTTCATTATTTGCTAAAATTACAACCGTTACATATTTAGTTTTATTTGTGTTCGGTGTGATTATGATTTTATTATTGGAATATAATCATGCATTTCAAAATATGAGTTGGCATAAGTCATTGTTTTATGCTTTATTCCAATCTGCAACTACTAGAAGTGCTGGATTGCAGACCATTGATGTAAGCAATTTTGGTGAAGGTACAAATGTTATTATGAGTATTTTAATGTTTATTGGTTCATCTCCAAGTTCGGTAGGTGGAGGAATCAGAACAACAACATTTGCTATTTTAATACTATTCCTATTTAACTTTAGTAATAATACAGAAAAATTATCAATTAAAGCATTTAATCGTGAAATTCATACTACAGATGTTCAACGTTCATTTGCAGTATTTACGATGGCAGGAATATTAACCTTTGCAAGTATGATTTTTATACTTGTTGTGGAGAATGGAAAAATAACATTTTTACAAGCATTTTTTGAAGTAATGTCAGCATTCGGTACGTGTGGTTTATCTTTAGGTGTAACAGGCGATGTTAATGATATGTCGAAAACAGCACTTATGGTATTGATGTTTATTGGTCGTGTTGGATTAATCAGTTTCATTATTATGATTGGTGGGCGTCGTGAACCAGATAAATACCATTATCCAAAAGAGCGTGTACAGATAGGTTAATGATAATAATATAAGTAGTGTTACAAAGTAACCATTAGTATGAGAGTCCGGGGCGTAGATATATGCTTCGGGCTTTTTTAGAGTCACTCTCAATTAATTGAGATAGTGACTCTTACACATGGGCGAAAGCACAGGTGAAAATAAACAATATGAAGTTATAAAAATAGTATTTTAGTATCATGGTATTTTCAAAACATGTTAAACTGTGATTAATGAGGAGAGAGGCATATGAAAAAAAGTGAAAAGATTGCAATAGACGTTATCACAACTTCAGATATGCATAGTTATTTTCTTAACGGGGATTACGGCTCAAATATTTATAGAGCTGGTACTTATGTTAAAGCAGTAAGAGAAGAAAGCGACCATGTCATTCTATTAGATAGTGGTGGTAGTTTAGCAGGCTCTTTAGCAGCATTCTATTATGCTATAGTTGCACCATATAAACGTCATCCAATGATAAAATTGATGAATGCAATGCAATATGATGCAAGTGGTATTAGTCCCAATGAGTTTAAATTTGGTTTGTCATTCTTTTCAAGAGCAGTGTCACTATCTAGATTTCCATGGTTATCAGCCAATATTGAATATAAGCGAACACGTGAGCCTTATTTTTCTACACCATATACCATTAAAGAAATTGAAGGTGTCAAGATTGCAATAGTAGGTTTAACTTCCGATGGATTAATGGAAAGAGAACATTTTGAGATGGAAAAAGATGTTCAAATTGAAAAAACTTTATTATCCTCTAAACGTTGGATTCGATTTATTCATGAAACAGAGAAACCAGAATTTCTTATAGTGATTTATCACGGTGGTCTAAATCAATTAAATAAGTCAGCTAATGAGCATGAACAAAATGTAAATGAAGCGGAAAAATTAATGCAGACATTAGGGGTTATAGATTTATTGATTACCGGGCATCAACATCAAACGTTTATAGGCCAAAATGATAAAACAGTTTATGTTCAAGCTGGACAAAATGCTGAACAATTAATTCATGTTAAAATTGATTTTAAAAAACGTACTACATCATATGAGTTAGAAGATATTCAATCTCAGATTATTGATTTGAATGAATATCATGAAGATAAGGATTTATTAGATTTGACTTTTTATGACAGGAAAACGGTTGAACATTGGAGCAAGGAAGTCTTAACTACCAAAGATATTGATGCTAAAGTTGAGGGGTTGGCGGATGTTATCACTAAACCTCATAAATTTACACAGCTCTTACATGATAGTATACGATTAGCATTTGATTACGATATTTCATGTATACATTTACCTATAAGTGGCGAAGAGGGCTTGTCAGGGACAATAACGAATGAGGAACTATATAATGCACATCCTCATCCTGATATACCAATTGATTTAACGATAAAAGGTCAACAAATTAAAGATATTTTAGAATATTGTTATGGTCATATTGAGTTTAGCAAAGGTGAGCTTAGTTTAACTATTGTAGATGAAACACTTTGTACGTTTTGGCAAGGCGTAGACTATATTATAGATATGAAAGCGGAGCCGTTTAACCGCGTTACACTTCAAAATATTAGACTAGATCATATGTATCGTGTAAGTATGACGGATTACTGTTATAGAAATTATAGACAGTATTTAGAAGATGCTGTGATTCATGAAACTGGTGAAATCACAATGGTAGAATTAATTTCGCGTAATTTAAAAACCCAAGACTATCAAATTCAGCAAAAACAAACATTTGAGGTCATAATATAAAAAAGCTGAGAGATTCATTTTATAATGAGTCTCCCAGCTTTTTTAAAACAAATAATGCTTTTTTAAGGTTTATGCGTTAAATATTAATAAGATTACAACAGCAACAATTTGTGCAATAACCGTTGTGGCAATTCGACGTGTATAAAAATAACTTACTGAAAGTACGATTTGTACAACAAATACAAAGAACACAATCCATAAATTATCTAGATAGTAAAATAAAGAAGCCGAACAAAATGCTGTAATTATAATACCTAACCAACTAGGTAAATTTAATTTAAGTAATTCTTTTTGTAATACAGTACGCATATATAATTCGTGACAAGGTATTACAAAAACTAATGTAACTAACATTTGCCATTTATAATACACGCCAGTACGTGTTAGCTCTTTGATTAATTCAGCATATTTAATATCGGTAGCTATAGCTGCGATAATAAGCTGAATAACGATTAACACGATACCTGTAATGATACCTATACCTAAAGACGTCAGTAGTCGTTTAGACTCTATATCTCTCTGGTAAAAAACATAACTAACACCTGCGATTAGCATGATACCGGTATATAGATACCAATATTCTTGTTTTTCACCCCACATAACATATAAGATAATGTGAAATACAAGAAAACTGACGATAAACCATATTAATGCCTTAGAAAGTCTATTCATTTTAACTATCCTTCTTGTTCAACGATTGTATACCGTTTATGATTAATGACAGTCTTTTCAGGCAAGTCTAGTTCTTCGAAGTTCTCCATAATTGTTAAATCAACAATTACTGAGTTGTCATTAATTTTTTCTACTCGACCTTTTAAGCCGTCATAAAATTCTACGATATTTCCAACTTCTGCAACAGTCATTTTTAGTCCTCCCTAGAAATGCTAACTAGATAGTATTATACAAAAAATCCTCGTACAAATAAACAAATAACCATTAAATTGCTTGATATAAGACAATTTATAAATTTTACTTTATTCTCAAAGTGAATGATTGGCAATTTTTGTGAAAATATAGCATAAATAAGGTAAGGGTATATAATATGGAAAAGGAGTGTAGTAAATGAAGTTTATTAGTAACAATAATATTACAGATCCAACGCTTAATCTAGCAATGGAGGAATATGTATTAAAAAACATGTCAAAAGATGATAGTTATTTTTTATTTTATATAAATAGACCATCCATCATTATTGGGAAAAATCAAAATACTATTGAAGAAGTGAACCAATCATATATTGATGAACAAGGTATCGATGTTGTAAGACGTATATCTGGAGGGGGCGCAGTTTACCATGATCAAGGGAATTTAAACTTTAGTTTTGTTACGGATGATGATGGTAATAGTTTCCATAATTTCCAAAAATTTACTGAACCAATTGTTGAAGCATTGAAATCGCTTGGGGTTGATGCAAACTTAAGCGGAAGAAATGATATTCAAGTTGGTGAAGCTAAAATATCAGGAAATGCTATGGTAAAAGTAAAAGATCGCATGTTTAGTCATGGTACTTTAATGTTGAATAGTGAACTTGATGAAGTTCAGAATGCTTTAAGAGTGAACCCAGCAAAAATTAAATCTAAAGGTATTAAATCTGTAAGAAGTAGAGTTGCGAATATTTCTGAATTCTTAGATGAGCCGATAGATATAGATAAATTTAAAGAAATAATTTTAAGAAGCATTTTTGGAGAAACTCAAGTAGAAGAATATAAACTTACTGATGAAGATTGGGAAAAAATAGAAAAATTAAGCAATGAAAAATACCGTACTTGGGAATGGAATTATGGTAGAAATCCTAAATATAATTTTGAAAGAGAAGAAAAATTTGAAAAAGGTTTTGTACAGATTAAATTAGACGTAAAGAAAGGTCGTATAGAACACGCGAAAATTTTCGGTGATTTCTTTGGTGAAGGTGATATTACAGAATTAGAAAATGCATTAGAAGGTACAATGCATGAGTTTGATAGCATTGAAGAGGCACTTTCAAATTATGATATTTATCATTATTTTGGAGATATCGATAGGCATGAATTAATTAGACTCATGTCATAAAATTTTAAATAAAGGTTATTTTTAAAATGTAAAAGGTCTATTCACTAACTTAATTGATAAGTAGGGAATAGACCTTAATTTAAATAACAAGCTTTTAAATTAACCAACGAGGAATTCCTCCAAGTTTCTATATTCTTCCGTATAACGTTTGAAATCATTCTCGTTTTTATTTTTAAGCGCATTATCGATAAGCTGTTCTAACTGTTGCTTGCGTACATTACGTAAAGATTCATCGATGATTAATTCAATACCTAAGTCGTTAATTGTTGATACAAACGATTCTAATGTATTGTATTTTACATGTGTATTGTGTTTCATAAACGTCACAACCTCTCTATCTTTATTTACATATAGTATACAAGGTTTTAAATTTTAAATCAATGAATATTCTGACTTTTCCGAAAAAATAGTGCTAATTGCAAGGTTGCTGAAAATGAAAAATCGAAAAAGGCGATACACTGAAATTTAATTGTAGAAAATTTATAAAAATATTTATATTATTTATTGATTTTAAGATGTTGATGATATATTATTTGAGTATCACCGTAAGTTATAAAGGAGGTAACAACAATGATTCAACCCTATATTATTAAAAAAGGTGATATGGTTTTACAACCATGTAATTTAGCTACTGGACAATATGAAGGTAGTTACTTGTTAAGGTATAAAGCCGACAGTCAAATTATTAAAGAACGTGTGTCTAAAATTATCGACCGTTCTTGTAGATTTTATGGTAGCAGTTATGTATTTAAAAAGGAAGATACTATGCGTATTACCGGCATAAGTAGCAAACCACCCATTCTATTCACTCCATTATTTCCCACTTATTTCTTTCCCACACACTCTGATCGTAAAGCAGACAATACCTGGATTAATATCCATTACGTACATAATATTAGACCGCTAAAAGAAAAGAAATGTAAGGTTACTTTTGTAGATAATCAAAGTATTGTAGCTAATATTTCTGCTCATAGTATGCATCACCAATATTTAAATGGTATATATTATTATTACATGATGGATAGGGCGGCTAGAGTTGCTACATTTGATCCTGATTCGCCTATTGATTATACTAAACCACAATTAAATATATATGAAGCATTGGCAAAATATTCGTTATTTGAATCGAAATAGTGAAAAGTAGTGAATAAAAAATGTAAAAAAGGCATATGTGGAATATTATATTAATTTAGTGTAAATATTCCGCATATTTTTTTTACATACCTCTTGAAAAATTAAAGATAGTTGATATAATAGTATTTGTGCTTGATTAAAGGCATTAATTATTCCACAGTAGCTCAGTGGTAGAGCTATCGGCTGTTAACCGATCGGTCGTAGGTTCGAGTCCTACCTGTGGAGCCATTGGAAACGTACTCAAGTTGGCTGAAGAGGCGCCCCTGCTAAGGGTGTAGGTCGTGAAAGCGGCGCGAGGGTTCGAATCCCTCCGTTTCCGTAAAAACAGAAAAACCAATCCAATTTAATACATTGGATAAACGAAGAGCCTGAGACATAAATAGATGTCTCAGGCTCTTTTTCAATTTGGCAGTAAGTGACTGAATTGAAAATACGCTTATATCAATCTTTTTTCAATGCTAGTCACTATTGCCGGGGTGGGACTACGAAATCTATGTTAGAAAATTTGATTTCTGTCCCACTCCCTTTTCATTTTGTCAAAAATCTATAAAAGTTAACCCTATATTTTTGGTCAACAAGTGGACAAATTGGCCACTTTTAAATTTATTTTGTCTGTTTGGTTGTCCAACTAGAAATTAATAACCTCATCTAGCTTTTTATCATCTTCAGATTTTAATTCTTCAAGCAAATGTCTATATACTTGCCGAATAATTTCAATATTTGCATGACCTAATCTTTTACTAACATATTGTATTGAAAAACTTATGTGTTTGCCCTGTTTTTAGTTTAATATGGCTATAGAACGGATGAATTACAACTAAAAAAAAGTATTAGAGATTACGTTGACTACTGGAGCTTCAAAATGTTTTTGGGTGATATATCTTCCTTCTCTTTAAATATACAATTATCACTTATTAGGCTATTTGATTATTACGGATTTTTATATAAAAAATAGCTAGTGAATTTTTCTCACTAGTCATCAAAAATACATTAGATTTCTTATTTATTGAATACATCTTTGAAGAATTCAATACCTTTTTTTAGTAATTCGAAGATAAACATATTCTTCACCCCCGTTTACTTAGTAATATAATTTTAACAATAAAGTTTGCAACCTTAAATTTAAATTCCTAAATGATGGATAAAAGATCCTAAATGTAAATAAAACTTTTGAAATAGTACATATTATTAAGCGTAGCAACAGTTAAGAATTCTTGAATGAAATATCAGAATTTTAAAATGATTTTTATTTTAAAAAAGAGACTTTTCAAATTTATATTTTTTTATATAATAGAAGTATAAATACAAGGAGGTGGCAAATATGAAAGATTTATTCGACTCAATTAGAGGAATCGTATCATCGGCGATTGACCATAATTGGCAAGACATGGGCGCTGCTATCGTTGGTACAGTTGAGCATGGTGTAGGTTTGCTTACTAAAATTTTAGGAATAGGATAATAAGCCTAATCTGTGGGTAGCCCAAGAGGCTATCCTATTATTACTGTAGACATAATAATAGACTCATGAGTAGTTATTATTATGATACTAAAAGGTTTTAATTTTACATTACCGTATAGACTTTCATATATTATTTTAAAATGAAAGATGAAAACAAATTAGAACAAACTAAAGGAAATTTGAAAGAAACAGTAGGTAATGCATTGGGCAATGATAAGCTTGAACAAGAAGGTAAAGAAGATAAAGCTTCTGGCAAAGTGAAAGAAGTTGCTGAAAGTGCTAAAGACAAAGTCAACGATTTGGTTGATAAATTTAAAAAATAGAATTACTAATTAATGTACTTGTCATTTCAGGGTAGGCACTTATGTGCTTGCCCTATTTTTTTTATGGCATAATTTTACATATCTGTATATTTACAATGAACTCCCGTTAAATTAACCTAAATTTTTTGTTTTAATGAAGTTATTTTATTATTTGTTGAGAAGTTAAGGGAATATACTAATATGAGAGTTACCATATTAATGATATCGAGTAGATATATGATTTAACTACTGAAAGTAATTATTTTATTATTAAGATGAAGTGTTATAGTTATCATGTTAGTATGAAATGGTCATTTAAATTTATGGAGTCCTATATAGCAACTTATCAATGTTATTTATAACACAATAAAAATCTATTTAACTAAAGCCGTTTTAAAGCATATAGTAATTGAATAGAAAGCTTATATTATTAGTAGAAGTATTTGGCTCAAAATTATAATGTAGCAAATGACTTTTTGAAGAGTAGATGTTGTTACATTAAATTTTGCTATTAGTAGGGTGTTTTTTATTTGAAAATAAGGAAATTCCCTAATTTGGTTAATATAATTAATGTGATAACCTATAGCAAGTGGACTTCAGACATCTACATATATCCGTTAAGCGGTGATATTATTACTGTAATTTTACCGAAAAAGAAACAAACCATAAACTGGTGAGATGGCCTCAAATAATGGGAATAAGATAAAAACACTTTCGTTGAATTCATTTAAAATGAATCATACGGAGGTGTTTTTTCTATGAAAATATATTTTAGGTTATGTCTTAAAACAGGTATATAATTATTAAGCCCCTCTAAAGGTAGTTACTTCAAATGTAAAAGTAAACTATCTTTAGAGGGGTTTCAGACTATCTACCAAGCCTCTGATTTTGTTAGCAGTTTTTGTGCACATTTTCTATTTAGTATAATGCACTATAATTCTTTTTTTGATAATTTCTATATCATACTTTTTATTAAGTGGCTCATTTTATAGTGATATGATTTTTATTTTTTACTAATTAGATTTCTAATTGCTCTGACAATATAACCTACAGCTAATGCTCTAAATACGCGTTGGATTATGTTTTTCATTTTAAACCTCCTAAGTTACAATTCAAATTTTTAATTTGGATTATACTTTCTTTACCCTTTTCTTAATGAAATATAGATGTTTTTGGAAATTTATAAATTATTTTCGACATTGCGCATTATTTTTCAAAAGTAATTAAGCCATCTTCATCTGCCTTATGAAAGAAAATAGTAATAATTCCACTTATTATTGCAATAATATATGGAATGCCCGTCCAGAAGAAAATGAGATGGATAATACCTTGTAAAAGTTGATTAGAGTAAAACTTATGAATTCCGCACCAACCTAATATGAATGCGAGTATAACATAGATTACTTTGTTTACTTTCATGTGCCCATATCCTTTCGAATTAAAGTGATTATTATAATTATCTCTTAAATCAAAGTTTACAACAATAAAAAACTATTGATTCCATAAAAATTAGTATTTAGTATCGTGATTACTTCGAATTTTTTAGTTGATTCATATATAATAGAATTAAAGAAATTATGGAGAAGGGGAGCATTACTGATGATTAGAAAAGCGAAACCAAGTGATACACCTAAAATTGCTGAACTATGTTATATCATTTGGAGTGAACTTGATATACAAATGGTTGAAGATATAGATAAGTCACGACTTCTTAAAATTATGGAGCAAAGTATGATTGAGGTACATTATAGAGGACATTATAGTAATACGTGGGTCTATGAAATAGAAGGTGAGGTAGCGGGTTGCTTAATCGCATACCCTGGGGATAAAGAAATTGCACTTGAACAGGCGTGGTTAGATCTGAATTTGGATGATGATATCCGGTCATATGGCACACCTATGCCGATGAAAGAAGCGAATGATGATGAATGGTATATTGAAACTGTTGCGACCTTTCCTCAATATCGTGGTCGAGGTGTAGCAACACAGCTAGTAAAACATATTATAGAGTCATATAGTGATGAAAAGTGGAGTTTAAATTGTGATGTTCATAATGACGGGGCGCTTTACGTGTATAAAAAACTAGGCTTCCAAATTGCTAGTGAATTTGACTTATATGGACATATGCATTATCACATGATTTTACCAATTATCGATGGTAACAAATAAAAAATCGACCTTCATTAAATGAAGGCCGACAATAAACTTTGTATTGATAGGTGATTTTAACATTAAATGTATTTGATTAAATCCCACCTAATATTGCACTGATATAAATACCTAGCGCATATAATAAACCAAAGAACGTATTTGTTTTACCAGTTGCTGCCATGGCAGGCATCATCGTTTGTGGTGTGTCATTTTTCTTGAACCTACGCACTGCTTTAATAGGCATAGGGAATGATAACAATGCTAGTAAGAAAAAGATTGAACCACCAGGTTGAAAGAAAGTGATATATATAACTAATACATAAGCGACAATATACATTAATGCTAAGAAGCGAATAGAATTATTTTTACCAAGTAAGATAGGTAGCGTTTTACGGCCGCTTTCTTTATCTTTAACGCGGTCACGTATATTGTTCGCCATATTAATTAACCCGATAGTAATAACAATTGGGATGCTTATCCAAACAACTAAACTTTGTAAATTTCCTGTTTGAATGAAAAAAGAAATTAAAATGATGATCATCCCCATGAATATGCCTGAAAATAATTCACCAAAAGGAGTCCATGAAATTGGGAATGGACCGCCAGTATATAAATATCCAACAGCCATACATACAAGACCAATAGGTAATAACCAAAATGAACTTTGAATGGCAATAAATATACCTAATATTGCAGCTATGATATAAAATGCAATAGCTAAGTTCAAGACTAACTTAGGGCTCATACCATTTCTAACGATTGCACCACCAATACCTACAGAAGTGTGATCGTCGAGTCCTTTCTTAAAATCATAATATTCATTAAACATATTTGTTGCTGCTTGAATTAACAAACATGCGATTAACATTGCTAGAAAAAGACTAAGGTTTAGTTTGTTTTCACTACCAAGGATAAAAATTTTTGAAGTAGCAGTACCGACAAGTACAGGCACCACTGCAGCAGTTAAAGTATGTGGTCGCATTAACTGCCAGTATTTTTTGACAGTAGAATATTGTTGATATTGAGATGCCATAATGATTTACCTCGTATTCTTTCGATTTATAATATTTTTTATCAAATATATTTTAATGGAAGAACATAGAAAGGTCAAATAACGTAAAAATGTATAAATGAAATAAGCTAGAAACCATACACACATTGTGAAAAGTGGTACAATATCATAATGAGTACAAACTGATAAATGAAAGAAGTGAAATAGATGACTTTTGACGTCAAGGAAAGTGAAATTGTCGAAGCGGTATACGAAAGTAATCATACTTGGGTCTCTGTAGAAGCAAAATTGAATTATGAATTAGATCCTACATTATTATTTCATATAACGGAAGATTGTGCGGGAGACCGTTTTTATTTTAAGAAAAATGACAACGAAACTTCATTCTTTGGCTATCATGCTATTACAAGATTTAAAAATGATTTTGAAAATAAACAATCTATTTTCCGTGAATGGGAAAAATATAAAAATGACATTGAATTAATTCATCCTAATTCTGACAAACATCATTTGAAAATATGTGGAGGTTTCCAGTTCTCAACACATAAATCTGGTGATGAATGGCGTGAATTTGGTATTAATCATTTTATCTTGCCTGAAGTATTAGTAACAATGGAGCAAGGATATACCTATATAACTTATACAGTGAAATCAGATCAATTTGAAATTAGTACGTTTTTATCAATTATAGATAAATTAACGCAAACAACTGTGTATCCTGACTTTGAAATTGGGAATATTAAGCGCATCGAAGACATATATAAAGATGAGTGGCGTGATTTAGTCAAAGATACGATTGACATATTAGATGAAAGTAAAAAAATTGTCTTAGCGAGAAAACGTTTAATAATCTTTGATAAACAGATTAAAATACCTTATATTTTGAATAAAGCTTCTCAAGGAGAACATAATAGTTATTTATTTATTTTAGAATCACAAGATAGTATTTTCTTTTCCCAAACACCAGAACAATTAATGGAAATAAACAATGAAATACTATCTACAAAAGCAGTGGCAGGTACGATAAAACGAACACACCAAGCTGAATTAGACAAGGAAAATATTCAAGCTTTTTTAAATGATGAAAAGAACTTAAATGAGCATCGCTTTGTTGTCGAAAGTATATTGAATGATATATCACCTTATGTAGAAGACGTAACTTATAATCAAGAACCACAGATATTAACTAATGACCATTTATATCATTTGTATACAAAAATTAAAGGTCAATTGAAATATGAATCTTATATAGGTTTATTAGACAACCTGCACCCGACGCCAGCACTAGGTGGTTATCCAAAATTTGAAGCATTAGAATACATTGAACAAAATGAATTTGGCACACGCGGACTTTATGGTGCACCTGTAGGCTATATTGATATGTATGACAACTGTGAATTTATCGTGGCTATTCGTTCGATGTTGATTAAGAAAAACCAAGCCACATTATTTGCAGGCTGTGGAATTGTAAGTGATTCTGATGCAGATAGTGAAGTAGAAGAAACTGCAGTTAAATTTAACCCTATGATGAAAGCTTTAGGAGTCGAGGAATATGAATAATCATACAGATGCACTAACGAAACAAGTATTTACTTTTGTTTCAGAATTATATGCTTATGGCATAAGAGAAATAGTAATAAGCCCAGGATCACGTTCAACACCGTTAGCAATTGCAGTTGAGGCACACCCTAAATTAAAATCTTGGATTCACCCTGATGAAAGAAGTGCTGCGTTTTTTGCTATGGGGTTAATGAAAGGAAGCGAGCGCCCAGTTGCTATTTTGTGTACTTCAGGTAGCGCCGCTGCAAACTATGCACCTGCTGTTTCTGAGAGTAGTTTGAGTCATTTACCTTTAGTAGTACTTACAAGTGATCGTCCACATGAACTTAGAAATATTGGTGCGCCTCAAGCAATCAACCAAACGAATATGTTTCAAAATTATGTACAATATCAATTTGATTTTCCAATAGTTGATACGAATGAAGCGGAAGAATTCATGACTAATACTGTTAAATTCCAGCTACAAAAAGCAAGTCAATTTTTATATGGACCACATCGTGGCCCAATTCATTTGAATTTACCATTTAGAGAGCCATTAACTCCAAACATTGAAAAGGTTGAATGGTTAACATCAGATATGAAAATATTGCCACATTATCAAAAAACAACTAGTTTAAAAGAAATCAGTTCGATTATTAAAAAGAGTAAAGGTTTGATTATTGTTGGAGATATGCAACATCAAGATATTGATCAAGTACTAACTTTTTCAACGATACATGATATGCCAATATTAGCTGATCCATTGAGTCAACTAAGACGTGAACATCATCCTAATGTTGTGACGAGCTATGACTTACTGTTTAGAGCAGGTTTACAATTAGATATTGATTATATTATTAGGGTTGGTAAACCAGTTGTTTCCAAAAAATTAAATCAATGGTTAAAAGAAACTTCAGCATTTCAAATTTTAATTCAAAATAATGATAGACCGGATGCAT
Source organism: Staphylococcus sp. KG4-3 (assembly GCF_033597815.2). Lineage (NCBI taxonomy): Bacteria > Bacillati > Bacillota > Bacilli > Caryophanales > Staphylococcaceae > Staphylococcus > Staphylococcus halotolerans. The sequence goes on from NZ_CP166245.1 coordinate 963,960, forward strand.
TTCCAATTACACCACATGTTTCTTATGAAATGTCAGCCAATGATTTCTTTAGACAATTGTCAGAAACTCCAATTGTTGAACGTAAGCGTTGGTTAGAGAAGTGGCAGACATTAGAAAAACACGCGATTGTTGAGATTAAAGATTATGTAAGAACAGCAACAGATGAAGCTGCATACGTCGCGAACGTTTTAGATAAATTAACAACTTCAGATGCCTTGTTTGTTAGTAATAGTATGCCAATTCGTGATGTTGATAATTTGTTTATAGATTGTGATGCAGAAGTATTTGCAAACCGCGGTGCAAATGGCATCGATGGGGTAATTTCTACAGCATTAGGTATGGCAGTTCATAAGAAAGTAACACTATTAATAGGCGATTTAGCGTTTTATCATGATATGAATGGTTTATTAATGTCTAAATTAAATGATATTAATTTAAATATTATTCTACTCAATAATGATGGTGGGGGCATTTTTTCATATTTACCTCAAAAAGAATCGGCAGAAGATTATTTTGAGCGTTTGTTTGGTACACCAACAGGGCTTAATTTTGAACATACAGCTTTGCTTTATGATTTTGCTTTTGATAGATATGAATCAATTGAAGCGTTTAAATATGCTGATTTATCTAAATTTGGTGCTCATATTTACGAAATAATCACGCAACGTGAAGAAAACAAGCAACAGCATCTAAAACTCTATAAAAAGTTGAGTGATATTGTTAATGTTAAACTATAAATTTTTTCAAGCGAAATGCGATACAGATGAATTATTGGTTATGTTACATGGATTTATAAGTGATCAACAGGCTTTTAGTGAACATGTTTGTGTCTTACAAGAAAAATTGAATATTCTAACTGTAGATTTACCTGGTCATGGCCAGGATGACTCAGATATAAATCATACTTGGGATTTTCCATTTATTACAAACCAGTTAGATGAAGTATTAAAGTTATTCCAAAGTTATCATTTATTTTTACACGGTTATTCAATGGGTGGTAGAATTGCATTATACTATGGAATTGAAGGAGAAATTACCTTAGCAGGATTGATTTTAGAAAGTACATCTCCAGGGATAGAAGATCTAGAAGACCGTAATGAAAGGCAATTGGTTGATCAGGCTAGAGCGAAAGTGCTAGAAATTGCAGGTTTAGAAATTTTTGTTAATGATTGGGAAAAGTTACCGCTTTTCTATACACAGTATGAATTAGATAAATCCATTAAAAAAGAAATACGTGATATGCGATTACGTCAAAATTCATTGCGTTTAGCAAAAGCATTGCGTGATTACGGTACTGGACAAATGCCAAATTTATGGCCGAAGTTAAAGCAAATTAAAGTGCCAACTTGTATAATAGTAGGTGTTCTAGATGGTAAATTTTCTAAGATTGCTAAAAAAATGGAAACTATGATTCACAATACGGAGTTAAATGAAGTAGAACGAAGTGGTCATACAGTACATGTGGAAGAATTTGCAGAATTTGATAGAATAGTATTAAGTTTTATTCATAAGGAGGAGCAAAATGACTAGACAGTGGGAAACAATTAAAGAGTATAAAGAAATTAAATATGAAATATATGATGGTATTGCAAAAGTGACGATTAATCGTCCTGAGGTTCGTAACGCATTTACACCAAATACAGTACAGGAAATGATAGACGCATTCACAAGAGCACGTGATGACCAACGTATTTCTGTTATTATCTTAACTGGTGAAGGAGATAAAGCATTTTGTTCAGGAGGAGATCAAAAAGTACGTGGCCACGGTGGTTACGTAGGTGATGATCAAATTCCTCGTTTAAATGTATTAGATTTACAAAGACTTATCCGTGTTATTCCGAAACCTGTCGTTGCAATGGTGAGAGGTTATTCAATCGGTGGTGGGCACGTCCTTAGCGTTGTTTGTGACTTAACAATCGCAGCAGATAATGCCATCTTTGGACAAACTGGCCCTAAAGTTGGATCATTTGATGCTGGGTACGGTTCAGGTTATTTAGCTCGTATCGTAGGACACAAAAAAGCTCGCGAGATATGGTACTTATGCCGTCAATATGACGCTCAACAAGCTTTAGACATGGGCTTAGTAAATACAGTTGTTCCATTAGACCAAGTTGAAGATGAAACAGTTCAATGGTGTCAAGAAATGAAACAACATTCACCAACGGCTTTAAGATTCTTGAAAGCAGCTATGAATGCAGACACTGATGGTTTAGCTGGACTTCAACAAATGGCTGGTGACGCTACTTTACTTTACTATACAACAGATGAAGCAAAAGAAGGCAGAGATGCATTTAAAGAAAAACGCGATCCAGACTTTGATCAATTCCCTAAATTCCCATAGAATTTGAATGGAAATCAATACTAAAAATAAATAAGCATTTATCGATTAACTAGATGGGCTGTGTCTCATCTAGTTTTTTTATATGAACAATGATGAAAGTGTAAAATGATATTTTATCGAAAATTTACGCTTAAGATTATCAACATAACATGGTAATACATAAAAATAATTATAGATAAAGTAATATAAATCTAATTTCCCTCTAATATATAGCGAGAAACTTTTAGTGTAAAAACTTTTTTGAACTTAATTATTGTATTTGACTAAAATTAAAACGTAGATTAATATTATAATTGAGAAGGGGTGAGGAGAAAACATGACAATAGATATATATGATCAAATGAGAAAAGAAATGTGTTATTTGTTTTATATTACAAGTAAAGAAGTTGTAAACAGGTTTAATAAGTATTTGAAACGGTATGATATAAGTTTTCCTAACTATATTGTTTTATTGTATATAGAAAATGAAACTCCAATATACATAAAAACGTTATGTAATGAATTGTACTTAGATTCAGGAACAATCAGTCCAATCATTAAAAGGCTAGAGAAAAAAGAATTGATTCGTCGTCTTAGAACAGAGGATGATGAAAGAAGAGTGAAAGTAATGTTAACTACAAAGGGGATAAAATTAAAGGAAGAATTTTCTAAAATTTCAGAAGAAGTGATTCAACAATTTGACATGGAAAAGGAAGATTCATTAGCTTATTATCAGATATTAAAAACGTTTGCTGAAAAAAATATTTATTCTAAAAATGACAATAGAAAAGATTAAAATGAAAATTATATTTAATAAGTACAACAAAGTAAGCTAATAATCATATCGATTAAAAATTAAAACACCAACATCAATGTTGAAGTTAATCTACACCATATGCTTATAACTATCAATAGGAAAGTCAAAGCGGCATAATTCAACCTTGCATTTAGTTGGTGGCTTTTATTATGAATTAAAATTTTGAGCAAGATATTGTTCTAATCTTCTCATAGCTTCTTTTAATGCATCAAGTTCATATGCATAAGAAATACGTACGTGGCCTTTGCCAATATCGGTAAATGCAGAACCAGGAACAATGGCAACATGTGCATTTTCTAAAATATCTACACAAAAGTCAAAGTCATCTTCTGTAAAATTCTTAATGCTAGGAAAAACATAAAATGCACCCTCGGGTTTAGCATCTAGTTCAAACCCCATTGATTCTAATTTACTAATTAAAAAGTCACGTCGTTCGATATATGCTTCATTCATGTATTGCGGCGCTTCTAAACCCTCATTTAAAGCTGCAATACATGCAATTTGAGCAGGAACGTTGGCACAAATACAATTATAAGCATGCATAAAAGTTAATTTTTCAATTAGATACTCTGGACCAATCAAAAATCCAATACGTATGCCAGTAGCAGAATGTGATTTGCTTAACCCGCCAACAAGTAATAATTGATCGCGAATTACTTCAAATTCTGCAAAAGAAGTATGTTTACCAGTAAAAGTATTTTCAGCATAGATTTCATCACTAATGATAAAAATCTCTTTATCTTTCAATTTGTTAGCAATGGCTTGTACTTCACTATAAGACAATATCACGCCGGTTGGATTAGTAGGGTAGTTTAGTAGTACTGCTTTAGTATTTTGGGTTATATGTTTTTCCAGTGCTTCAGGTGTTACTTTGTAGTCAGATACCGTCGTATCAATGTAAACTGGAATACCTCCAAGTGTTTTGATAAGTGGAATGTAGCCAGCATATACTGGTCCAGGAACTAATATTTCATCTCCTTCATCGATTATACTTCTTAAAGCAGTATCTAAGGCTTCGCTAGCACCATTAGTGATAATGATTTCTTCCGACCTATATGTAAAGCCATAGCGTTGTTCAAAATATTGACTCACTGCATTTCTTGTTTCAATTAATCCTTTGTTATGTGAATAACTCGTTTGATCTTCATTAATCGCATTTATGTACGCAGCTTTCACCTCTTTAGGCATAGGAAAGTCTGGTTGGCCTATAGTTAAGTTAATACAATCTTCAATCCCTTTAATACGATTTGAAAATTGACGGATGCTAGGTGCTGATAAATGTTTTGAATTGTTATTTAATGAAAGTTTCATTATATTTTTCACCTCAAAATTAAAAATACCGAATTGTATTTAAATATGTATAGATTGTTTGGAAGTACTTCAACATTTATCATAACATATTTAAAATCAATACAATTCGGTTTAATACTTATTTATCCTTTGAATTTAAAAGGAGATTGTAAATTTATAATTGGGTTTGTCCATTTAGATACAAACCGTGTTGACAGTATATATACAATTATAGACGTAACAATAACTAAATAAAGATAGGTTAAGATACTGATATGATCTTTAAATGGATATATTTCAAAGCCACGGATGATACCAATAAATAAACCATGTAGTAAATACACATGCATTGTTCTACGACCTATATATGTATAAAATTTTTCTTTTTCAGGTATTAGATTAAAGAAAGCAAACATCGTAATTAAAACGATAACATATAATAACAATCTTTTGATTGGGCTATAGAAATCTAGCTTTCCTTCAAGTGACATATAGGGCGAATCGCCTAGCAACCAATTGGAGTTAATTGGGTGATAGGTGTATAGAACATAAAAGGCTAGTAAAGTGATGATAGCTATTGGTAGAAACTTTTTATTTCTTAAAAGCTGTGTATGTTTATTTGTAAATAAATAGCCTATATAGAATATTGGGAAGAACATAATCGTCCTAGAAAAGCTTAAGTAATTATCTATATTCTCAGAATACCCAGCGAATAGTGAAATGATCACTGCTATAGGTAATACATAATATGGTTTATAATCCTTAACTATTACTAATATTACGTGGAAAAAGAATAATGTAAGTAAAAACCATAATGCAAATACTGGATCAAAAGGATCGAACTGAACACTATCTTCTTTACCAGTTAAGTAATAGTAAAAAGAGAAAAAGCCAAAGAATATAACATATGGAACTAATAATTTTTTTGATACTTTTTCTAAATAACCAACTTCACCAGCTTTTTTTGCAAAATAACCTGAAATAAACAAAAATCCTGGCATATGAAAGCTGTATATTGTTAAATACAATGAAGATAAATAAGAGCTGGCTTCTGTATATGGCTGTAATAGATGACCAAAGACTACAAGAAAAATCAGTGCAGCTCTTGCATTATCGAAAAAGTAATCTCTTTCTTTCAATTGTGACATTCGGTTTCTCCTTTAAGTAGTACGATAAATTTTATATATACTAGTTCTAATCTATTATAAAACCCATGAGAAATGCAACAAAATAGTACAATTTGTCTTTTATTATTGTATATTATGAAGGATGCTATTATAATGTTAAGAAATAAAATAGTGTAAAAACTTATGATTTTAACTAAGCTAAATTAATGATAGTGGAGATGAGCAACATGTACAAACAACTAGAACAGTTAATTACACTTACAGGTAATGATTTGAATTTGGTAAGTAGAAGATTTGGTCAGAGAACTGATTTGACTCCTGAGCAATTAGAAATGTTAAGAATATTATATAACTATGAAGTGTTATCTCAGTATGATTTGACTATGAAAATTAATAAAGAACAATCGATTGTTTCGCGTTGGATAAAAAAGTTATGTCAGATGGGGTATATAACGAGCAAGCAATCCAATAAAGACATGAGATGTAAAGTTTTGATGGTTACAGAAAAGGCGAAAGAATTGGTACGACAAATTAATGAGGTTAGAGTAGCTTTGATTGAAGCACGTTGCCAAAATCTTACATCTAAAGACATAGAAAATTTAAACAAATTACTATATAAGTTAAATGTACACCAAGTATATATGCACTAGTTAATTAATTAAAAAAGAAGCGTACATAATGACAATAACTTGCGATAAGTATTGTCATTAGTACGCTTCGATAAGTATTGTCATTAGTACGCTTCGATAAGTATTGTCATTAGTACGCTTCGATAAGTATTGTCATTAGTACGCTTCTTTTAATTGATTTAATGTTTTAAAGTAATATTATTTATACGTATCTACGTCGAAATATTTACCTAGTTTATCCATAGAATCATAGAAACCTTTAATACGAGTAGCATTATGAGAGGCCCATGCTACGTCTGTTGCGTATTGGTGAACACCTGGATTTTCAGGGTTCCAACGCATTTTATAAAGTGTATTTTGACCTTTATCAATATATGATTCAGATATAAATTTAGCGCCGCCAACTATAGCTTTTTTAACTGTATTCCAGCCATTATTTTTAGCTGTTATAAATCCTTGTTTTACAGCGTCACTATCAACTGCGCCGATACCAAACATATTATAATATTTATTTGGACCATCGGTAACAACTTTATTGTCTACAACATCGCCGCCATTTGCAAGTTTAGATGTACCATTACCAGTTTCAAGTAGTGCATGAGATATTAAATATACTTCGTTGATATCGTAAGTCTGAGCAGCTTCACTAAATGCTGCGCCTTGACCTTCTAAAATCCCTTTACCAACAAGTAATTTATCTAAATCAGCTGCACCAATATTTTGTGTTTTATCTAAACGTAAAAATTGATATTTTTGAGTCTCATTTTTTATTAACTTACTTGAATCCATAGCGTTTTTGATTTCACTCGCTGTAGCATCTTCCCATTTTCCAGGTGTGTGTTGAATTTGTGGTTTAGCAGTTAACCCTTTTTGGATAGCGACAGCTTGATCTAAAGTAATGCCTGAATCATAGTATTTTACTAATTCTTTACGTAAATCAGCCTCTTTAATCCAAACGATTTTACCATTAGATAATTTACCATGGTACCAAGTGGTACCATTAATCACTTGAGTTTCATAAACTGTGAAAATAGTTTCATAGAAATCTTTAAGTGAACCTGCTGGAGTTGTAGATGTTGGATCTAAATAATAGTTACCATTTTTATTGAAGACCACATAATCATATTTATACGGAGTTACCGCTGATTTAGTAACACTTTGTGAATTAGTAACATTAGCATTATTAGATGGTTGTACCTTATTTAAATCATTCGCAGCTATCCAACCAGTTTTGTTGTTTACAATACCATAAACGTATTCGTCTTTATCGACGTAGACAGATTTAGATGCATTAAAGTGATTGTTTTTAAGATTATTAAGTGTATCCAGTTGTTGTGATTTCGTACCCCATGGCATTGCGTAAAGACCATTATTAGTTGCTTTAACAGTATATTGGCCATTTTTAGCACTTGTTTGGCTTAAATTACGAGTATTAATATCTTTTGTATTAATCCAACCAATTGGCGTATTTTGATTAACATTTTGTATTAATACATAAGTGTTATTTCCTTCAGTACGTTGTTTTGTAACATTATAAGTTTTTCCAGCTAGTTTTGTTGCGTCTTTACCTTGTTGATCATAAACGGTTGCTTTAATGCCAGAATTTTTGGTGTTTAACTGACCAATTTTACTTACACTTTGTGTTTGGTTAGTGTTTGCTTTTTTTGTTACTTCTTTAACTGTAATATCACCAGTTTGCATCCAACCTATATTAGTATTAGTTTTGTTATCAGTAATTAAGTAAAATGAATTATTACCTAGTGTTGCTTTTTTACTTAGTTTATATGTTTGTCCATTAACATATGGCTTTTGAACACCTTGTTTATCATATACAGTTGTATATACACCGTGATTGTTTTTAGCAACAGTACCTTGTTGGTTTGTAAGTATATCTACAGTTAATTTCCCTGAATTTGTAGTAGGGGATGTAGCTGTATTACTTGTTGAAGATAACTTGCTTAAGCTTACCCAACCAGATAGATTATTTACGGTTCCGTAAATATAGTTAATGTTACCAATCTGTTGTTGTTTTGTTGCTTTGAACGTTTGTGTAGATTTTCCTGAAACTGTACCTGCTTTTTGAGAACCTGTGCCCCAAGGAACTGTATATATCGTTTCGCCAGATTTGATTTGGTAAGTTTTATTAATGCTAGTAGCTGCTTTAGCCGTATTATAATTAACATCGCCTTGGTGTACCCAACCAATTAATGTACCTTTATTAAAATCAGAAACCAAATAGAAATTTTCATTACCTAAAGTAGCTGATTTTGTAATTTTAAGTGTTTGGTTCGTGCGATCAGTTTTCTTACCATTTTGGTCGTATACTGTAGTATATAAACCATCATTAGTAGTATTAATTCGTCCAACGCCATTGTTCGCTGTTACTTTCAAGCTACCTGTTTTAGCTGGGGTAGTTGCACCAGTATTACTCGAACCTGTATTATTAGAGCTATTTCCACTCGTACTACCTGAAGTGGATGTACCCCAAGCAGCTGCTTGACCTGTCTTAATTAAATATTTTTCATAAATAAGGTCATATAATTCATCGTAACTATAATTATGTGCAGCTAAGTATCCATGAGGATCAGTATGGTCAGTACCACCTAAGTAATTACTTACTGCTTTATGTGTCCAAACAGTACCAATTCCATCATATTCAGCACTATCAGGGGCTAAACCATAATACTGTAAGTTTGTTGCTGCATAATCAGCATAGTTATTTATTGAACGAGCAAATGAATCATAGTCATGAGTATGAACTAATTCAACATGTATGAAACGTTGATTGGCTACAGCGCCGCCGCCCCAAGCTAAGTAGTCAGTATTTGCTGTTTCAATAATTCGATTTCCATCTACGTAAGCATGTACAAAAGCATTTTGATAATTATTCTTCATATAATTGATTTCACCAGTGATTGTTGAATTATCATTTGCAGTATCATGCATAACAATACCTTCAGGTTTACCGTAGCGATAATTATATTTTGGTAAATATGAAGCTATGTCTTGTTCATAGTTTGGTGCTTTAAAGTTGTTCTTGCGGATGTAATTGTTAATTGAAGAACTTACTTTTGGCGAATATTTTGGTAATGTTGAACGTGTTGTTGCTTCTTTTGTCAGCGCAGAACGTGTTGCGACTGTTGAATTGGCACTTCTAGCTACTCTAAGTTTAGGTGTCGTTTGTGTGTTATATAAATTAGCATTTGCTGCTTTAGTAGTGTTTGTGCTGTCGTTTTGAACAGCGTCAGTATCCTCTTTAGTAGAAGAATCATCAGAATTCACACTATCATTAGTTACAACTTGCTTGTCTTCAGAAGTAACTTCATCTTTATCAGTACTAGCGTTATTATTTTGAATAGCGTCAGTATCCTCTTTAGTAGAAGAATCATCAGAATTCACACTATGATTAGTTACAACTTGCTTGTCTTCAGAAGTAACTTCATCTTTATCAGTACCAGCGCTATCTTTTTGAACAGCGTCAGTATTCTCTTTAGTAGAAGAATCATCAGCATTCACACTATCATTAGTTACATTTTGATTGTCTTCAGAAATAACTTCCTCTTTATCAGTACCAGCGCTATCATTTTGAACAGCATCAGTATTCTCTTTAGTAGAAGAATCATCAGAATTCACACTATCATTAGTTACATCTTGATTGTCTTCAGAAGTAACTTCATCTTTATCAGTGCCAACGCTATCATTTTGAACAGCATCAGTATTCTCTTTAGTAGAAGAATCATCAGAATTCACACTATCATTAGTCATATCTTGCTTGTCTTCAGAAGTAACTTCCTCTTTATCAGTACTAGCGTTATCATTTTGAATAGCGTCAGTATCCTCTTTAGTAGAAGAATCATCAGAAACTACACTGTCATTAGTTACAACTTGCTTGTCTTCAGAAGTAACTTCCTCTTTATCAGTACCAGCGCTATCTTTTTGAACAGCGTCAGTATTCTCTTTAGTAGAAGAATCATCAGAAACTACACTGTCATTAGTTACAACTTGTTTGTCTTCAGAAGTAACTTCATCTTTAGCAGTACCAGCGCTATCTTTTTGAACAGCGTCAGTATCTTGTTCGGTTGTATTATCTGATGCGTTATCATTGTTAGTTGTTTCATTAGAAGTAACATTACTTTGAACAGCGTCTTGATTCGTCTCTATATTATGATTATCATTTTGTTGCGCTTCTTGACCTTGACCATTTTGATTATATGTATCTTGAGTTGGTGTTTGATCAGAAATTTGATTGTTCAACTCATCAATTTGAGCATCATAGTTTGAGTCGTGATCAGTAGATGACTGTTTAATTTGTGTAGGGTCTTGGTAGACTTGTGTACCTGAAATGTTTGCTGTTGGTTTACTAATTTCAGACTTAATTTTTTCACTTTGGTTAAGTGCTTTATCATCATTTAAAATATTTTTATTAGGCGTTTGATCTTGTGTTTTATCTGCCGCCTGTGCGTGATGAGTTGTCAAAGCTGTACCTGCTAATGTAAGTGCTATAATTGAAGGTACCTTATAAGAGTTTTTATTCTTAGCCATTAAACTGCCCCTTTAACTTTATAAATTTAAATTCATTATAATACGACTAAGGAAAGAGTGACTTATTTTTCACCGATTTGTAATATAAAATTAATCTTATTAAGTTTTGGAAAAGATTTAACATACGATTTAAAGCGTTATAACGCCTTATTCACAATATATTGAAAAAATACACGCTGGAGAATATTACAAAAGTTAGATGAAATATTACTGTAAAAATACAACAAATAATATTAAATTGTTTTTGACATTGCAATGTGTTTGATGTTTTCCTCCATAAAAGGTTCTCCGAAAGCTTCATATCCAAGAGCTTCATAAAATGATTGAGCATGACATTGTGCGTTAAGCATTAACTTTTTATCACCTTTATTTTTGGCTACATTTTCTAAAAACTCCATTAGTAATTTTCCATAACCCTTATTACGATGCGATGCTAAAATAGCCACTCTTTCTACTTTTACGCCATTATCTATAGGTCGAAGTCTACCGGTAGCAAATGGCACAGCATTTAGATCATAGCCAATTACATGTGTCGCGATATTTTCATATTGATCTATTTCATTCTCTAAAGGTACACCTTGTTCTTCAACGAAGACTTTTTTACGTATACTGTGAGTTTCTTCTATCATATTTTGAGTTGTAACAATTTTGAACATAAAGATTCCTCATTTCAATTTTTAATATTAAAAATACCCTACCATAAATTATATAGTAGGGCAGTATATTTATAACGCTTCTTTTCTAATAATTGCAGTGTATTGCCAAAAAATGCGCATTTGTGCAATGTTCCAATTATTCATTCCCATGGCAAAACCAGAGGGTTTAAATAAATTTACATCAGTTACTTCTAATGCAGCTGCAATTAGATACTGAATTGGCACACTAATTTGTTTCATTGTTTCTGTTATGCCGTTTTGGTCATAAACCCATGTGAAGGGGAGTTCTGATTCAAATACATCAACTTTTTCAAAAATTTCTGGAAGCGCAACAATATAACACGCACCATCAACAATTGGATTATTGTCACTATCTTTATAATAAATTCGTAGTGCTTCATAATTCTCCCGATGTTCATGATTGACGTAAAAAAATTCATTCCTGAAAAGTGCCATATCTTTGCTGTGAATCAATTGTTGTTCTAATACATTAAACATACCATTAATTTGGTTGAGTTTGTCATATGTTTTACGTGACATACAGTGAGCTCCTCCCTAAAGTTAATATTGATTTGTAGGCGTTTCTTGTGCATTTGGTTGTTGATTTTCAACAGGCTGTTGCTGATTTGGATCAATCTGTTGTTGCGTATTTTGGTTGCTGTTTTGTTGATTTGGGTCGTCTCGTTGATTTTCATATTGATTAGCGTCAGATTGTTGGCTATTTTCATTGTTGTTATTTATTTGATTATCTGAATCCGTAGATTTATTATCTGATGCTTGATTTTCATCGTTATCATCATTACTCGTACTATCGTTTTGAGATTTTCTTAGTAGTGAACTATCTATCTCTGTTTGTGGTATGAGTGTACCATAAAAATCAATAACACGTTGGTTTAAAAATTCTAACTTATCTTTTATTTTAGGTAATTCTAGATCATCACGCAAAAGATTTGATGTATCTTGAATATTTTTTATATCAGGATTGTAATAATATATACCATTTAAGTAATCGTCTTTACCTTCTAGTTGTGTACTTTTGATATCAATATCATCTTTTAAATAAGAAGTTGCAAGTACTTTGATTTCTTTATAACTTAAATTGTGTTTAGCATTTTTACCAACAATTTCAACAACATCATCTAACTTACTAATTGAATCTGCTTTTTGAGCTTTAGCAAATAGTTTTTTTATTAAATCCATTTGACGTTGACCACGTTTTAAATCAGAATCTTGATGTCTTGTTCTCGCAACGGCTAATGCTTCATCGCCATTTAAATTTTGGTGGCCTTTTTTAACTTTGATTTTTCCAGAATCATCAGTATTTGGTTCATTAATGTCATAAGGGACATCGTATTCGATGCCACCTAGTTCATTTACAGCATCGACAAAAGCTTCCATATTAATTCTTACATAGTAATCAACCGGCACGTTTAAAGTAGCTTCTACAGAGTCCATTGATGACTTAGGTCCTCCATAAGCATGTGCATGTGCAATTTTATCGTAATAACCCACTTTAGGGATAAAACTTATAGTATCACGTGGGATACTTAACATTCTTATTTGTTCTTTCTCGGTGTTGAGTGTAGAGAAAATCATTGCATCTGATCTTGATTGTTCAGTACTTTGCCCGTTTTTTTCACGACCACTATTATCATCAATACCTAAGAATAAGATAGAGATAGGATCTTTTGAAGGGTCGACTTTTGATTCACGTATGTTAGATTGCCTCGCTGAATCTTGATCATTGTATGAATGTTCAAAAGCACCTTGAGAAGATTTTAATAGTATAACAGCAAATATCACTGGAACAACTACAAGAAGTAAAGATAGAAATATTAAAAAATATTTTAAAAATTTATTCATGTTTGGAGCTCCCCATGTATAAGATTTGGTACATGTAACTATCATTTTGTTGAAGTTGTTAGACTTTTTAACTTTGTTAAATATTTGTAAAGAAGAAAATGTACTATAACTTATAATTTTATTACTATAATTAAAAAATATCAACTATCAATATGCTATTTACAAGTCTGAAATAAAATTTAAAGATATTCGGTATACTAAGTACTTGAACTGTCAAGGTTTAGATATAGATATTACATTTATGTCATTTGATTAAAAATGATTTATTTTAAAACATAGGATATAATATACATTGGAAATATAAACTTGTAGACAATATCAACTCTAACGAATAATTAATAGGTTTTATTTGAATAGCAAAATGTATGGGATGATTTATCGTGAATTAACTTTTAAAATGAAATTAAAATTAAATATATCTTTGTTCTGAAAGATATAAGGAGGATACATCGACGTGAAACAAGCTTGGTTAGAGAAAATTGATGAAAGTTTAGTTAAAGAATTTTATCAATTACAAACAGAAGAAGAAAAAAATGAAGGCTTTGAAACTACTTTATCTTTTGGTACTGCAGGTATAAGAAGTACTTTTGGCTTAGGTCCTGGAAGATTAAATGCCTTTACTGTTCGAAAAGTTGCATTAGGATTAGCACAATATTTAAAAAATAGTGTTAGTAGCGATCCATCAGTGGTTATCCATTTTGATACTAGATTATTATCAAAAGAATTTTCTAAAGAAATAGCAAGTGTTTTAGCTGAAAATGGCGTGAATACGATTGTGTCAGAAAATTATAAATCTACACCAGAGTTATCTTTTGCGGTAAGAGAATTAAATGTAAATGCTGGCGTCATGATAACTGCTAGTCATAATCCTAAAAACTATAACGGTATAAAAATTTATAATAATCATGGTGGTCAATTACTACCAGAAGCATCAGAAGCGTTAAGTTCTTATATAAATTCAATTGAATCGCCATTATTAATTGAAAAAGGCGATTTTGAGACATTATTAAATGAAGAGAAAATTCAATTCATGGCTAATGAAGTGACAGAAAAATACAAAGCTGAAGTTAAATCATTAGTAGGTACGATTGAAGAAAAGGATGCCAAAGTTGTACTAACGAGTTTACATGGTACGAGCTTACCATTAATGTCAGATATATTATCAGAGTTGGATTATCATAATTATGTAATAGAAGAAAATCAATCAAAACCAGATGGTCATTTCCCGACAATTGCAATTGCTAACCCAGAGGACGAAGAGGCATTTTCACTAGGAAAAAAATTGGCAGATGAAACAAATGCACAGTTAATCATTGCTACAGACCCAGATGCAGATAGGTTAGGCTTTATTGAACGTTATGGAGATAACGACTATAGATATTTTAATGGTAATGAGATAGGTTTACTATTTATGAAATTAAGGTTTCAAGATTTAGTAGAATCTAATAAACCACAATATATTGTAAAGTCAATCGTTACGAGTGAGTTAGCAGAGAAGTTAGCTAAATCATTAGACGTTGAAGTGGCGAATGTATTAACTGGTTTCAAATTTATTTCTGACTTAATCGAACAAAATCACGATACGAGTAATAAGCAATTGCTGTTAGCATTTGAAGAAAGTCATGGATACTTAGCCAAACCAATATCCAGAGATAAAGATGCAATTCAAATGGTACCACTATTAATTAAATATAAAAATTTATTAAATAAAAATGGTTTAACATTTAAAGATACAATTCACGATATATATCAAAATATTGGTGAATTTAAAGATAGAACAATCGCACCGAGCTTTGAAGGCTCAAAAGGTAATGAAAAAATTTCTAAAATAATGAGTCAGTTTAGAAATAAAGATATTTTTTCAATTTGTGGTATGGATATCAACCAAATTGAAGATTATCAAATTGGTGAAATTAGGAATTTGAAAAAAGGGGTAACTGAACCATTATCATTACCTAATACAAACTTAATTAGATTCATATTTGATTATGGTTTTATTGCTTTGAGACCGTCGGGAACAGAACCAAAAATCAAACTTTATTTCTCGCTTAATGTAGATAATATTGATGCGATAACAGATCAATTTGAACAAGACTATATTAATCATATACATTGAGTAAAATAGAGGCAAAAAGATGACTACGAAAAAACTAAAACGATTAACGTTTATTTTAACTATACTTCTTGTAGCAATAACATTTTTGATTATATATAAACATTATCAACGTTATAACGAAGAATTTAACGCTACTAAAACTTATGAAGAGGCATCAAAAGGTCATAAAAAAACAGGTAAATTAAATACCGTTGTTGATGAAAATAACCCTGATATAGTAGAAGTTAATAGGTACTTAGAGCAAATCAAATTTAATGGTACAGCTGCTGTATTTGAAAATGGTCAATTGAAACTAAATAAAGGCTATGGCATGAAAAATTTTAAAGAAGATAAAAAGAATAGGGCGGATACATTATATTTAATTGGTTCTTCTCAAAAATTCACCACCGGATTAATGTTAAAGCAACTGGTAAATGAAAAGAAAATAAATATGAATGAGCCAGTCACAAAATACTTACCTTGGTTTAAAACAACTCAAACTATCACATTAAATCAATTGATGCAGCATAAAAGCGGTTTATATAAATATAAAGCTTCCCCTCAATATAAAAATTTAGATGAAGCTGTACATGCTATACAGGAAAAAGGAATAGAATCTAAATATTATAATAAAAATAGATATAATGATGCGAATTACTTAGTATTATCACGTGTGATTGAAGAGGTAACTAGTAAATCCTATGTAAAGAACTTTGAAGATAGACTTGCAAATCCATATAATTTGAATTTTACAGCATTCTTCGATGATATAGATTATCAAAAGAATATGGCAATTGGTTATAAAAAAGATAAAACATCTAGTAATCCAGTGAAACAAACACCAAATATATTAGAACAGTATTATGGTGCGGGTAATCTCTATATGGCGCCATACGATATGGGGCAATTAATTTTAAGCTTACAAAATAACGAAATTTTTGATGGTAAAATAACTCAACCACTTTTACATGAGAGTTTAACCACGCAGTATCCTGAACCTTATAGATATGGTTTTTATTCGCTTCCAGATAAAAATAGAATTAATGGTGGTTTTTTTGGCCAAGTATTTACAGCTTATTTTAACAACAAATATATAGTAGTATTAGGTACTAATTATGAAAATAGTAAGACTAATAACGAAAAGAAAATCAAACATATTTATTATGATATCTTAAAACAAGGCGGGCCATATAATATTGTCGGTCAAAAATATTAAAGTAAAACGTATATAAAAAAGCACTCCTTTACTATTTAATCAAAGTTTAAAACTTACAGATCAAATAGCATAAAAGGAGTGTCTTTTTATGCATTAATAAACTATTAGTTATTTACAATACTTGAGTGCATCTATAAAAATATCTTTAAATACCTTAGGTTCAATAGACATAACTACACTACAATTAGGGAAATTAGATTTAAAATCTGTAACTGTTTCACCTTTTGTCAATGTACCATTAGTCTCAACTTGAACATCTGCTTCTTGTACATCAAACTTTTCAGGATGAAGCAGATAAAGCACAGTATATACATCATAAACATTAATACCTTTTTCAAAATCATCACCTTTATAATGTTTAAAAAGGTGATGTAGCATATCTCCAGTTTGGTTTAATGCCTGAAGTTCGTTTACTGTACGATGACTCAATGTAGAACTTCTTGCAACATCAAGACCAACCATAGTCAGGGGTAAACCTGAATTGAATACGATTTGAGCAGCTTCTGGATCACAATAAATATTAAATTCTGCAGATGGTGTTATGTTACCACGACCAGTGGAACCACCCATGAAGACAATTTCTTTAATATAATCTTTAGCTTCAGGATAAGTAGATATTAATAAAGCAATGTTCGTTAGTGGACCAATGGGAATGAGTGTTACGGGATCTTTATTCGCTTTTAATTCTTTATACATAGATTCTACAGCATGCACTGAAGCTAAATCATTATAGTTAGGTTCAGGAAAATCATATCCGTTCATGCCTGATTCTCCATGGACTGAACTTGCATCTACGATGTTTGAAAGTAAGGGCTGTGAAGCGCCTCTATGTATAGGGACATTACTTTTGAAAAATTGTTTAAGTTTCAATGCGTTTGCCGTTGTTTTTTCAATTCCTACGTTTCCATTGACAGTAGTAATCATTTTTAAATCAAACGCAGGGTGATTTAAAGCAATACTGATTGCCGCAGCATCATCAATACCGGGATCAGTGTCTATAATTATAGGTTGTTTCATTAATTAACCTCCTTTAATAAAATAGGGTATATATTTATTTTACAATTTTTGTAGTTTAAATGCTTAAAAAATGTATTAAACATAGTAGAAATAACAAAAGGGGAGAGCGGGGATGAGATTTTAAAAATAATAAAAAAAGACTCCTCCGAAGAGAAGTCTTTTTTAGGATTATAAGTGGCTTGAGTGTCCACCTTGCATTACCCAATAAGTACCAATAACAGTAATTAAAGTAATGATAATCGCAAATACAACTTTGAATCCTTGTAAATTCCCATCTTTACCTTCAGTTAAGTGCATGAACATTAATAATTGAACTGCAGCTTGTATAAAAGCGAAACCAAAGATGATGGTAATCTTAGCATTAAGTGCCATAGATGTGTATAAGGTTACGAATACTGCTAAGATTGTTAGAACGATTGAGGCAATGAAACCTACAGTATGTTTTACAATTGTATTCATCCGCTAAACACCATCCCTATCATATATACGGCAGTAAAGATGAAAATCCATACAACATCTAAAAAGTGCCAATATAAACTTACTATAAATAATTTAGGAGCATTGTCTTTATTTAATCCTCGCATTGCAACTTGAATTAATAAACAAATAATCCAAACAATACCTAATGATACGTGGGCACCATGTGTTCCTAATAGAATAAAGAAGCTAGACCAGTAAGAACCAATAGTTAGATTAACACCTTCGTGTACGTAATGCGCGAACTCATAAATTTCAAAGCCTACGAATACAGCACCTAGAAGAACTGTGATAATCATCCAGATCATCATTAACTTTTCTTTTTCTTTTCTCATATAGTAAATTGCTATACCACAAGTGTAAGAACTAATTAATAATGCAAATGTCATTATTAATACAAGTGGTAATTCAAATAATTCAGTAGTCATTTTGCCGGCATAATCGCCGCCGTGTTGAAGTGTTAATAATGCCGCAAACAACGTACCGAACAATGAGAATTCTGCTGTAAGGAAAATCCAAAAGCCAAGTCTATTTAAATTACCTTCATGCGAACGTTGATCAATTGTGTTTGCATCATGACTCATGACTTACAGCCTCCCTTTCTTTAATACGTGCATCACGTAAACGTTTTTCAGTTTCTGCTACTTCAGACGCTGGTATATGGTAACCATGGTCTATTTGGAAACTACGATAAATCATAGTACCGAAGATACCTAATAAACAAATTACTGCTGGAATAATTGTTTCGAAGATAAGGAAGAATCCACCAATAGTGAAGAAAATTCCCATCAAGAAACCAACAGGTGTGTTATTTGGCATGTGGATATCAGTATAATTATGGTTATCTAAATAATGACGACCATGTTCTTTCATATCTACAAATGTGTCATAATCATTCCAATCTGGAGTGACAGCAAAGTTGTATTTAGGTGGCATTGCGCTTGCAGTTGCCCATTCTAAAGTACGACCTAAACCATCCCAGTTATCGCCAGTAGCTTCACGTGGTGCTTTGAAGAAGCTGTAAACGATACTTGCAACTAAGAACATAAAGCCTAATGCCATCATTAGGGCACCGACAGTTGAAATTACGTTTAGTAACCACCAACCATCTTCTGGCATATAAGTGTATAAACGACGAGGCATACCATCTAAACCAAGAATGAATTGTGGTATGAAACAAATGTTAAATCCGATTATAAATAACCAGAAACACCATTTGTTTAATGTTTCGTTTAACTTAAATCCAGTCATCTTAGGCCACCAGAAAATCAAAGCACCTAGACAAGCGAATACAACACCAGCCACTAATGTGTAGTGGAAATGCGCTACTAAGAAGTACGTATTATGGTATTGATAATCTGCTGCTGCCATAGAGAGCATTACACCAGTCACACCACCTATTAAGAAGTTAGGTATGAAACCTAATGCGAATAGCATTGGTGATTCAAAGGTGATACGGCCTTGATAAAGTGTAAACAACCAGTTAAAGATTTTAACACCAGTTGGTATACCAATCAGCATGGTTGAAATTGAGAAGAATGAGTTGATTAATGCACCATTACCCATTGTGAAGAAATGGTGAACCCAAACTAAGAAACTTAAGAATGCGATACCTGCAGTTGCCCAGACCATGCTTTGATGACCGAATAGACGTTTACGAGCAAATGTCGGAATAATTTCAGAGTAAATACCAAATGCTGGCAAGATAACGATATACACTTCAGGGTGCCCCCATACCCAGAAGAAGTTAGCCCATAGCATTGGCATACCACCATTTGCGACAGAGAAGAATGCAGTGTCGAATATTCTATCAGTCGTAAATAGTGCTAATGCAACTGTTAAAACAGGGAAAGCCAGGATAACGATTAATGACGTAATGAAAGTAGTAACCGTGAACATTGGCATTTCCATGAATTTCATAGTTGGTGTTTTACATCTAAGTATAGTAACAAAGAAGTTAATACCGGTCATTAATGTACCGATACCGGAAATTTGTATTGCTATTAAGTAATAGTTAACCCCAGGTCCTGGGCTGAATTCTCCTGCGAGCGGTGCATAGTTAGTCCAACCAGCTGCAGGTGAACCTCCGATTATAAATGAAAGGTTGAATAAAATCATACCTGAGAAGAATAACCAGAAACTTACGTTGTTTAATACAGGGAATGCAACATCGCGCGCGCCAATTTGTAATGGTACTACGACATTCCATAAACCAAAGATGAAAGGCATTGCCATAAAGATGATCATTATTACACCGTGCGTACTAAAGACCTCATTGTAATGGTTTCCTTCTAAAAATGTGTTATCTGGAATTGCTAATTGTGTACGCATCATTAACGCATCAATACCGCCACGTACGAACATTAATACCGCACAGATTAGGTACATTGCACCAATTTTTTTATGGTCAATAGATGTGAACCATTCTCTGTATAGATATTTCCATAATTTAAAATAACTAATTACTGCGATCACAGCTATAACTGCAAACGGTGCACCAATTTGTGCCATCGTTATCATCCAGTTACCTTGAACGAGTAATTGATCCCATGGAAAATTCATTAATGTCCACCTCCATTTTCATGGTCTTTTTTCTCTATTTTAGATGCTTTTTCATCTTTAACACCTTCAGAGATTTTTTCCATTTCATCCATATTATGTGATTCTTCATCTTTGAATTCACTATCATATGGTTCATTATTGCCTAGAATCGTCGCTTTCATTCCATGACGTTCATAGTTTGCATTTGTGATTTGTGGTTTACGTGCAGGTTTATCTGGTTTATCTAATACATCTTCTTTTATTTCTTCTGGTGTATTAAAGTTTGGATCTTTCTGCACATAATTGAAACGATCATAAGCATAGAAAATATACTCAGGATCAGCTGCAGGATCAACAAATGCTAAATGCGTACCACTGAAAGTTAAGTTTTTATTTTCAGTAGTTGGTAAAAGTTGCTTATCAAACGTATCTTGATCCAATACTTTTTTGCTTTGCGCATCTTTTACCCAATCCTCAAATTTACTTTGGCTTACAGAGTTAACATCAAATGTTTGACGTTCGAAGCCTTCACCATTGAAGTTTGAGTTACGTCCTCTGAACGTACCTTCCTCACTAGCTGTTAATGTCCAGTCCATTGTCATACCTGTCATCGCATATTTTTGGCCACCTAATTGTGGAATCCAGAAACTTGTCATCATATCCATTGATTGGAGTTTGAAGACAACAGGGCGATCTTTCGGAATAGTTAAATGATTAACTGTTTCGATTTTTTGTTCAGGATAACTGAAGAACCACTTATAACCAGCGCTTGTCGCATAAACAACAAGTGGATCGTCTTCTTTCTGTGGTTTTTCCTCATAATTGTAAAGTGAATTAACCGTTGGGATGGCTAAAGCAATTACAATAATTACAGGAATAATAAACCAAATTGTTTCCATTAAAGAATTGTGGTGCATCTTTCCTGATTCTTTAGTATTTCCTATTCTATATTTATATAGGAAAACCGTGAATAAAATAACAACAGCGGCAATAATAACAAGCATGAAGATGATTGAATACATAATCAAAAACTTCGTATCGCTTGCCATCGGCCCTTTTGGGTTTAAAACTTCTACGTTAGAACAACCACTAAGCAAAATTAGCGAGCCAAAGAGTAGAAGCAAAGACTTAAATTTTGACACTTTTTTGACCTCCTAATACTACAAATGTAGGGCTTACCATCAATTTTAAGATATTACGCAATATTTACAAGTGTTTGTACAAAAAAAAATATTGTAAAATTAAAAGAAACCCAACAAACTCAACGTCTGGTGGGCTTTCAAAGATTTGTTAAAATTATGTGTACATTTTGTGAAAAGTGTCATATTTAAGACAATAAACCAAAATTACTCATAAAATAGTGATAAACATTATCATTTAGGGGTATATGTATTAAATTTATAAATTATTTTACTTCTATATAACGAATAGATTTATTAGTTGCGCCATCTGAATCTTCAACTTTATATTCAATCTTATATTTACCAGTTTTTTCGGTATTAATATTACCGTCAACTGTGATTTTATGTGTAAGATCTCCATCTTCTTTATCGTATGCACGCACGCCGTTTAATATATTGTAGTCGTCGCCTTTATCGATAATTGTATCGTTAATTCCTTTAAGTTCTGGAATTGAGTTGTCAGTAGCTTCTGCGCTTAAATTAGGTGATACAAGCGTAGCAGATACACCTAATGCAGACAAAGATTGTATTAATTTATTCATTACGTAACCTCCGAACGCAAAACATTAATTTTATTAAACCTTACTATACTTTAATTTGCTATATTATACATCATACTATAGTCCTAATATAGCTTATTTCTATAAATTTCATTGTAATTTCCGGTTAAAAGTATGTAAATTGAACTTTTTGTGAATTTTATCACATGAGTCTTTTGTAACATCTAATTTTGTAATAAGATAAAAATGTAAGAAGCAATAAAATAAAATTAGGGGTGAATTAAATGTTGAATGAGAAAGAACGAAATATAATTAAAGAGACTGTTCCTGTATTACAACAAAAGGGAGAAGAAATCACATCATACTTTTATAATAGAATGTTTACGAGACATCCTGAGTTGAAAAATATGTTCAACCAAACCAATCAGAAAAAGGGTTTGCAATCTACAGCGTTAGCGCAAAGTGTATTAGCGGCAGCAATCAATATCGATGATTTAACACGCATCATGCCAGTTGTTAAAGAAATTGCTTATAAGCACTGCGCGTTACAAGTACCAGAAGCCGGATACGATATTGTAGGAGAAAACTTATTGGCAGCTATTCAAAATGTACTAGGGCTCCCAGAAGATGATGCGATTATTGCTACGTGGGCAAAAGCATACGGTGAAATAGCTTCTGTATTTATTAATGTTGAGAAAGATATTTACAATGAGATGACTTGGGATGGTTTTAAACCTTTTGAAATTATCAATATAGAACCAACAACTTCAGATATCAAGGTGTTTACTGTTAAGTCAGATGAATATAACTTAAGTAAATTTGAGGCAGGACAATATATTACAGTGGACGTAGAAAGTGATAAATTGGAATATCGTGCCAAACGTCACTATTCGATTGTTGAAGGCGACGAACATACATTAACTTTTGCAGTGAAAAGAGATGTGACAGATTCACACGAGGGAGAAGTATCAACAATTTTACATGATGAGATGCAAGTAGGTGGAACGATTAATTTATCTGCTCCTGTAGGAGGATTTGGAATAGTAAATGATGCAGCGTCTCAGTTGTTTATCGGTTCAGGTATAGGTGTAACTCCTTTAATTCCAATGTTTAATGAAATTGCAAAATCAAATGTAAAAGTAGACTTTATTCAAAATGTTGAAAGTGTACAAGAAATACCTTTTAACAATAAAATAGAAGATATTGCAAATAATAATGATAATGCCTCGTATATTATTCACGATAAACAAAAGAATGGATATATTGATGCAACGTATCTAAGTCAATTTATTTCAGCAGACACTGAAATTTATGTTTGTGGAGGAGTTAAATTCCTTCAATCAATTATTACAACATTAAAAGAAATCGGTGTGGAAGAACAACGTATACATTTCGAATCATTTATTCCTAGATTAAGCGTGGGGGTATAACTCTAAACAGGCCCCCTTTACTGATGGAAAATACCTTTATCAGCTTTTAAAAAATACGAGAGCTAATCACATAAGTTAGCTCTCATTTATATTTATAATCTTACTGTTTTAATTGTGTATAGAGTACTAGAGGATTGTGTGATCTGATCCTATAGCTTGCTCATAATTCATTTGCATTCTGGAATTCATAAAAGGTTATAAAGCAAATAAACGTCAATTTCTGTTGAAATAATTTAGAAATTGACGTTTATTTTTAGGTAGAAAACTTTATGTTTTAACCTCTTATTTTTGTATTAGCAATAGTGGAAAGTCAAGGTAAGGCTAGTTTGTGTGTTTATTACAAGTACTTGGCAATTGATTATAACTATTGCAACGAGTTTATTCGTTCATCTTATTTTAATATGAGAATAAATACTGATGCTCTAAACTCATTAAGTATTTAACAGTCGTTATTTATTTGACTATTCAATGCCTCTACGCATTTTTTCGGCGATAAGTGTATTATTTAATACCATAGTAATTGTCATTGGGCCAACGCCACCTGGAACTGGTGTAATTGCTCCTGCTACTTCTTTAACTTCATCATAAGCGATGTCGCCTTTTAATTTGCCATTTTCATCCGGAGTATTACCAACATCTATTACGACAGCACCTTCTTTGACGTCGTCTTTAGTTACTAGGCCTGGACGTCCGACTGCACTCACGATAACATCAGCATTTTTTAAATGGCTATGCATATCTTTTGTTCTAGAATGCAAAATTGTAACAGTTGCGTTTTTTTGAAGTAACAATTTAGAAACAGGTTGACCTACAATATGGCTTCTGCCAATTACAACAGCATCTTTACCTTCTAAATCAATATCAGCATGATTTAGAAGTTCCATGATTCCAAGTGGTGTACATGGCACAAAAGTTTGTTGATCAATATATAACTTACCGATATTTTCTGGATGAAAACCATCCACATCTTTAGCAGGATTTATAGATTCCAATATTTTTTGTTCGCTTACTTGTTCAGGTAATGGAACTTGAACTAATATACCACTAACACTATCATCTTCATTTAAACGTTTAAGCTCTTTCAATACCTCTTCTTCAGAAGTTGACTCATCTAAATGTACAATTTCAGAAATCATACCAATTTTTTCAGCGGCTTTCTTTTTTGAATTGACATAACTTTGGCTAGCACCATCATTACCCACTAAAATCACAGATAATTTAGGTGTATAACCTTTAGATTGTAAAGCTTCAACTTGATCTTTGAGACCTTGTCTGTAATCTTTAGCAATTTGTTTTCCGTCTAAAATCTTTGCGACCATAAAAATCCTCCTTGTATGTATGAACTTTACTTAACATTAACATAAAAACCATAGCAATTAACAACCAAAAGACGTAAATTATTAACTTTTTTGTTGTTAAAGTTCGATTTTTGATTGAAAAAGCATGGTTTAATTGTTATGCTATATCTGTAATATACATCTAATAGTAGTAATATTTCAAATTTCTGAAAGGGTGTTCGTTTTGAAAGTGGTAGTCATAATGGGTAGTTCGTCAGATTGGGAAACGATGAAAGAAAGTTGTTCTATGTTAGACCAATTGGAAATTCCGTATGATAAGAAAGTTGTTTCAGCACATCGTACGCCACAATTAATGGTTGATTTTTCTAAAGAAGCAAGATCGAATGGTTATGATGTCATTATTGCAGGTGCAGGTGGCGCCGCTCATTTACCAGGTATGGTTGCATCGATGACAACATTACCAGTAATTGGTGTACCAATTGAGTCAAAAAGTTTAAAAGGCTTAGATTCGTTATTATCAATTGTCCAAATGCCAGGAGGTATTCCTGTTGCGACTACAGCTATAGGTAAAGCTGGTGCTAAAAATGCGGGTATATTAGCTGCAAGAATACTAAGTGTTGGTAATCATTCAATCCAAAAGAATTTGGAAAATTATGAAAAATCATTGGTTCAGAAAGTGAGTGAAATGCAAGATGAACTTCAATAAATTAAAGTTCGGTTCGACAATCGGCATTATTGGTGGCGGTCAGTTAGGAAAGATGATGGCACAATCAGCTCAAAAGATGGGGTATAAAGTGATTGTGCTCGATCCTGATAAATCATGTCCATGTCAACATGTCGCACATGAATTTATTAACGCTGACTATGATAATCAAGAAGCATTGGAACAACTTGGAGAGTCATCTGATGTCATCACTTATGAATTTGAAAATATATCAGCAAATCAATTAAAGACACTTGTCTCAAAATATAATATTCCTCAAGGATATCAAGCTATAAAATTACTCCAGGATCGATTGACTGAAAAGCAAACATTACAAGAAGCAAATTGCAAAATTGCATCATTTGTACAATTATCTAAGCCGGATGACTTGAATGTTGCAATAGAAACAATCGGTTATCCTTTTATTGTGAAAACAAGATTCGGTGGCTATGATGGTAAAGGTCAAATATTAGTTAATTCAACATCAGACATAGATGAAGCAAAGGCACTTGTAGAAAAACAAGAATGTGTTGCTGAACAATATTTGCAATTAGAGAAAGAAGTATCTCTAACTGTAACCATTGGTACTGATAATCAAATCACGTATTTTCCACTGCAAGAAAATGAACATCAGAATCAAATTCTCTTTAAAACAGTCGTACCTGCACGTACAGAACATGAAAAAGAAGCAGAAGCTCGAAATGAAGTTGATAAAATAATCAAAAAAATACATTTCGTAGGTACTTTTACTGTGGAGTTCTTTATAGATGGTGAAAATCGTTTGTATGTAAACGAAATCGCACCTAGACCACATAATTCTGGTCA